>JBHIET010000008.1:0-64543 GCA_046760785.1 Anaerolineae bacterium | reverse complement strand
GGAGCACCTTCGAGACTTCCGCAGTCTGGCAGTTTGAATTGCGAAAGGCTCTCTGATGCGGACAAACGCTCCACTTAAGCTCGTGTGACTCTGGAGCCTCCTGTATGAGGGGGCTCTTTTCCATCCTGATCACTTCAACGATCACTGTTCGCACATTCTGGCAATCTGTGTATAATAACCATAGGTGCGGAGGGGCGCCGTCTTGCTGCTATGGAGGAGGCATCGGAGCGTTGCGGCCGCCGTCCCGCCAGGAGGGCGGGTAGCCACGGGCAGGAGAGCCAATATGATGAACTGGCAGACTACACCTCTTGTGTTCCCGCTGCTTATAGCGACGGCGATCTCGGCCGGGCTTGCCATTTACTCATGGAGACGTCGTGCGGCTCCCGGGGCAGCATCGTTCACATTGCTTATGCTGGCCGTGGCCGAATGGTCGCTGACGTCCGCGCTGCGGCTGGGAAGCGAGACCCTGTTCGCCAAACTCTTGTGGGCCAAGGCGCGATACGTGGGCATTGTCACCGTGCCGACGGCCTGGCTTGTTTTTGTGCTCCAATACACTGGCCGCGAAAAGTGGTTGCCTCCCCGCAACGTGGCCGCACTGATAGTCGAACCCCTGGTCACGCTGCTGGTGGTCTGGACCAACGAAGTTCACCACTTGATGTGGATCGAGGTCAGACTAAAGGCCAGTGGTTCACTCTTGGTGTGGGATGCGACCTATGGCGTGTGGCACAGCATTCATGCTGTATATACCTACGTGTTGCTCCTGTTTGGCGCATTTCTGCTCGCTCAAGCGTTCATCAGGGCACCGCATCCGCGTCGTGGGCAGGCTGGTGTTTTGCTGGCTGGCTCGCTGGTGCCGTTCGTGGGGCAAGTGCTCTCCAACTTGATCCCTTCTCCCCTGGACCTGCCCCCCTTCGCCTTTACTGTAGCTGGCCTGATGGTAGTCTGGGGCGTCTCCCGCTTCCGACTGTTCGATATTGTGCCGGTAGCGCGCAACGCAGTTGTGGATAGCATGAGCGGCGGTGTGCTCGTGCTGGATGTGCAGAACTGTGTTTTGGACATCAACCCGGCCGCGCAAAACATCCTCGGCCGGTCAACTTCAGAGGTGATTGGACGGCCGATCGCCCAGATATTGGCCGACAGGCCGGACCTGGTCGAGCACTGTCGCAACGAAACCGAGGTACACACCGAAATCGCCCTGGGGGAAGGTAAAACCCAGCGCAGTTATGACGTGCACATCTCCCCCCTCTACGACCGACGCGGTCGTCTCATAGGCCGGTTGATTGTTTTATACGACATCACAGAACGTAAACGGGCCGAAGCGAGCTTGATGGCCCAGAAGCAATTGTTCGAAAGCTTGGTGGCCATGGCTCGTGCCACGGTTAAACCCCTATCTCTGGAGGCCACCCTGGAGAGTGCACTGAACATGGCCGCCACTCTCACAGGGGCCGAACAAGGCAGTATGTTTCTATTGGACGGAACGGGTGTCGTGACTCATAGCATCTTAGCACGCGAGGAAACGACGCCAGCGCAACAGCAGGACCTCGTGAAACGTGTGATGGAGGGAGGACTGGCTGGTTGGGTCGTCCATCACCGCCAGCCCGCACTGGTCCACGACACTTCTCTCGACGACCGCTGGCTGGAGTTATCCGACGTGCCATACACAGCCCGCTCCGCCCTGGCCATTCCGATCGTGAGCGGGTCGGCAGTGTTGGGCGTTCTCACCCTCATGCATTCGACACCGAATCATTTCAACACCGAACATGCCTACCTGGTACAGTCAGCCGCCAGCCAGATCATGCTGGCCGTGCGCAACGCGCAGATGTACGACGAGCAGCGCCATCTGGCGACCCGTCAGACTACGCTTTACGAAGTCCTGCGCGCTGTGGGGGGGCATCTCGACCAGGAGGCCATAGCACACGTAGCAGTGGACGCCGTCGCTCGGTTGACGGGCTGGCCCGCTGTCGCCATCCTCCTGCCCGATGACACAGCGACTCATCTGGTCGTCCAGGCAGCGGCTGGAGTGCTACCCGCTACCGAGGGCGAGTCCCTTTCCATTGAGCAGGGTGTCACCGGGCGGGCCTTCCGCACGGCTCAGACACAGCACGTGCCCGACATAAGCACCGACCCGGATTACGTGGAGGCCCACCCTGCCCACCATAGTGAATTGGCCATCCCTTTGCGGCGCGGCGAACGGGTGCTGGGCGTGCTCGATGTGGCAAGTGACCAATCAGGCGCCTTCGACGAGGATGACATCCTGCTGGCTAAATCCCTGGCCGAAGCCATCGCTCTGGCGCTGGACAACGCCCGGCTCTATGCCGAGATACGCCAATATGCCACCGACCTGGGCGCGCTGTACACCGTCGCACGCGCGATCAGCCGGTCGTGGGTATTGAAAGACGTGCTCTCGGAGACTCTAGATTCGGCGCTGACCTCGCTCGATTTTGAGGCCGGGCTGATTGGCCTGGTCGACCCGACTGATGGCCGCTTATATCTAGCAGCCGAGCGAGGCCTACCGCCCATCGTATCCAACCGGCTTCAGCAGGAGGGTCTTGAAGGCACGTTGTGCGCCTACGTCCACGACCAGGGCAAAGCTGTGGCAGTGAGCGACATCGAAGACGAGACACCGACGTTGAGGAAACTCGAGCAGGAAGTACCGCTGGCTGTCGGCGAGATGAGGGCCCTGGGCATGCGTGCTTACTCTGGCATCCCTCTCTTGCACCAGGAGCGCTCGCTCGGCACCCTGAGCCTGTTCGCCCACCGGCCGCGTGATCTTTCGGCCGAGAGCCAGGCGTTGCAAGTGGCCATCGGCCAACAAATAGCCACGGCCATGGCCAATGTCCGGTTGTTCCAGGCCGTCGCGGATGAACGAAGCCGCCTGCAGGCGTTGATCGAGTCCAGTCGGGATGGAATCATCCTTGTCGGAATGGATCAGCACTTGTTGGTTGTCAACGCGCCCGCGCTTGATCTCTTGCGCCTCCCTGGCCGACCCGAGGACTGGGTTAACCGGCCTCTGCAAGACGCCCTGATCGCCATGCGGCACCACGCTCCGGACGCCGTGCGAACGACCCTGGCCGAAATGCGCCGGGGTCGGGCAGGTGACGAGCCATCTGGAGAAGGTGAGTTTGAGGTGCCTCCTCATACGATTCACTGGCTGAACTTGCCCGTGATGGCCCATAAGACACCGCTCGGCCGGCTGTTCGTGTTGCACGACGTTACCGAAGAGCGGTCGCTGGAAAGAATGCGCGATGATCTCGTGCATACGATGGTGCATGACCTACGCAATCCGCTCACCGCCATCTACGGCGCTTTGGCCCTCCTGGATAAGCGCATCGCCGATGTCCTCTCGCCCAGTCAGCAGCAACTGTGGGAGATTGCCCATAGCAACACAGACAGGATGCTGCAATTGGTCAACGCGATTCTGGATATGAACCGGCTGGAGAGCCAGCAGATGCCATTGGAGCATACACTGATATCGCTGGCCGATCTCGTCACCGACGTGTTGGACACACAGTTAGCGCTGGCCGCCAATAAGGGCCTGTATCTGGAAAGTGATGTGCCGTCCACTCTGCCCCCGGTCTGGGCCGACGCAGGACTGATCGAGCGCGTGCTGCACAACCTGGTCGGCAATGCCGTCAAGTTCACACCGGCCGGCGGTGAAGTACGGGTGATGGCCAGGGCCGATACCTCAGATCGGTCTCGGCTCCTCATCTCCATCAGCGACACCGGCCCAGGCATCCCACCTGAGGTTCAAAGCCGGTTGTTCCAGAAATTCGTCACCGGTCAGCACGCCGAACGCGGAAGCGGGCTGGGCCTGGCCTTTTGCAAAATGGTTATGGAAGCGCACGGGGAGCGCATCTGGTTGGAAAGCAGCTCTGAGAGCGGCACAACGTTCACCTTCACCCTGTCGCTGCCCCCGACGCTGGAGTCTTGAGGGTCTTCTAGCCACCTGATCGCTCAACGATGGGCCGAGGCGCCGATTGAGTAGGCCGAGCGGAGCGAGGCCGTATCGAAATCAAGTCGAAGGTCGCCACGGGGATCACCCCCTTCGGCAACTTGCACTCCCGCGCCAGGGTGGCGTCTCCCAGCCGCACCTCCCATTGCCCCGCGCGCCCCAACGCGGCGGAGGCCAGCGCGAAGTGAGCCATCACGATGCCCCCGTCTATGGGCGCAGCTCGTACCAGTGCGAGCACCGCGCGGTCTGGCCCGACGATGAAGCGCCACGGCTGGCGATTGCTGGCCGAGGGGGCCAGACGGGCGTATTCCAAGACGCCCACCAATGCCGGATCAGCCCCGTCTGGCGACCAGGGCTCCCCCCAGCGGCCGGAGAAGACGATTTCCGCCAGCAGTTTGCGTCGATGACCACCGGCCAACTGACGCACGGTACGGCTGTGGAAGCGGCCCCAACGACCCTCATCGGGATAACCCAGCGCACAGACTGCTGCCGCCACTTCCCCCGGTGCCAGCCCCACGGCCTCTCCGGCGCGTTGCGCGTCGTATGAGCCGGTCACCCAGCAGGTGCCCAACCCCAGCCGGGTCGCCTCCAGCACCACCTGTTCCAACACATATCCCAGATCGAGCCGGGCCGCGCCGCTCTCCTCAGGCAACACGCCCACCAGCAGATGAGGCGGGTTCTGCACCAGCCCGTAGAAGCCGATCATGTAGGTGAGGATACGGTGCGTCCGCTCTACGCCGCTGACCAGCGCGGCACGCGGGGGCACCTCGGTCAGGTGGTCGGCCGTGCCTGCCAGAGCGAGTAAGCGCTCAAGCAGGGCCGGCTCCACCGTGCGATCCCCGTAACTGCGTACACTCATCCGCCGTCGGATCGCGGTCAGGACGTCCATCCTATCCTCGTTCATCCTGCTGCCTCGCCAACGGTAACCCCCTCGTCCATCAGCACGGCCTTTAGGGCCGTGATCGCCACCTCCAGCATCCCGTCGTCCGGCTCGCGGGTCGTCAACTGCTGGAGCGCCAAGTTCGGCGCGATCAGCCCATGCATCCAACGGTGCTCGGCAAAGCGCGCGGTCAGGCGGATGAACTCGTAGGAAACGCCGGCGATGACCGGGAGCAACACGATCCGGCTGAGCAGACGCCAGATCAGCGACGGCTGTTTGAAGGGAGCGAATATCAAGATCGTCAGCACGACCACCGTAAGAAGGAAGGCAGTGCCGCAGCGGGCATGGGCCGTCGAAAAGGAACGCACGTCGTCCACGGTCAGTCCCGCCCCCGCTTCGTAGGCGTTGATCGTCTTGTGTTCCGCGCCGTGGTAGGCGAACACACGCTGTATATCTGGCAGACGCCCGACGACCCAGATGTAGCCCAAAATCAGGAGCAGCCGGACGACTCCCTCCAGCAGGCTGGTCAACCACTCCGAAGACAGATATGGAGCAACCAGTCCCGCCAGGAAAGAAGGCAGCGCCATAAAAAGCCCGATTCCTATGCCAATCCCTGCAACAATCATCCCCCAGACGCCAGGGCCTGAAAGCGACGTCTCCTCGCCAACTGCCACGTCGGCCGACGTCATGAGCGCCTTGGCCCCCAGACCGAGAGCGTCCCACAGCATCACCAGCCCACGCAGGAAAGGGATGCGGCTGATAGGGCCACGGTAGAGTGCCTCGTTGAGCGGCTCCGTCTTCACGACGATGTACCCCTCTGGATGGCGCAGTGCGACCGCCATCACGCGCGATCCACGCATCATCACCCCTTCGATGACCGCCTGCCCGCCGTAGTTAAACGGTTTCCCCAATTGGATGCCTCCTCAAGTCAAAACGGTGGCAAGATTGTACACTGGGCAGCCTGGGTTGTCAAAGCATGCGGGCGCGGGTCAATTGGGTTGCTCAAAGCACCGTCCGATGATACAATAGAGTTAGATGTACAAATCGATAGCGCCCCTCTTGAGTGTTGATGTTGCTTGTTCGCCCCGCCGGGCGCTAAACCGCTCGGCTCAGTGAGCAAAGCCCCCTCCGGGGGCTGGATTCCAGCTCGCAGGGCTTTGTTCTTTCAGCCCGGACGTTCACGTCCGGGCGGGATTGAGCCACCAACACTCTGGGGACACCACCAATACCTGAAACGAGTTGGGACATTTGCCCAGCCACGAGAAACTCGTTCAGCGCGGCAAGTATCCCATTGAATATTACGACGAGCACTTTGTAAGTTGGGGGGAGATCCACGCGGCCGCGCGTACAACCGGTATGGCAGAGACACGCCTCTCGGTCGGCAATAGCAAGTCACCCGCCGTTGCGACACAACTGAGCCTCGGCCTGGAAGAAACCGCATAAGAGAGGAACTATGGACACAGCCTACGTCTATGATCCAATCTACCTTGAGCACGACCTGCCCTCCCACCCCGAGAACGCCCGGCGGCTGAAGCGCATCCTGAAGACGCTGGAGGACGAGGGGATGCTGGCGCGTCTGAAGCCCCTGAAGCCCCGCCCGGCGACGATTGAGGAATTGCAGCGCGTGCACACAGCAGTGCACATCGAACGGGTACAACGTGTAGCCCAGGCAGGCGGTGGCCACCTTGACCCGGACACTTACGTCTCCCCCCGCTCATTCGACGCGGCACTGATGGCCGCCGGTGGGGTCGTGCAGGCAGTGGAGGCGGTGCTGGCAGGCGAGGTTGCCAACGGCTTCGCCCTGGTGCGTCCACCCGGCCACCACGCCACGGCCACGCGTGCGATGGGCTTCTGCCTCTTCAACAACGTTGCCGTGGCCGCGCGGGCCGCACTGGCGGGGGGGCAGGTAGAGCGTATCTTCATCGCCGACTTCGACGTGCACCATGGCAACGGAACTCAGGATGCTTTCGCCGACGATCCAGCCGTGTTCTACTTCTCTTCCCATCAGTACCCGTACTACCCAGGCACCGGCCTGTGGAACGAGACGGGACGCGGCGCTGGCGAGGGAACACTGCTCAACGTCCCATTGCCGGCGGGCGTCGGCGATGGAGGCTATGCGCAGGTGTTTGCCGAGCTGGTCTGGCCGCTGGCGGAGCAATTCCGTCCCGATCTGATCCTGGTCTCGGCCGGTTACGACGCTCACTGGAGCGACCCACTGGCGCTGATGAACCTTTCACTGACCGGCTATGCATGGTTGGGGCAGGAGTTGGTGCGCATGGCCGAGCAGTTGTGCGATGGACAGATCGTGTTCACACTCGAGGGCGGCTACCAATTGGACGTGCTGGCCTACGGCGTGCTCAATGCCTTCTACGCTATGCTAGGAGAAGGGACCATCGCCGACCCTTTAGGCCCCTCCCCGCGCCCCGAACGGCCGGTAGATGCGCTGGTCACACGCCTGAAAGGAATGCATGGTCTGGATTGACTTTTTGCGCGAGACGTTGCATAATCTTAGTGAGCAATGACAAACTATACCTGACTTGTACTCGAGTGGGAAAGGGGAGGATATGATGGGTGAGATTTCCCTTCGGGAATATTGCGAGCAGATTCAGCGCACGATTGAACGCGGCCATTATGCGGAGGCTGTGGCCCACGGGAAGCACGTCTTGAAGCAATACCCCAAGCACATAGCGACCTACCAGTTGCTGGGCAAGGCGATGCTGGAAGCCGGGCAGGACGAGTATGCCGCCGACATGTTCCGCCGCGTGCTCAGCGCCGACCCTGAGAATATGATCGCATGGGTGGGATTGAGCGAGGTGTATAACAATCGCGATAAACTCGATGCAGCGGTGTGGTACCTGGAACGTGCCTTCGAAGTGACCGCCGACAGCAAGGCGATTGGAGAGGAGTTACGCCAACTCTACGGCCGGCGAGACGGTGTCGAACCCCAGCGCACATCACTTACTCCCGCCGCACTGGCTCGGCTCTACCTCAAGGGCGATCTGCTCTCACGAGCGATCAGCGAACTTCGTACCCTGCTGGCTGAACATCCTGAACGGGTGGATCTGAGCGTCGCGCTGGCTGAAGCACTCTGGCGTAATGAGCAGCGGTTGGAGGCCTCAGAAGTCTGCCAAGAGATACTGGATGAACTGCCCTACTGCCTCAAAGCCAACTTGATCCTGGGAGCGATTTGGACGAGTGGCGGTCGTGAGGAAGGACAGGTGTACCTGCGGCGGGCCGAAGCGCTCGACCCGGAGAATCGAATGGCACAAGAATTCTTCGGAACTGCCTCGCCATTGCCAGCACGACAGGTGCAGATCGCCCCCCTGGAGTATAAGCCTCCGACCGAGGAAGAGCGCCCAGCTTGGATGGCCGAGGAAGGGGTGCCGCTGACGACAGAGGAAGCCGCGCTGGTTGACATCACCGCAGGGTTGGAAGCGCAGATTGAGATCCCGTCCTGGCTGGAGGAGATCGCCATGGGCGAGGAAGCCGAGATGCCTGCACCACCCAGCTCCGCTGAGCCGCTGGAAGGACAACCCCCAGAGGAAGCGATCCCCGTTCCGGCAGAGGAAATCCCTGCCTGGCTGACAAGCGCCGGTGAAGAAGAGCTCGCCGAGGGGAAGCCAGAAGCGATGGCCGAGGAAGAGGCCCCAGAATGGCTGGGCGGACTGGGCCTCGAGCTAGCTGGCGAGGAGGAGGAGACCCCCGAGTGGTTGGCTGAACTGGACATTGAACCCACCGTCGAGGCGGAAGCACCAGCCGTTCCGCGCGAGGAGGTGGAGGAGGAAATTCCAGAATGGTTGGCTGAACTAGGAGTTGAAGCAGCCAGTGAGGAGATAGCACCTGCCACTTCACTTGCAGAACAGCCTCCAGACTGGCTGGTCGGCCTGCGCGAACAACTCACTGAGGAAGTTGAGGAAGCACCAGCGCCAGAGGAGGTTGCCCCAGCGGTGGAAGAGATCCCCCCAACGGAAGCACCGGAAGAGGTGAAGGCACTTGCCCCCGCTGCCGAGGAAGCCCCCTTGCCAGCGTGGTTGGAGGGCGAGGAGATGCCCTCTGGCGACGAGGCCCTGGCTTGGCTGGAGCAACTGGCACAAGGCAAGGAGGAAGAACTGCGGGCACAGATCGAAGCGGAGACCGAGGAGCGCATGGCCGAGATCATGGGCCGTCCCAAGGCCGTGGAGCGACCTCCCGAAGAGGCCGCACCGGAGCTCGCGCCGCCGACAGTCGAGGCGGTGCCGGAGGAGGCCGTAGCTCCCTCGGCTGAAGAAGCATTCGGCTGGACGGCGTTCGGTGAGCCGGAGGCCCCACTCGAAGCCATCATGGCAGCGGAGGAAGCCGTGCCAATAGAAGAGGCAGCCCCACCCGAAGCCCCGGAGTGGGCGCGTATGGAGGAAGCGTTCGGCTGGACGGCGTTCGGTGAGCCGGAGGCCCCGCCCGAAGCCATCCCGGCAGAGGAAGCCCCACCCGAAGCGCCGGAGTGGGCACGTATGATGGAGGAGGTGGAGGCCCCGCCTGTGATAGAGTTACCGACGGTAGAACCGGAAATCCCAACTGCCGAGGTCCCTGTCGAACCCTTCGCCGCTGAGCGGGCCTATCTGAAGGAGCACCCCCGCGATTATGAAGCCTGGCTGGCATTGGCGCGGACGCTGTGGCAGGCTGATGAGTGTAAGGAAGCATTGGAGGCCTATTCCCGCGTGATCCGTTCCGGCAAGCTCCTCGAAAGTGTGATCCCAGACCTGGAGGGATACCTGGAGCGGCGGTTCGATGTCAGGACTCAGCGGGCGTTGGGTGACGCTTATATGAAAGACGGCCAACTACAGAAGGCATTGAACACCTACCGTCAGGCACTGGAAGCCCTGTAGGACACAGAACACAAAGGGGAAAACTTGGAACGTACGCTGGTTATCATCAAACCCGACGCCGTGCAGCGTGGGCTCATCGGAGAGATTGTCACCCGTTTCGAGCGACGGGGACTGCGCATCGCAGGGATGAAGCTGATGCAGATTGACGAACCATTAGCGGAACGCCATTATGCCGTTCACAAAGGAAAGCCATTTTACGAACCCTTGATCCGTTACATCACCTCCAGCCCGGTCGTGGTGATGGTGCTGGAAGGAAACGACGCTATCGAGATCGTGCGGAGCACAATGGGAGCGACTAACCCCGCCGAGGCCACCCCCGGCACCATCCGCGCCGACTTTGGGCTGGAGGTCGGGCGCAACCTGGTGCACGGTTCAGACGGGCCGGAGACGGCGGCCTTCGAGGTGCCACTCTTCTTCACCGAAGAGGAAATTCTCTCCTACGAGCGAGACACCGAGCGCTGGATATTTGAAGAGACCCTTTCATAATCTGTCCAAAAGACGTCACTACTCAGCCTGAGCAGCGTAGATCGTTTTCCAGGCTCGTAGCCCCCGTCTCGGGGGCGTCTCGAGCGCAAAACGGCACGGCAAAGTGGTCATCTACCGCATACGACGTCCCCGGGACGGGGACTTGGAGCTTGGGGTGAGTAGTTACCAAAAGGCTGCGGAAGTCTGCCGTCTGGCATTTCGAAGGCAGAATCAGTCCCATGTGGCGTCAAAAGCCACCAGGCGGAGCACCTTCGAGACTTCCGCAGTCTGGCAGTTTGAATTGCGAAAGGCTCTCATTTGAATAGTATCGTCCGTAATCCACTCGGGCGGACGCACATGAAGGCGATCGCCCCGATCACTCAAGCCCGCACTGAGCACAGCGGTGCGGGCTGTGAGTGTTATGCACAAGGAGGTGCGAAATGACACGAATGGGCACAAGGAGAGGCAGAACGATTCCGCTGGGAGTGCCGATTACAATAGTCATAGTGGTGGCCGTGCTCATTTTCGGCGTGATTGTTGTTGGACTGGCCTACACGCCCGTCGAAGCTGGAACGGTGGCGCTGGTCAAACGATTTGGAGGATTGACAGGGCAGGTTTTTGAACCAGGTCTTCACTGGCGCACGCCGTTTATTGACCAAGTGGTGGTCATTCCTACTGTCGTTCAGTCGTATGAGACCAGTGACAATCCGGAGTTGTCGGGTGCTGACTATCGAGATTATCCTGTAAACGCACAAACAATAGACGGTCAGCAAATCACCATCAAATACACTGTGCTGTTCCGCATACCGGCTGAGGGGGCTGTGGACATCGTGCAGAACATCGGCCGCCCACGAGAGGTTGTGGAGAACATCGTGAAGGCCCATTCCAGAAACCTGGCGCGTCTCTGGGCGCAGAATTATGCCGCCGAGGATCTGTACAGCGGCGAGGGTATCTTTGAGTATGAATTCGCGGTACAGGATGCATTGGCGGAGGAGTTTGGAAGGTACGGAGTCTTCCTTGATGAGTTTCTCGTCCGTAAGGTGGAGTTCGATGAGGATTATATCAGAGCCATTGAGCAACAGCAGATCGCCCAGGAAGCCATTGAGACCGCCCAATACCAGGCCGACGCCGCCGAGTACGAGAAGGAACGGCAGATACGGCTGGCGGAAGCAGACGCCGAAAGGATCAAATTACAGGCAGCGGCAGAGGCAGAACGGCAGCGCCTCCTGGCAGACGCCGAAGCATACAGCATTGAAACGCGCGGCGCGGCGCTGAAAGGGTACCCTGAGCTTGTCCAATGGGAATTTGTCCGCAACCTGGAAGACATCCAGTGGGGTATACTGCCGAGCGAGGGGATCACGCCTCTGATGCCTCTACCCTCCTTCGGGGGCCAGGAAGAGACGCCAGCGCTGCCTGAATCCCCCGGTGAGGGTGAGGGCGAGTAAGAAACTCTTCAACGCACAAACCAGTAGGGGTGCCTACCGCGCCCCTTTTTGGTAAGGAGCCCGGCCATGTCCAAACTCATCCAGGGGCCGGTAGCCGTGCTTACCGGTGCCGGCATCTCGGCCGAAAGCGGCGTGCCCACCTTCAGAGGCGAGGGTGGTCTGTGGCGCAACTTTCGACCAGAGCAACTAGCGACGCCGGGAGCCTTCCGCCGCGATCCGGAGCTGGTGTGGGAGTGGTACGACTGGCGGCGAGGGTTGATCGGCGCGTGTGTGCCCAACGCGGCCCACGAGACGCTGGCGGAGATGGAGGCGGCGCTGCCCGGTTTCACCCTCATCACGCAGAACGTGGACGGTCTCCACCAGGCAGCCGGTAGCCGCAACGTGCTGGAACTGCACGGCAACCTGTGGCGCGTGCGCTGTACCGGCTGTGGGAAAGTGAGCGAGGACCGCCGGGCGCCGCTACCAGAGATACCCCCTCGCTGTCCCGAATGCGCCGGGCTACTGCGACCTGACGTGGTCTGGTTCGGAGAATCGCTGCCGCAGGAGGTGCTGGAGGCGGCGTGGGCGGCGGCGGCGCGCTGCTGGCTAATGCTGGTGATCGGCACCTCGGCAGTCGTGCAGCCCGCCGCTTCGCTGCCGCTGGTGGCGCTGAGGAACGGCGCACACCTGGTCGAGGTCAACCCCGCCGAGACCCCCCTCTCGGCCCACGCTCACGAGGTGCTGCGCGGCCCGGCCGCCGAACTGCTGCCCCGCTGGTGGGAGACACGCCAATCACACTGAGCGCCGTTACCGGATACCGGTGCCGGTCGCTGCCGTCGGTTTTCCGTCCGAGAAACGGTTGGCAAGCGGCGGATCGAACGACGCAAAGCGTAGGCCGAGCGTCACGCAAGTCCACGACGAATGTGATATGTTAAACTTGCCTAGATTCAGTCCCAGCCCCCGCGATGGGGGTACCAGCCAACTCAAGGAGTCCAGCGATGACAAGCCGCTACACTCCCTCCCATCAGGTCATCTCGGCCCTCCTCCTGGTCGTCTGCCTGGCGGCCTGTTCGGGTGAGCCTGCGCCCTGGTCCTCCCCCCTGCCCGCGCCGACAACCCACTTCCGCTCACCGCTGCCGCGCCCGCAATCCCACCCTCTCACCTCTCCCAAGATTGTGAGCATCAAACCCGGCCTCGGAGCACGCCTGGACAACCTTCACACCCCCCTCGTCATCACCCACGAGCGGCCGGTAGACCCGCAGACCGCCTCGCTCACCATCGAGCCGCCGACCGAGGGGCAGACGACGTGGCGCGATGACCGCACTCTCGTCTTCATCCCCCGGCCCGGTTGGGCACCCGAAACCTCCTATACCGTGCATCTGGGCAAAACGTTCTTTTCCAGCTTTAGCACGCCGCCGCTGATCCGATACCAATCCCCGCCTCTCTCCAGCAAGGGAGCAAGATGCGATACCGCCATCAGCCTGCACTTTGGCTTTCCGGTAGACCAGGCCAGCGTGCAGGCCAACTTTACCATCACCCCAACCGTCAACGGCACCTTCCGATGGGAAGGAGACCGCCTTCTAACCTTCGAGCCGGCCGCGCCACTGGAGATAGAGACGACCTACCACGTACAAGTCGGCCCCGGCCTGCGCGATAGGAGCGGCACGCCGGTGGACGGCAGTGCGCGCTGGTGGTTCACCACCGGCAACGGCATCCTCTCCGTCTACCCATCCCACGGCAGCCACGCCCCGGCCGACGCCAACATCCGTGTGCAGTTCGGCGCACCGATGGAGCGGGCCAGCGTCGAGGCTGCCTTCGCCATCACACCAACCGTAGCCGGCAGCCTGCGCTGGGAGAACGACTCCCTGCTCATTTTCCAACCGGATGACTTTTTCGAAAACGGCACATCGTACCACATCACTCTCGCCGCCTCCGCCCGCACCGCCGATGGCGAAGCAGTGCTGCGCCGCGATTACGGCTGGACCTTCCACGCCAGGCCGGTGGAGGGGTGGGTCTCCTTCGGCTATGGCCCCAACGTCCAGGTGGTGGACGCCGACGGCCAACGAACGGTACAACTGGAGGCCAAAGTCGCGCAGCAGATAGAGTTGCGCGTCTACGACCTCAGCCTGGAACAGTTCCTCGACCGCTACTGCTCCGCCTTCCGGGGCATTGGCCCCTCCGAGGATCGCTCAGTCGAGACGGCCGACCTCCCACTGATCACCCGCTGGCGGCAGGACCCTGGGAGGACGGAAGTTGCGCTGCCGGCCGATCTCCCGCCGGGGCTTTACGTCCTGGAGGCGCGCTACGGCACGATCAGCGACCAGCTCATCATCGTCCTCAGCCGGAACGCCCTCGTCGTGAAGCAGAGCAGTGTGGGCCGGGGTGCGTACGCGCAACACCAGGTCCTCGTCTGGGGGACGCGGATGGCCAACCACAGCCCCGTGCCCGGTATGCAGGTGCGCGTCTACGACCGGGACGGCACGCTCGTCGCCGAGGGCAACACCGAGGAGCGCGGCCTCTTGCGCACAACCATCACCGTGGACCCCCAGCCGCTCATCGTCGTCGGTCGGCTGGGGAACGAGCTCACCGTCAGCGGACTGAGCAACGAGTGGGAGGAGGGCGGCTGGTCGTGGTGGTGGAAGTCGCCCCCTCGCAGCCAGACCGTCCGCATCTACGCCTACACCGACCGCCCCATCTACCGTCCCGGCCAGACGGTGCACGTGCGGGCGGTGCTCCGCCGCGACGACGACGCCGCCTACAGCCTCATCCCTCCCGACACCGAGGTCACCGTCCGTTTGCGTGACGCCCGCGACAACGTGCTTGCCGTCCGCAACCTCACACCCGACGACTTTGGCGCCGTCTACACTGATTTCGAACTGGCCGAAGACGGCACCGTCGGCACCTACCACGTCGAAGTCGCCGCGCTGGGCGAGACCAGCCGCCAATCGCTCAAGGTCGAAGCCTACCGCAAGCCCGACTATGAAGTGGCCGTCACTCCCTACGACGATCAAATCATCGCCGGCGACCCGCTCACCGTCACCGTCGCAGCGCGCTACTTTTTCGGCGAGCCGGTCGCCAACGCCCGTGTCACAGTGTTGCCCTACGTCGCCTACGGCGATCCGTGGTGGGACGGGGAGCATTACACCTACCCCAAAAATGAGCTGCGGCGCATTGGCCGCACAGATAGCAACGGCCTCCTCACCATCACTCTCCCGACGCAGCCCAACGACGATCGGGGAACCTGGAGCATCGAGGCGACGGTGAGCGACGAGAGCGGCCTGGCGGTAAGCGACCACGCTCGCGTCGTCATCCACCCGGCCACCTTCGGCCTCCATCTGGACATCGAACGGTACGGCTACGAGCCGGGCGAGCCTATCCCCGTCCGCCTCCTCGCCCGCGACTACCACGGCCGGCCGCTGGCCGGAGCCGAGGTCACCGTCGGCGTGTACGGTTGGAACCCCGCTACCGGCACCTACGACAACCCGGTCGCCCGGACGCGGGTGACCACCGGCGCGCGGGGCGAAGCGGCGACGACGCTCCACGTGACCGAACAGGGCTGGTACCAGGTCCGCGCCGAAGGGAGCGACGAACAAGAGCGGCCCGTATCCGCCGGCACCTACCTCTGGGTCTACGACGACAGCGCCCCGTGGTACACCGGCCAGAGTGACGAACTGCGCATCAGCGCCGACCGCGCCGAGTACAGGCCGGGCGACGTGGCCCAACTGGTCATCGTTTCGCCGGTGAGCGGCCCGGCGTTGCTGACCTTTGAGCGCGGCACCACCCGCCGCGAGGCCGTCGTCCATCTGGAGAAAGGCATGACCACGCTGCCGGCCGAGATCCTCCCCGACGACGTCCCCAACGTCCACGTCGCCGTCGCAGTGTGGGCCGAGCCTGTGGAGAACGAATACTGGTACCGGACGCGCCCGGAGGGGAGATTGCTCACCGCCCGCACTCAACTCCTCGTGCCCGCCGAGGACCGTCGGCTGACGGTGAGCATCACCCCCGACCGGGAGAAGTACGCCCCCCGCGACGAGGCCCTCTTCACCGTCCAAGTGAGCGACGCGCTGGGCAACCCGGTGCAAGCCCAGTTCTCACTGGCGCTGGTGGACGAGGCGATTTTCGCCCTAGCCGAGGACGAGACGCCCCCCATCTTTGACGCCTTCTACGCCCCCCGCGCCGACCTGGTGCGCACTTTCGACTCCCTGCAGCCCACACGCTACCTGGGCGGCGGGATGGGTGGCGGTGGCGGTGGTGGTGACCTCGGCTCCGGCGGCCCCCGCGCCGACTTTCCCGACACCGCCTTCTGGGACCCGGCCATCGAGACCGACGAGAACGGCGTGGCCCACGTGCACGTCCGCCTCCCAGATTCGCTCACCTCCTGGCGGGCGGTCGTGCGGGCGGTCACGGCGGATACCCGAGTCGGCCAGCAGACGGCCAGGGTGACCGTCGCCCAGCCACTGCTGGTGCGCCCGCTCCTGCCTCGCTTCCTGGTGCAGGGCGACCGCGTCACACTGCGGGCCATCGTCCACAACTATACCGACGCGGGGATGACGGTCACGGCGCGGGTCGAGTTGACGGGATTGACGCTCGACGACGCGGAACCGACCCAGGAGGTGTACGTCGAGGCCGGAGGAACGGCCGTCGTT
This sequence comes from Anaerolineae bacterium, assembly GCA_046760785.1. Taxonomy (GTDB): domain Bacteria; phylum Chloroflexota; class Anaerolineae; order B4-G1; family B4-G1; genus JBHIET01. Next base: position 48,314 of record JBHIET010000008.1, on the reverse strand, counting down.
GGCTGGCCGGTGATCGCGACGAGGCTGGGCCAGGCGCAGGTGACCGTCGGCGTCGTCGGCGAGGCCGGCCGGGACGCGGTCGCGCTCTCACTGCCCATCCTCCCCCTCGCCATGCCCGACCTGTACACCGCCTCCGGCCCAGTCGAGACTGAGGTCGGCGAATGGGTGCTGGCGCCGTCAGATCTACTCACCGACGTCTCGGACGTCGAAATCCGCCTCGCGGCCTCCATCGTCTCCAGCCTCCTGGATGGGTTGGAGTATCTGATTGACTACCCATTCGGCTGAGTGGAGCAGACGATGAGCCGTGTGCTCCCCAACGCGCTGGTGGCGCAAGCGTTCGACAAACTGGGCGTGCGGAACGAGCGACTGGAGGCCGACCTGCCTCCGATGGTCGAACTGGGCCTGCAGAAACTGTACGGCTTCCAACACAACGACGGCGGCTGGGGTTGGTGGTTCGACGACACCTCACACCCCTACCAGACCGCCTACGTCCTCTTTGGGCTGGCGGCCACGCGGGACGCGGGCTTTGCCGTGGACGAGGGGGTGATCGGGCGGGGGGCGGACTGGCTGCGGGGGCAACTGGACGGGATGGACGTGCGCACGCGCGCCTACTCCCTCTACGCGCTGGCCGTGGCCGGGTATGGCGAGATCACCCCCACCCGCACGCTGGCCGACGACGCGACGCTCGACCCCTTCAGCCGGGCGGCGCTGGCGGTGGCGCTGACGCACCTGGGCGACGAGGAAAGGGCGCGGGCACTGGTAGCGGAACTGGCCGCCGAGGCGGTGGTGACGGAGGACGAGGCGTATTGGCCGACTGGCCTGGAGGACGGCGTCTACCGGCAGAAGACGATGGCCTCGACGACGCGCACGACGGCGATGGCGCTCGACGGACTGGCGCGGGTGGACCCGCAAAACCCGCTCGTGCCCAAAGTGGTGCGTTGGCTGATGCGACAGCGGCAAGGCGCCAGTTGGGGGACCACGCAGGAGACCGCCTTCGCGCTGCTGGCACTCTCCGACTATGTCGTCGCCAGCCGCGAGTCCGCCGCCGACTACACCTATGAAGTCCACCTCAACGGCGAGTTGCTGCACTCAGGCCCTCTCTCCTCCGGCCAGGCAGTCATCACCATCCCGACCGCTTCCCTCCGGCCGGGCCGCAACCGCGTGCGCATCCTCAAGCGGGGGGAAGGACCACTCTACTACACGCTGCTGAGCCGTATGTACGTCGCACGCGAACGGATCAAGGCCGCAGGCGCAATCAGCGTCACTCGCGAGTACCTCGACCCGACCACCGGCCGGCCCATCAGCAGCGTCACCCGCGGCGACCTGGTGCAGGTGCGGCTGACGGTCGAAGCACCGGAGGAGATGTGGTACGTGATCGTCGAGGACCCGCTGCCGGCGGGCTTCGAGGGGCTGAACGAGCGACTGGCGACGACGAGCTTCGTCGCCGGTGAGGGGGAGGGCAGGCACTGGCGGGAGTACGGCTACAACCGCAAGGACGTGTTGGACGACAGGGTGGTCTTCTTCAACACACAGCTTGAGCGAGGGCGGCACGTCTACACCTACCTGGCCCGCGCGACTCACGATGGCGACTTTCACGTACTGCCGGTCCAGGTCTATCTGATGTACGCGCCAGAGGTGTGGGGCCGGTCGGAAAGCGACGCGCTGACGGTAAAGTAATCACGGCGGATTAGTTTGACAATATCAGTTAACATAAGGCAAGCTACACCTGCTCGCCAGTGCTCGTAGCCCCCGTCCCTTCGGGCTGAGCCTCAGGACGAAGCCTCGGGGGCGTCTCAGGCGAGATTTGCCCAGAGGACACGCCCTCGGAGACGAGGGCTGAGAGCCTCCGGCCGAATGTGACATTGTCAAGTTAGTCACAGCATCCGCACCACGATTCGCCCATCCCGCCACAGGGCCTCCAGATCGTAGTAAGCCCGCATCTCCGGCGTGAACAGGTGGACGACGACGCTGCCATAATCCATCAGAATCCATCCACTGGTGGGCTCCCCCTCAATGTGCAGCGGTCTGACGTCGAACGCCTCCTTCGCTTCCTGCCTCACGTCCTCGACGATAGCCTTCGCCTGTCGCTCGCTGGTCGTACTGCCGATGACAAAGTAGTCAGCCAGAATGGAGATGTCCCGAATGTCGAGCAACAACACATCCTCGCCCTTTTTATCGGCGATCAGCTCCACGATACGCCGGGCCAGTTCCAATGAGTTCAGCGATCCACCTTCCCCCACAGTTCCGCCACCTCGTCGGCGCTTTGCGCAGCCGCCAGCACGACCATCAACTTGATGCGCGCCTTCTGCCCGTTCAGCCCCTCGGCAAACAGGCACCCCAGGTCGGCCAGGGTGTGGTACGCTCCCGGATAGCCGTAACCATCCCACACCCGGCCGGAGGGACAGCGGCTGGCGATCACCACGGTCACGCCCCGGCTCCGCGCTCGCTCGATGGGAGACAACCACCACGTGGGCACGCGCCCCCCGCCCAGCGCCTCGACGACCACGCCCCGGACATCTCGCGCCAGCGCGTCCTCCAGCAGGTCAGGCTCCATACCCACCGCCAGCTTGATCAGCGGTACGCGCGGCTCCAGGCCATGCCAGGGAAGCACACGTCGCTCCGGCCTGCGCTCGATGATGACCCCGTCCCCCTCCACGCGGCCCAGCGGCCCCCAGCCGGGCGACCGAAAGGTGGCCGGGCTGAGCGTGTGCATCTTGGTGACGTGCCGCGCACCGTGAATCTCGTCGTTGAGGACAACGACTGTGCCCAGCCCTCGCGCCTGCGGTGCAGCCGCGACGCGAACGGCAGCCAGGAGGTTCGCGTAGCCCTCGTAACCCACGTCGGAGACGGTGCGCATCGCGCCGGTGAGCACGATGGGTTTCTCCCCCGGCACGGTCAGGTCGAGCAGGTAGGCGGTCTCCTCCAGAGTGTCGGTACCGTGGGTGATGACGATGCCCTGCACGTCCGGCTCTGCTGCCAGCGCGGCCACCCGCTCGCAGATGGTCTGCAGCGTCTCCAGCGTAAAGTGGGAGCTGGGCAGGTTGACCAGTTCCTCGGTTCGCAGTTCCGGCAGGCCCGAAGGCAGCGCGGCGGTGAAATCGGCGGCCCCCAGCGTGGGCACGGCCCCACTCGCCGCAGCGTCGTACTGCATGGCGATGGTGCCGCCAGTGGTCAGGATGGCGATGTGGCCGCTAGCTGTTGGCTGTTGGCAGTTGGCAGTTGGCTTTTGACTATTGGCGGTTAGCAACCGGCTTTCTCCTCGCTCCGCGCGCCTTCTGCAAGGCTCGCGTCAGGTTGTTGATCAGGGCGTTGACACTCTTTCCCGTCTCGGCGCACTACCGCTAATCCAACTTGAGCGACACCACCTGCGAGACTCCATCCGCACCCATCGAAACGCCGTACAGGGTATCGGCGGCCTCGATGGTGACCCGGTTGTGGGTGATGAGGATGAACTGGGTCTGCTGTGCCAACTCCTCCAGCAGAGTGCGGAAGCGGGCCACGTTCGCCTCGTCGAGCATTGCGTCCACCTCGTCGAGCACGCAGAAGGGGGTCGGGCTGACGCGGAGAAGGGCGAACAGGAGCGCGGTCGCGGTCAATGCCCGCTCCCCACCGGAGAGGAGCGCCAACCGCTGCGCGCGCTTGCCCGGAGGCCGGGCGATGATATCCACGCCAGTATTCATCAGGTCGTCGGGCTCGGTCAACTCCAGCCGGGCAGCGCCACCGTCGAACAGGGCCGTGAAGGTCTCGGAGAAGCTGGTCGCCACCGCATCGAACGTCTCCCGGAAGGCGGTCTCCATCAGTTCGTCCAATTCGGCCACCACTTGGCGCAATTGGGCCGAGGCCGTCTCCAGGTCGGCCGCTTGCTCGCTGAGGAAGCGATGCCGCTCCTGTACCTCGGCATGCTCGGCAGGGGCATTGGGATTGACCGACCCAAATCGTCGGAGGCGGGCCTTGATCCGCTGGATCTCCTCCTGCAAACCTCTGGGCAATTCCTCGACGACGGGGAGATGGGAGACCAGCGGTTGCAGCGGCAACGGGGTCTGTGCCGTGACGCTCTCCGCCAGTTCCAGTTCGACCAGCCCCAGGTCTTCCTCAATGCGTCGGGCCAGCAACTGGAGCTCGTCCCGGCAGCGGGCGACCTCCAGTTGGGCGCGGCCGAGACGACCCTCCGCATCGTGCACCCGGTCGCGGGCACGTCGCTCCTGCTCCTCCAGCGCCATCTGTTCATCGCGAAACCGTATCAGTTTCTCCTCAGCCGGCTGAATGCGTTCGCGCACCTGACGTAGTTGAGCCTCCATCTCCGAGGCTGCTACGCGCTGCTCCCTGACGTGGGCAACGATGGCAGCGTGCTCGGCCTCCAGTTCCTTCACCCGCTGGCGGCGTGCCGCCCCCTGCGTTTGAAGCGGCTCCAGCAGCGCCGTCTCCCGCTGTAGAGCTGTCTGCTGGTTGCGCAGCGCCTCCTCGGCCACCGCGACCTCGGTGCGAGCCTTCCCCAGCGTCTCCCGGACGATGCGCGCCGCCTCCTCCCTGGCAGCGGTTGCCTGCTTGGACAATCCTTCCAACTCAGCCTCCAGCGCCACGATCCGTTCGGCCTCTGTCCGCTGCTGCCCCTCGATCTCCTGGCAGCGCTGGCGGGTCTCACTCAATTGCGCACACTCATCGGCAGAGATGGCGCTTGTCCTGGCCTGTCCCACCGAGAGCGCGCCATCGGCCCGCAGGACGATGCCCGTGGCGGTGACGCAGCGGCTCCCCGGGGGCATAGCAGGAAGCAGCGCGCGGGCCGATTGCAGGTCGTCGCACAGGGCCACAGCCCCCAGCAACGCCTCAACCGCCGGTCGCACACCCTCGTCGCAGGTGACGACGTCGGCGGCGCGGAGAGCGGTCGGGGGCAACGGCGGGGCTGGGCGAAGGCTATCCAGCGGCAGCAGCGTCAGCCGTCCTCCTGCAGACTCGAGGAGCCGGTGCACCTTCTCGATGACGGAAGCACGTTCCACAACGATAGCCCGCAGGTCAGCGCCCAGCGCCGCTTCGATGGCGTGCTGCCACTCAGGAATCACCCGAATCAACGCTGCCAGCGGCCCGACGACGCCATCCAGATCGGCCTGGAGCAACGTCCTGAGCCTGTCGAAGGGCAACGCCTGGACGCCAGCATCGTCAGCAAACCACCCGTCGTGCGTCCGGCTGAGCGCCTCCTGCTCACCCGCCAGACGGGCTGCCTCCGCGCGGGCTTCGATGAGTGTCTGATTCAGACGTTCCAGCCTCGCGCGGCGGACACGCACCTCCTGCTCCACCTGGGCGTGCTGCCGGGCCGATTCCTGAGCCTGTTCCTTTGCGGTCGCCCATTCCTGCTCCAGGTCCGCCAAGCGGGTCTTGCGCTCCACCAGCTCGCGTTCCAGTCGCTCCACCTGAGCTTGAGCTTGGGCGGCTTTCTCTGCCTGCGCCTTTTGTTGGCCGCTCAGCGGCTCGAGTTCGGCCAGCAGTTCCTCGCGCCGGACTTTCCACAACCGCGTACGCTCCTCTGCCACGGCCAGTTCGCGCTGCACATCGTTGGCGTGATCGTGAAGATCGGCACTTTCGCGGTGCCAATCGCGCAGCCTGGCGCGCAGTTCGCCCTCCTGCCGGCGCAGTTGGATCAGTCGTTCGCTCAACTCAGACGCTTCCCGCTGCTGTGCCTCCAGGCTGGATTCCAGGACGGAGGCTCTCTTCAGGACACGATCCAGCGCGGCCTGCTGGCATCCCCACTGATAGCCATACCAGGTGCGCTGCAACCGCTCCAGGTGAGCCGTCAGTCGGCGATGCTCCTCTACCCGCTCCACCTCCCGCTCCAGCCGACGCAGGCGTGGGGTGATCTCACTAATGATGTCGTGAACGCGCTCCAGGTTGCGCTGTGTCTCGTCCAATCGCCGGACGGCGTCCTCCCGCCGGGCGCGGTAGAGGCTGATACCGGCGGCCTCCTCAAAGAGTGCGCGCCGCTCCTGGGGTCGCAGCGAGAGCGCCGCATCCACCAACCCCTGGCCGATGACAGTGTAGGCGCGTTGGCTGAGGCCGCTTTCCGCCAGCAACTCGTTGACGTCGCGCAGCCGAACCCGCGACCCGTTGATGAGATACTCGTTCTCGCCGGAGCGATAGGCACGGCGGGCGATCGCAACCTCGCCAAACTCTATAGGTAGCCATCCGCTGGAATTGTCGAGCGTCAAGGAGACTTCGGCCATACCGGCCCGGGCGCGGCGTCGTCCGCCCCCGAAGATCATGTCGGCGGTGGACTTGCCCCGCAGCGCACGCATGCTCTGCTCGCCCAGCACCCATCGAATCCCATCGGCGATATTGCTCTTGCCCGAGCCATTCGGGCCGACGATGGCCGTGATGCCAGTAGGGAACAGAAACTCGGTCTTGGTGGCAAAGGATTTGTACCCCTGAAGTGTGAGGTGCTTGAGTAACATAGGTTTCCAGGCGCGAGTATACCGCGCTTGTGAGGATATGGCAAATTGCGGATTGCAGAAGGGGATGTATAATGAGGGTCGGGCCAGGTTTAGCCGGTTACGAGGTGGTTACGGAGTAGCTACGAAAAAGCGTAACCAGTTTCAACCTGGTTACGCCGAGGTGGTGACACCAGACCAAGGTGGTTACGAGGTGGTTACGCCGGGCGCGAGGAGTGCACAACGCCGTACTTTATACAATCGAATCAGGCTGAGGAATTGCGCTCAGCCTTCTTCCGCCGCACGCGCTGCAAAGCGCGCAGGTTGATCAGCACATAGATGAGCGAGTTCTGGTTGGCGATAGCCTGCCCGTTGCGCAGCCTGGGTCGCTCGCTGCCCAGTTCCACCGCCTGGGAGTTGATGCGCTCGGTGGCGGTGCGCTGCCTGTAGATTTCCTTGTAGATCTCGCTCTCGCGGTCGAGTTGGTGGCGGATACGTGCACCGACGCTGGTAGCGAGCGTGGTGATGCAACCTTTGGGCCAGTTTTTGTGCTGGATGGGGCAAGCTTCACCGGTCGGTTCGGGGAAGATGAGGGGGCAGACGTAGCGGCCGCGCTCGTGCTCGAAGCGGGTGGTGCGGCAGATGAACGTGAGCTTGAGGGGCATCGCCAGCCCCGCATCACACAGCGGCAGCCCCTGAGCGTCGAACCGGCGGCGTTTTCCGCCCCGTTTGGAAAGGGGAACGGCGGCAAAGGCTGCCTCGATAGGTTCGCCGTCTCGATGGAAGTACTCGTAGACGTAGAAAGCGTCGAAGGCGGCGTCGAAAGCCCCGTACTGGGGACGGAAGCCCAGCCTGCGCTCGGTGTCAGCTATCAACGGATGGAAGTAGGCCACGTCAGGTTGGTCGAAAGGCAGAGTAAGTTCAGCCAGGACGAACTCACCCCAGCCGGGCACTCGGGTAGCGACGACACCGGAAGCGTAGCCCCAGTAGAACTCGCCGACGGGGAGGGTGTTGGCTGGCAGGGGATTGTCGGCCGGTGTGGGAGGCGGCTCCTTGGATGATGCGCGCTGGTTGCGGCGGCGTTTGCAGCCCAGGCGACAGTCCGGATCGCCGCAGGGCTGCCTGGTCTTGTCGTAGCGGTTCTCGACATAATCCTTGAGATCGAAGCCCCAAGGGGTATGGGATGAAGGCACCACGGGGAAGCCCAAAATCCACACCAGCGCAGGATGCTCGATCAAGTACTGACGCAGGTGCGACATATAGACCAGGCGTTGATCGAGCTTGACCAAACAGGCCGCAGTGAAAGAGGCGAATGGTACAGTGGGTTGCCCCCAGTCGGTCTGCAGGTCGCGCTCGGGGAAGCGTTCCCAGTCGAGCGGCGCCAGCAGGTGGAGGTAGCGCATCGCCACAGCAGATTGGCGGACGAAGGCGGGAAGCAGGTGGGGATGCCGACCAAGTTGGCTCAGGTTGGGCCGCTTACGGCAGCGTTGTGGGGTCATAGCCCGCCAAAACGCGGTGAAAACCTGTTTCAGAGGGGGAAACTGTGCTAGAATTCGGTTGGAGAATGGCGTCGTGCGACGATATTCTAGCCGCGAAGGGAGAACCTGACGAGCACCGCATAAGCGTAACCGACTTGGGAGGTGGTTACGCCGGTGAGCTACCGCGGCTCGGTAGAGGATGACTCGCCTGGCCGGATCGTAACCAAGTTGAGGACTGGTTACGATTGGGGGAGATGCCTGTCGAAGGTGATTACGACCCGGTTACGCGGTGGTTACGAAAAGCGCAACCGCTGTCTTTCCCTCTATAATGAATATAAAAGGTCTCGAGGAAAACAAAGACACACTGGAGGTCAGATGCTGGCGGATAAACTGCTGATCAACGGACGAATATACACGATGGATGCCGAGCGCCCTAGAGCTTCGGCGTTGGCTATCGCAGGGGAACGCATCCTGGCCGTAGGAGACGACCCTTCGACAGGCTCAGGGCACCGCCTGGGCGATCTCCTGGCTCCTGGCGGCCAGGTGCTCGACCTGGGCGGGCGCTGCGTCCTCCCCGGACTGACCGACAGCCACATTCACTTCACCTGGTACGCTCTGGGCCTGCGCGAGCTGGACTTATCCAAGGCGGCGTCGCTGAGCGAGATGCTGGCGTTGGTGGCGGTGCGGGCGCGGGGAACGGCGCCAGGTAGATGGGTCGTCGGGCGCAGGTGGGACCAGGAACGGTGGCCTGAGCGCCGCTTCCCCACCGCCGCCGAGCTGGACAGCGTGGCGCCAGATCGCCCGGTCATGCTGAGGGCCAAGAGCGGCCACGCGCTGGTGGCGAACTCGTGCACGCTGCGGCTGGCCGGCATCACCGCCGAGACGCCCGACCCGCCCGGCGGGCGCATCGGGCGCGACGCCGAGGGCCGCCTGGACGGGATGCTCTTTGAGGGCAGCGCGATGGATTTGGTCGCCGACCTCGTTCCGCCGCCCGAAGCGGAGGTGGTGGATAGCGCTCTGCGGGAGGCGTTTCCAAGTGCGTGGCGCGTAGGGCTGACGTGCATACACGACGTGGACGGCCCTCCGGCCTTCACTGCCTACCAGCGGCTACACGCCCGATCCGAACTGGGCCTGCGGGTGGTCAAATACATCCCTGCCGACGCGCTCGACTGCGCACTGGAGATCGGCTTGCGGGCGGGGCTGGGCGACGATTGGCTGCGGCTCGGCGGGATCAAGGTCTTTGTAGACGGTGCATTAGGGCCCCGCACGGCGGCGATGCTAGCCCCCTACGAGGGGCAGCCGGAGAACGTGGGGATCTCGACTATAGATGAAGACACACTACGCGAGTTGGTCCGCCAGGCGGGGGCGGGCGGGCTACCGCTGGCCGTGCATGCCATCGGCGACCGGGCCAATCGCATGGTGCTGGACGTGCTGGCCGATGAGGGCGAGCGATGTAGGGGCCGAGCTTGCCCCTGCCCCAACAGGCACCGCATCGAACACGTGCAACTGCTCCACCCCGACGATGTACCCCGCCTGGCTGCGCTCGGCGTGGTGGCCTCGATGCAGCCCATCCACGCTACGCAGGATTACGAGATGGCCGACCGGTATTGGGGCGACCGCTGTGCCACCGCTTACGCCTGGCGCAGCCTGCTGGAGGCGGGCACGGTGCTGGCCTTCGGGTCCGATTGCCCTGTGGAGGATCTCAACCCCTTCGTGGGCATCCACGCCGCCGTGACGCGGTGCCGCGCCGACGGCTCCCCTGGCCCACAGGGCTGGTATCCCCAGCAGCGGCTGACGGTGGAGGAGGCAGCGCACGCCTACACGCTGGGCGCCGCGCAAGCCGTCGGCCTGGAGGATCGGATGGGATCGCTATCCCCGGGGAAACTGGCCGACCTGGTCGTGCTCGACCAAGACATCTTCACCTGTGACCCGATGGCGATTGTGGAGACACAGGTGATGGCGACGATGATCGGTGGGCGGCTTGTGTACGGCGAGGGATGATGTCTGGCTCGCCCAGGTTAGGATTTGGTCATTGGGATTTCCGCCAGCGGCAGCGCGGTATTTCTGCCAATACGACTAACCCCAAGTCCTCCAGTTCCGCAACCTCTCGGACGGTGGGATCCAGGTAGTGCCACAGGAGCGCCAGCGCGACGCCTAGACCCGCTGCCAGCCCGATTTTGATCGCCGGGCCCATCAACTGAGTGCGCAGTTCAGGAGGGAGCTGCACAGGCACGGGCGCATCCAGCGGGCGGACAGCCGGCTCTACACCTTCCAATTGGGGGAAGTAGGCTGCACTGTTTGCGGTCAGTTCGGCGATGATGGCCTCGACCACGGCGACGATCTGCTCCGCGTCCGGCCAGGTGAGATAGACGACGAGGATGGACTGGGCATTGTCAGTGACAATACGGGGCTGGATTGCTTCGGGCGTGACCTCATGCCCTGCTTCGGCCAACCGCGAGGCGACGGCCTGGGCGAAGGCTCCGGTCTCGGCCACGTCGGCCAGGCCGTTGGCGATGTACTCGGAGGTGAGCCAGGGATAATAGCGGTCGTAGTCCAGGCTCAGCCCGGCGGGGGAAGTGCCAGCGGCAAAGCGCATTACTACCTGGTAGCTCGTTGCAGGCGGTCGGTAGGTGACCACGGTGTAGGCCAGCACTACCAGCACCGGGGCAACGACGAGCCACCAACGGCGGGTCAGTATCGTCCAATAGGTTCTCAACTCCATACGTTGTGCTCCTTCGATCTGGGACAAGGGGACTGTCAGGCTTTTCCCCTATCCCCTTGCCACTTCGTCTCGCATGAACCGGTTCAGTTTCTCTCGAAAAACCTCCACCGCGAACCGCTCTGCGTTGGCGCGGCAGGCGTCAGGGTCCACAGCGTCGGGATCGAAGGCGCGCACGGCCGCAGCCAACGCCTCGGGGGTGGGCTCGTGGAAAAGGACACCAGTTTCTCCTTCGACGACCGTGTCGAGCGCGCCACCAGCACCGTAGGCAATGACGGGCCGCCCGGCCGCCTGGGCCTGAACCGGCGCGATGCCGAAGTCCTCCACACCTGGCAGGACATAGGCCCGACAACGGGCATACAGATCGGGTAAATCCTCATCAGGCACACGGCCCAGAAAGGTAACGTTGGGACGGGCCTGAGCCTCCAGTCGGGGCCGGTCCCGCCCGTCGCCAGCGATGACCAGTGGCAGCCCCAGTTGGTCGAAGGCGTGCACAGCCAGGTCTATGCGGCGGTAGGGGATGAGGCGAGAGACGATCAAGTAGTAGCCGTCGTGGGTGGCAGCGGGGCGATGCCCTGAGCTTGACGCAGGGTGGAAGCGTGCAATGTCCACCGGCGGATGGACGACGACCGAGTCGCGACCGTAGTAGCGACGGATGCGGGCCTGAACTTCGCGGGAGATGGCGATGAAGTGGTCCACTCGCTGCGCAGCCTGGTAGTCCCAACGGCGCAGGAGAGCGATCAGGGGGCGCAGCGTGATCCTTAGCGCCAGCGGGATCGCCTCCCGGGCGGCGTAGGCGTCAAAGTCCCAGACGTACCGCGTGGGAGTCAGGCAGTAGCATATGTGAACTGCCTCGCCGGTCCGCACCCCGTGGCAGAAGCCGGATTTGTTGCTCAGCACAAAGTCGTAGCCGGAGAGGTCGAGCCGGGTGAAGGCGAGAGGGTAGAGGGGCAGGTAAGGCTGGTGGTGGTAGTAAATGCCTGGCAGACGATCCATCCAGGTAGTGCGGATGTCCCAGGTGCGGTAGGCGGGGGGCATCCCCTCGCACCAGTACATCGAGGTGTAGATGGGGGCGTGGGGGAACATCTCGACGAGCGTCTCCAGGACGTCCTCCGCCCCGCCGATCTGATTGAGCCAGTCGTGGACGAGGGCCAGATGCACGTTTTCACTCTGTCTTATGGGAGCCAGCAATCTTGCAGGAAATCCTTTGTCAGCGGGATGAAGCGGTCGCAGGTCTGGCGCAACAGCCTTGACTGTCCAGTCCGCCCCATCGCGTTTTCGACGTGCTTGCCCAGATCTTGGACCGCTTCTACAGTGGCTGCAAAGTCCGCATCTCCGCTTACTAGAATGGCAGTGTCGTACACATCACGGTATGCTAATTGAAGCATGTCTACCACAATGGCGATATCCACGCCTTTTTCCACGACAGTGTTTTCCCGTGGTTCATAGGTTGCTACCATCAATGAAGATTGCGACGCGCTCGGCCACGTTACTCCTCCTAATACGTGCCAAGGGGCTGACAAATGCAGCCCCTTGGGGGTAATTACCCGCCTTTGCCGGGCAAGAGCGGGGAGTTAATTTCGTTTACGATATTACTATAAAAATTCAGATTTGTCAAGCATTCTGACATTGTCCGCAGGGCTTTCCCAAAGTCGCATCCGACTTTCTCGCCGGCCACGTTTGGTGATATGGACGTGCTCTTACGTGCTGTACAACGCGACGCGCCGCAGGTCGGATTGGCAATCCGACTTACTTTGGGAAAGCCCTGCATTGTCCGCACTGGCCGCCAACTTAGCCGGTGGATAGGTGAAGGACCCAGCCGGGCCAACGCCTCCCGGTGCTGGCGCGTGCCGTACCCCTTGTGGCGGGCGAAGCCATAGCCAGGGAAATCCTCGTCCAGCGCAACCATCAACCGGTCCCGCTCCACCTTGGCGACGATGCTGGCGGCGGCGACGCTCAGGCAGTGAGTGTCCGCCTTCGGCAACGCTCGCTGGGGCAGGTCCAGGTTGGGCAGACGTACGTAGTCCACGAGTAACGCGTCTACCCGTCCGTCCAGGCCGGTCACGGCGCGGGCAAACGCACGCCGCGTGGCTGGGAGAATCCCCATCTCGTCCACTTCAGCGGGCGTGGCCCATCCCACTCCCACTGCCTCCGCCACCTCTAGGATAGATGGCATAAGCGCCTCCCGCTGAGCCAGGCTCAGTTGCTTGGAGTCGCGCACATCGGCCAGCAGATCGAGCAGATCGGGCCGGTCTAGCGGAAGCACCACTGCCGCCGCACAGACCGGCCCGGCCCATGCGCCGCGCCCCGCCTCGTCCAGGCCTGCCACACGGGTGTAGCCAGTGACGTATAGGGCTAGCTCCTCGTGAAGATCAGGTAGCATTTGTCCGCATTAGGGCAAAAGTCGCACGTGCTTGCTCAAGCCCCGTCTCGGAGGCGTCGCTTGCAGCGAGCACACACAGTATGGGCGAGACTCACGCCTGCGACGCCCTTGGGGATGAGGGCTGCGAGCTCCAGGAAATCGGCGTGTCACTTTTAACGCAATGCATTTCTCTATGTTGAGGGGATACAACCAAGGTTACTGCTCAGGCTGGATGCAGTATCGGGCGAGCGAGCGCTGGTTGAGTAGCTGCGACCAGAGGGAGCAGTATATCGAAACCAAGCAAGCGGCTCAGCATAGGCCGCTTGGTCTCGATACGGCGCTTCGCGCCTACTCGACCGGCGCAGCCTGAGTAGTAACCAACCAAGAATAAAAAGAGAAGGCAGGCTAATGCACTGCCTTCGACTCGCCTCTTGCTTCGCTGATCATCGCTCTTCATCTTTGTCCGTTGCCTCTTCTGCCCGGGCTTCCGCGATGACCTCAACCTCCTCGACCCCGGGCACCTCTATCTCCTCGATTTCTTCCTCTTCCTCCTCCTTCACCGGAACCACATGCACGATCATCTCGTCTGGGCTGGTGAGAACCTCTATGCCAGCAGGGACAGCTAGATCACGCACGTGCAACGCCTGATCAACCTCCACCAGGTCCGAGAGGTCCACCTCGATCGCGTCTACCAGGTCACCAGGCAAGCATTCAACCTCGACAGTGGAGATACCGTACAGCAGGATTCCTTCATTCCGCTCCACGACCGGAGATTCCCCCACAGTCATCAGAGGCACCTCAGCCGTCAATCGCTCGGTCATCATCACGCGATAGAAGTCCACATGCAACAGTGTACCCTTGATGGGGTCGCGCTGCAAGTCACGCACGAGGGCCATCTCGGGCTGCTTAATTCCTTTGATCTTGATGCTGACGAGTTGGCTACCACCGACCTCCGAGAGCACCTGCCTCAGCCTCCGCGCTTCCAACTGCAAAGACACCGGGTCAAAATTATGCCCATACATCACACATGGTACCCATCCCTGCCGGCGCAGTTGTTTTACCTGTTTGCCCAGCACCGTGCGCTTTTTGGCCATCAACTCAACTTGCTCTGTCCGTTGAGCCATCCATCACCTCCCCAACATCCGCCCTTATCTGGCGGTAGAACTACCGTTTCAGTCAAATGGGCAGGGCTTGAGCCCGCCCACAAGGCCGCGCTATTGTAGCGCAAACCACCGCTTTCGTCAAGCCACTGATGGACACTCTCGACCAGCCAGCACTTGCGCAGAAAGATAATCTTCGCTATCATAGACGCTGGGAGGGCAGAAGAAATGACCACAGCCAAAATCATCGTCAATCCATACGCAGGCCGCTGGAAGGCCAAAGCTGCCATCCCCGACATCGAGTGCGCGTGCCGGAGGATCGGTCTGGACTATGAACTGGTGATCACCGAGGGGCCAAACCACGGCATCGAATTGGCGCGGGAGGCAGCGCTGGCAGGCTTCTCCCCCATCGTCTCCGCTGGCGGCGACGGAAGCGTCAGCGAAGTGGTCAACGGCCTGATGCGGACCACAGGCAGCATGGTGGCTGGCCCGCTGGGCATCATCCCGCTCGGTTCAGCCGACGATTTCGCCGAAATGCTCGGCCTGAAAAAGGGGGTTGAAGCGGCCTGCCGCGTCATCCTGACGGGACACACGCGCATCGTTGACGTGGGGTGCGTCAACGGTCGTTTCTTTGACAACAACTCGGCGGTCGGATTGGAACCGATGGTGACCATCGCGCAGGTGGCGATGAAGCGGATCAAAGGCGTACCACGCTACATCCTGGCCGCGCTCAAGGCGATCCTCGGTCACAAGCCCTGGCACATGCGGCTCACCTGGGACGATGGAGAGTACGAGGGGCCCATCGCGCTGGTCTCCGTGGGCAACACCCGCCGCACCGGGGGGGCGTTCTGGATGACGCCCCGCGCCGAGCCGGACGATGGCTACCTCGACTTCGTGTTCGCCGGCAAACTGGGACGGCTCAAGTTGCTGCGGTTGCTGCCGACCACGTTCGACGGCAGCCATGTCGAGCGACCAGAGGTCACCTACGCCCGCACGACCCGTCTGACCATCGAGTGCGACCCGCCCACACCCATCCAGGCGGATGGTGAACTGTTTGAATTGTCTGCAACTCGTGTCGAATACACGATCCTGCCAGGCCGGCTGCAGGTGATCGTGCCGGCTTCGTAACACGGATGCCAGGACATCAACGGATGACGACGAAGTACGTTCTCAATAACTGGCTCAATAACTGGAGTCTGGCAAATTTTTGGAATGCCCACATCTGGGGATTGTAGACCACAAAAACCAAGATGTTGGGCTTGTAGTGGCGGCTTCAGCCGCTTTGGAGCCGTCAGGACGGCTAAAGCCGTTACTACGAACCAAAAACGCCAATGTCCAGTCAATAATTCAGGGGAATGTGGGTCGGATTGCCAATCCGACTTACCCTCCCCGTTGCCAAGTGGCGCAAGGTCGCGTTGAAGGAATAGGAATAGTATGTCCAAGACTCGCCAACTTGCCCTTCCTTTGGAAACCCACCGCAACCATTACCTGTTCTCTGACCATTTCCTCAACCAGGTGCTGCCCGACCAAGCTATATGGCGTGAGTCTGAAGCAGAGGCCAAGCAAGCCTTGGACGCCATCGTCGAGTTGTACTCACAGTTGGAAGACGCGCTACCCCACTACAGCGAGGCCGCCCTGGAGCAGGAGTGGATTCGTCCGACCCTCAGCGTCCTGGGGCACGTCTATCACGTTCAGCCCCCTCTGACCGGTGCATTGGGCACGCCTGATTATGCTTTCTTCTCCGACGAGCCGGCCAAGCAGGCTGCTGCCCCCGCGTGGGGGACCCCCGCCTTCTGGGAGACAGTCCTGGCTGTGGGCGACGCCAAGCGCTGGGATCGCCCCCTCGACAAGCGCTTATTGGATGGCGCACCCGATGCCTTCACCAACGCCAACCCCTGCTACCAGATTGACTACTACCTGCGACGGACAGGGTGTGCCTGGGGAGTGGTCTCCAACGGGCGGCGCTGGCGGATCTACCACCAGGACACGAGCTTCCGCCTGGACGTCTTCTACGAGGTGGATCTGGTTCAATTGATCGAGCAGGGGGACGTCGCTGCCTTCCGCTACTTCTATCTCTTTTTCCGCGCCGCTGCCTTCCGTCCTGACGCCGAGGGGCATTGTTGGCTGGACGAGGTGCTGGCCGAGAGCACAGCCTACGCCGTACAGGTCGGCGACGAGTTAAAGGAGCGAGTCTACAAGGCGTTGCGACTCCTGGCCCAGGGCTTCCTCGACTACCCGGTTGACGATCCCGAACAGGCCCTCGACCCTGCTACCGATCTCACCGACATCCACGACGCCTGCCTCATCCTGCTGTATCGCCTGCTGTTCCTGCTCTACGCCGAGAGCCGGGGATTGCTGCCTGTGGACGATAACCCCAGCTACGCCGGGCAGTACAGCCTGAAGGCGCTCAAGGAGGACATCGCCCACAAGCTGGATGAGGGGGTGGTCTACCTGGCGAAGAAGGCCACTATCTGGGATGACCTGCGCACCCTGTTCGACATCATCTACAGCGGACAGGAGACGTTGGGCGTTCCGGCCTACGATGGCCGTCTGTTCGATCCCCACCGGTATCCCTTCCTGGAGGAACGCACCATCGGCGACCGATACCTGGCTCAGGCGATTGACCTGCTGGCCCGCGCCGAGGCCGGACGGGGGCAAGGCCGGAGTTTGGGCTTGGGCTTGGGCCTGGGATTGAGCTTCGTAGACTACCGCGATTTGCAGATCCGCCACCTGGGCAGTATCTACGAGGGATTGCTGGAGTACCGGATGGCCTATGCTGCTGAAGAGATGGTCGTCGTCAGGAGGGGGAGAAAGAAGACCGAGGAGATCATCCCCGCGGCGGAGGCGGGCAAGGACAAGGTGGTGGAACGCATCCCCGCAGGACAGGTGTACCTGGTCACCGACCGGGGGGAGCGGAAGGCGACGGGCAGCTACTACACGCCTGACTACATCGTCAAGTACATCGTCGAGCAGACGCTGGGGCCACTGGCCGACGCTCAGGCCGAGGCGGTGGAGCAAGAGATCGCGGCACTGAAGGAGAAGAACAAAGGCAGGGCGCGGCGGACAAAAGCATACAAGGATGAATTGGCCCGCTTGCAGAACAGCTTTGCCGACCGCATCCTGGCTCTGAACGCCCTCGATCCGGCCATGGGGAGCGGGCATTTCCTGGTAGAGGCCACCGACTACCTGGCGCGGCGCATCGTCGAGGCCGGGGTGGTGACCGAACCGCTGGCCGACGGCGACGAGGAAAGCGAACTGAGCTACTGGCGGCGGCGGGTGGTCGAGCGCTGCATCTACGGGGTGGACTTGAACCCGCTGGCGGTAGAGCTGGCCAAGCTCAGCCTGTGGCTGACGACGGTCGCCAAAGGGAAGCCGCTCTCGTTCCTGGACCACCACCTGCGCTGCGGGAACTCGCTCATCGGGGCGCGGGTGGCCGATCTGCAGGCGTTGCCGGTGAGAAAGGGGACACGAAAGGCGCGAAAGGGGCGAAAGGGGCGAAAGGCGCGAAAGGCGCGAAAGACCTCCGAGGTTTCCGAAACCTCGGAGGTCTCGCAGCTTGCCATGTGGGACGAAAGCGCCTTTACCCAGGACATGTACCGCGTGGTCGGGGCCATGCGCCAGATTCAGGAGTATGAGACAGCCGATCTCATCAGCGTGAAGGAGAAGGAGCGGCTGTTTGAGGAGACCGTGGAACAGGAGCGGCGCAAGTGGCGCGCTATCGCTGACCTGTGGACGGCGAGCTATTTTGGGCTGGAGCTGACGCCGGAGTTGTACAACGCCTGCGTGCAGTACGTCCAGGGCAAGCCGGTGCTGTTGCAGGCAGCCCAGGCGGAGGCGGTGCTGGAGCGTGCCCACGAGATTTGGAAGGAGAAGCGCTTCTTCCACTGGGAGATCGAGTTCCCGGAGGTCTTCTTCGACGAGTATGGTCGGCACAAGGGCGACGCGGCGGGGTTTGATGCGGTGGTGGGGAATCCGCCATGGGGGGCTAGCCTATCAAGACCCGAACATAACTACCTGCGATTGTCATTTGACTCAACGCAGGCGACCTTAGATAGCTTTGCAACGTTCACTGAGCAAGGAATAGCTATTCTGAGAATGCAAGGGCGCTTAGGCTATATTGTGCCCAGTGGTTGGCAGACAGGAAAATCATATGTTCCTTTCCGAGAGCTAGTATTAAGAAAGTCTGCTTTGAGCAGAATAGTGAACTTACCATACGATGTATTTCCTGACGCCTACGTTGATTCCACAATTGCAGTTGTCGAAAGAAAAAATGCCTTGGACGACGCTCCTGAGATTATCAGCGGGACCGTAAAGATTCTGACATTTAATCGCCGCGAGTATCTGAGCCAAATCAATGACGATGATTCGAGATCATACAGAGTAGATTATGCAAGCTGGTTCTCGGGCGACCTTGATCCAAACGGTGAACTAGCCTTTCTGTCTTTCCTCGGTAAGGAGGATCTGAAGGTCGCTCAGAAAACTGTTGCCTGCTCGATGCCGCTGGGGGAAATAGCAGATGTTCAACGGGGCATCACTCCCTTCCACCTGGAAGAACAGAGACTTGAGGAAACCTACAAGTTGGCTCTGGATGGGGAACTGCGTCGATACTACTACGAGATTTCTGGCAATAGATTCGTGAGGTATGACGAATCAATAGCCGAATACAAACCGCCGAGGTACTTCCGAGGACCGCGTATCATTCTCCGCGAACTGATCAGTAGACAGTTTCGACTACAAGCAGTGATGGTTAACGAGGATTTTGTAACAAATAAGTCCCATCAAAGCCTTCTCGTCAAAGATGGCAGCTACTCATTAGGCTACCTTTTAGCCATCGTGAACTCGCGAATTCTATCACATTATCACATCCGTGGTTCCGCCATAGCACTCAGAGATGATTTCCCAAAGATCGTATTGGCCGAGACTCGGAATCTGCCCATCCGCCGCATCGCATTCACCACCCCGCCGGAGGAGCGAGAGCGACTGGTGGAGGAGGGGTTGGACCACGAAGCCCGCGAAATGGAGCGAAACACGCGAAACGCGAAAGGAGGTTTCGTGCCTTTCGCGGACTCTCGCGCTTTTCGTGATTCAGAGTTCGGGCGCTGGGTACAGGCCCGCCTCTCGGCGGAGCCTGAGCAATCCGACGTCGTCCACGACATCCTGGCCCACCTGGCCGAGCGCATGATCGAGATGCACAAGGCCAAGCAAGTCGAGGTGCGCTCCTTCCTCGATTGGCTCGCCGGCTACACCGGTCGGCCCATTGACGACTGGGCGCTCAAGACCAACCTGCGCAACTACTACGAGCACGACTGGACCGAGATGGAGCGCATCCTCAAGCGCAACCAGCGCAAGCTGCCCAACGTGGCCCTGGACGTGGACACCTACAAGAACGAACCCGCCGCCAGGATTCGCACCGCCTGGGAGACCTCGATGGAGACGCTGCGCCCACTGCTGGCCCGCATAGAGGCCACCGACCGGCTCATTGACCAGATCGTGTACCAGTTGTATGGGTTGACGGAGGAGGAGATTGCAGTGGTGGAGGGTCGTTCACAAGTGTAGAACGAAACTCAGAGATACAGATTTGAGGGAATCGGCCCCCCAGGTGTGGCCACGAAGCCCTGCTCCCCGCACGCCCGTGGACGCACGAAACATGTCCTCATCTGTTTGATGATTTGCAAATACTGTGCTATCATTACGGCACTGATTTACGGAACAGGGATTCCAGCAGACCTCGTGATATTCAGGAGGAACCAAGTGAACAAGACCCAACAACAAACCGATATGCTCCAAGAGCAGATCGAGCGCCGCCGCAGGCGCGGCTTAGAGGAACTTGCCAAAATCGTCAACCAGGGCCGACACCCGGTCTATAGCACCTTTGAAGTCACATCCACGTCCGAGCGAGTCTACACCGTTCAGGTCCGCTCACTCACCGAGCGGCTCAACACCTGCACCTGCCCCGATTACCGCACCAACACCATCGGTACGTGCAAGCACATCGAAGGTGTGCTGGCGAACCTGGGGGAGGAGTTCGCCGACCAGTGGGATGAATTCGTCGCCCAGGCTCCGCCCATCGCCCAGATGTACGTCCACCACGCCGAGCGTACTACCGTCCGCGTCACCCTGCCCTTCCCGGAGCGCAAGCGACTGCACACACTGCTGACCCGTTACTTCGACGCCGAGGGGGTCTTACAGGGCAAGGTCACTCAGAGCCTGCCCGCGTTTCTCAGCGAACTGAATCGGTTGCCCAAACGCGACCGCGATCAAATTCACGTGGATCAGGCGGTACACGACTACCTGAAGAACCAACAGGACATCGAGGCGGTTCAACAGCAGAAGCAGTGGTTCCTTGACCAGGTGGAACAGGGCAACCGCTCGCTCAGCGTCCTCTCGACGCCGCTCTACGGCTACCAGGAGGAGGGGGTGCTCCACCTGACCTTCGGCCGGCGTGCGTTGCTGGCCGACGACATGGGCCTCGGCAAGACCATCCAAGCCATCGCTGCCGCCACCCTGCTCAAACAACTGCGCGACATTCAACACGTGTTGGTCGTCACCCCTGCCTCGCTCAAGCACCAGTGGGCACGGGAGATCCAGCGCTTCACGTCATTGTCTGTCCAGGTCATTGAGGGGAATCCGATTCAGCGTCGTCAGCTTTACCGAGACCCCCAGTTCTTCAACATCATCAACTACGAACTGGTGCGCTTCGACGAAGAAGAGATCACCAAGCGCGAGTTCGACTTGGTGATCCTCGACGAGGCCCAGAGAATCAAGAACTGGCGCACGAAAACCGCCGATAAGGTCAAGCGATTGCGCAGCCCTTATGCCTTCGTCCTGACCGGCACCCCGCTGGAAAACCGGCTGGACGAACTCTACTCGATCTTCCAGTTCATTGATCCCACCATCCTCGGCCCGTTGTGGCGTTTCAATCAACGTTACTACGAGACCGAACGGCGGCCCTCCGGTTCCTACAAAGTGCTGGGCTACAAGAACCTGGATGAGCTACGCCACCGCATCGCGCCCTACGTCCTGCGCCGCGTGCGCGAGGAGGTGCTGCTCGACCTGCCGGAGCGGATTGACAGCAACTTCTTCGTCGAGATGACCGATCCCCAGTGGAAGGCCTACGGTGAGTACGAGCATCGGGTCGCCAAGTTGATGGCCCAGGCCCGCCGACGTCCCCTCTCACCGGAGGAACACCAGATTCTCCTGGGATGCCTGGTCAAGATGCGCCTGATCTGCAACGCCCTGGCGCTCCACGATCCGGAGATTAAACCCCAAGATCGGGAGAAGACCGCCCCCAAGCTGCGTGAACTGCGCGAGATTCTCGACGAGGAGGTCGCCAGCAACGGCCACAAAGCGATCCTCTTCAGTCAGTGGACGCGCATGCTCGACCTGACCGAACCGATGCTGGAAAAACTCAAGCTGGGCTGGGTCAAGCTGAGCGGCGCTGTGCCCACCAAGAAGCGCGGCGCGCTCATCGAGCAATTCTTTGAAGACCCCCAATGCAAGGTGTTTCTCTCCACCGATGCTGGCGGCGTGGGACTGAACCTGCAAGCGGCCAGCATGGTCGTCAACCTCGACCTGCCGTGGAACCCGGCAGTACTCGGCCAGCGCATCGCCCGCGCGCATCGTCACGGCCAGCCGCGTCCCGTCAACGTCGTCAACCTGATCGCTAAAGGCACCATTGAGGAGCGCATGCTCGACACCCTGGCCGCCAAGCGGGCCATCTTCGACGCAGCGCTCAACGAGGATAGCGACGTCACCGACCTCTCATTCAAGGACGCGGGACAGGGCGTCTTGCAGCGGCTCGAGGTGATGTTGGGTGCGCGGGAAGCGATCAGGCCGGAGTTGGTGCTCGAACCGACCGCCGTCCCGCCGGAGGCAGAGCCGGAAGCCGTCCCCCCGCCTATGCCGACGCTGCAGGGCTTCGCCGACCTGCTGGTGGGTCGCTATCCGGGCCGTGTTCTTCTGGTCAGGGAGGCTCCGCAACTTCCCACCGCTCCTGCAGACGGGAACATCATCGTCGTCGTGGATCGCGAACCGGCCAAGCTACGCCCCAAGGTCGAAGCGCTGCTGAACGAACACTACGGCGACTTCCCCGCGCCAGGTCTCTTACTGATGGAGCAGGAGGGCTATCGGGCACTCGCTGCCCTTACCGGCGGGGTGATGGAGCAGACGGCCGAACCGGCCACCGTCTACCAGGCCCCGGCCATCCCTGCTCCAGCCCGCGACGACGCGCGGAAAGCGTTGGAAAAGAAACTGCGCCGCGCCAACAAAGGCTTCGATACCGCCGACAAGCGACTCAAATTGGCGTCCGTCGTGCTAGAGGGCGGCTTCCCGGAGGAGGTGATGCGCCCCGTGCGTCAGGCGTTGGGGTGGGCGCTGAGCGCGCATATCTCGCTGGTTAAGGACAAAGCGCCTGACGAAAAACTACCCTCCCCGCGCCTGGTGGAGGCGGAACTGGTCGCCCCCGGCCGCGTTCCCACCGACCTGGCCGCCCGCGTGGACCGCGCCCGCGCCCTCACCGCCCCACCCGCCGAGGACGAGGAAGCCCCGCCGCCCAGCGTTGAGGCCGCCCAGGGGTTCATCACTACCGTGCAGGAGCTAATCGACCTGGGGCGCGAGCTGGTTGCTAAGGAGGGGCTGTAGGAACTCGAGAGGAGTACGTTGGAGAATGGCAGACCGGTGAGTTGATTGGGAGTTAGTGAGGGAGTAACAGTGGGTAGTCTCCCTATTCTGTGTTGGTGGCATCAGGAGCCACAACTGTCATTAGCAGCTCTTTAACAGTCCAGACATGATCCGTCAAGCCAGCAGCCATAGCTGGTGAACGAGGCTGCCATCGGCACTGCCCGTCGTTGACCTCAACTCGGAGTGTCTTGACAGGGCGTGTCAGGTTGTAGACCCAGTCTTCCCAAGCGCAGGAGGCTTCGAGCATCTCCAGCTCCTTGGAGTAAGGAAAGTGTCTTCCTGACCAACCGACCATTCATCTGGCGGCTTGTCAGGTTCGTGCGCTCGACATAGGCTGTGTGTCCACCCAGTGAGTCAAGCACTTCCTCCGGGTCACCATAGATCACCTTCCAGAAGGTGCCGCGTTCATCTTCTTCAGGACGCCCCCCTTTTCGCCCTTGTGCCCTACGTAGGTCCACAAGGCATCGAGCTGCACGCGCGTCAGGTGGTAATTGGCCAACAGCAGTACCTCGATCGCCTCAACGTGCTTGGCTGCTTCCCTCAGCCAGGCCAGCACCGTATCCTCCTTGATCCCTTTCACCCGATGAATGGCTGCCAAGGCTGTTCCGCTCGGCTAACCAGGCCAAGCACTCCAGAATGGTCTCTTGCGAGTGATGACGGCCATAGAAGACTGTGCCCTTGGTCTCTACGTGTGTCTTGCCACACGTCTTACACTGGTACCGCTGTGTGCCTTTGTTCGTTCGACCGAACTTGATGATATTGCCATAATCAACCTTACCGTAATCCGGGCAATCCGGGTTCCAGCAGAAGGAACCAGCCGAAACCAACCGTGGATGTTCCATTTCCACCCCCTGAACCTCTAGTGTGGGGGCATTATACCACCAACACGATTAAGGGACACTACCAGATCCTGGGAGAGCCACCAATCGCGATGTTTGGGAGCGAAGAGACTGCCTGTGGGTGGGATGAGATTGTGGCGGTGGGTCAGGCTGTGCAGCCGATTTCGCGCCCGCGTGCGGATCTGGATCAGGCGGCGACGGTGAGAGATGAGAGCGCGGAGTTCGCGGACGTGGACCGGCGGCACCCAGACCTCGGGAATCAGATCGGCGACGAGGAGGCGGGCCAGGGACCAGACGTCGTGCTTGTCGGTCTTGACCCTGGCGGCGGCGATGAGTTTGACCTGGTAGGCATTGGCCACGACGGCCCTACCTACCAGCGGCGCGATGATGTCGTAGAGGGTCCAGGTGTTGACAGTGGCCTCGATGACCACGGCATCGGTGAGCCTGAGGTGCTTCTGCGCCCACTCCGAGAAACGACTGATGTCCACTCTGCGCAGGGGCAGGACGATCTCCATGTGAGCATTGAGACCGCCCACGACGACGTACTGTTTGTGAGCGTCGATAGCGATGTACCGTTCGATGGCTTGTTGAGATGAGATGTCCGACGGGGAGCCAAATAACGACCACGGGCTTGGTAGGTGAAGCCTTCCCATAGGCGGCGTCGGCTCGCCCGGACGCTCCGGCCCCCAGTGCGTTCCCGTCTCTCACCAAGACCAGGATAACACACTCCGCGCCCCATCGCAACCTACGCGGTGCGCCTCTAGTCAGCTATCGACCGCGCCGGCAATTACATTCTAATAATAAGGATCAGGAGAGATAGTCGATACGAATAATTTGCCTAACTCGCTTCTCAAACTTGCTGCGCGGGAGCATAACGCGCCGGCCGCAGGTCAAGCAGCACAGGCCGATGTCGGCACCAGTTCGGGTCACCTCCCATTCGTACCCTCCACAGGGGTGAGGTTTGCGCATGCGCACTTTGTCACCGACGTACACCTCAAGGGAGATTTGCTTGCTCATAGCCTCACCACGCGTGGTTTGACGCGGCAGTGCTCGGCCTGGATAATCGCGAGCACGTCGTCCACCGCCCGGTCCAGCTCCCCGTCGCGGTTGACGACGACGTAGTCGAACTCAGGCAGTCGCTTCATTTCCTCGCGGGCGGTAGCGATGCGCTTCTGGAGCTGTTCGGGTGAATCGCCTCTCCTTTTGCGCAACCGCTGTTCCAGTTCCTCATCTGAAGAGGCGATCAGAAAGATCAATACGGCCTCCGGCGCCAGTCGTCGGACGGTGGCCGCGCCTTGCACGTCAATGCGCATCATGACATCCTTGCCACTGACCAGTGCCTCGCGCACCTGCTGCTTGGGGATGCCCTTGTGCTGTCCATAGACGACAGCGTGCTCCAGCAGTTCGTCTTGTTCGATCATGCGGGTGAATTCCTCGGTGGTGACGAAGAAGTAGTGCACGCCGTGAACCTCACCCGGACGCGGCGGGCGGTCGGTGACGGTGACGACGAAGTGGAATGGACAGCCGCGCTTCTTCGCGCGCCGGAGCAGGGTATCTTTTCCTACGCCCGCCGGGCCAGAGATGACGATGAGCAGCGGCGGGCGCCCAAATTGATAGGGTGAGTGTTCTCTCACTGGTCACTCCTACTGGCAGTGCGTTGATATATTTTAGGTTGTATTGTACCATCACTCAACCTACTTTCCAAGCCCTACGCGCAACGTTTGCTCCAACTCCCCAGACCCCCTCCCTTTCTCCCCAGTTCCCTCCCCCGCAAGCGAGGGAGGGAACTGGGGAGAAAGGGAGGGGGGAAGAGGGGGATAAGCAAGCGTAGATTCCCGCTTTGCCTGAATTGCGAAAGAGCCTCCCCCAACACAAAAAAGACCCTCTCTCGACGAGAGGGTCGCCATACGGGGCAAAGAGCCTCACCGCTGCGGCTTATGCACCACAAGGTTGTCGAAGTGGACTTCTGTGGGCTCGTCCTCCAGCGTACTTGCCGCCAGGGCGATATCTCCTTCAGTATAGGTATTGTCCGTCGTATCGGCCAGCAACTGGCCGTTGACAAATAGCACCAACTTGGACCCGTCACACACCGCCCGAATGTGGTTGGCAGCATTTCCTTGCTGGATGACGTCTGACGTGGTCCAGTCCACCAGCGGTTCCCAATCTCCATCCACCACTATTTGAATGGAGTAGTACCCATCACCACTGACCATCAATCCGTACCCATCGCCATCTGATTGTTCGCGGCATTTCACACCGTAGGCATTGTTGTTGTTGGCCGGAGCTGAGATCTGGGTGGCGTCCACCTCGATGACGAGATCGTCGAAAGAGCGGTTAGCCACGCCCCACATCACACTGCCGTCTTCCTCACTTCTTACAGAGTAGGCGCCATCCTTGTAGCCCACGCTGCCACCCTCATAGTCCCCCACCTCCCAGCCGGAGCCCATGTCGCTGAAATCGTCCTGGAAAAGAGCGCTGGGTGGGGGTGGAGGTGGTGTCTCTGCCGAAGGTGGAGGGGGAGGCGGCGTCTCTGTTCCCGGCAGGAAGGGAATATTGCAGGTGCACGCCAGTGCTGTTACCATCAGCAGGACGGATACGCCTATGACTCTCCGGGTTCGCTTGTTCATGTTCGTTCTCCTTTTCTTTTGGTCGCTGCTCGTCAACGGATGTTCCTACCTGCCAACTATTCTAACCCAAGCCAGCACTCGTGTCAATAGCGCCTCTGTACTAGGGCGCATTTCAGTCCTGGGGCTACAGACCCTCCCGCAGGTTGCCAACGTAACTCTCGTTCCATATAGCTCTGCTTAGCGCCCCAGGCGAGCATTCGCTGTGCCATCAGAACCTGCGGGAGGGTTCGCCCCCAAATTGAAATGCACTACCAAAGGGTATCGTGTTATACAGGTGACCTTCCAGCGCCGATGCGGGCTCTCTCCTCCTCAATCACGCTTTCGTCCAGTTTCCTGAACAGCGGCTCGGGGCGGCGCAGCGGTTGGCCTGGGGGTAACTGGCTCGGCTTCCACTCACCTGTTGCGCGGCTGCTGTCGTAGCATAGCGCCTCGTGGATCCGCCCACCCTCTTCCTCAAAGGTGGCCGTGTACGACCGCCCGAACAGCGTTCCTTCGTAGCCCAGGTACTGATGCAACCGCTCGGACGAGAAGGGCAGGAAGGGGGCGAAGAGAACCTTCAGCGAGTCAATGGCCTTGAGCGCGACGTGGATGGTCGTGCCGGCAGCCTCTTGATCTTCTCTGATCTGAAACCAGGGGCCTTTCTCCTCCAGGTAGCGGTTGGCCTCCCGCGCCAGCGTCATCACTTCGCCCAGCGCAGCACGGAACTTGCAGCCAGCGATCAACTGGCCGATGGGCTCAAAGCCCGCCTTGATCTGGGTTAGAAGGTTAACGTCTACGTCCTCCAATGGCCCCTGCGCGGGCACTTGCCCGTCGAAGCGCTTGTAGGCAAACGTCAGTGCCCGGTGGACCAGGTTGCCCCAGGTGGCCACCAGTTCGTCGTTGTTGCGGCGCACGAAGCCGTCCCACAGCCAGTCGGTATCCCGCGTCTCCGGCATCGCCACCGTCAGGTAGTAGCGCAGGGCGTCAGGGTCGTACCGGTCGAGCGCTTCGTCCATCCACACGGCCCAGTTGTGGCTGCCGGAGATTTTCTGTCCCTCCAGGTTCATGAACTCGTTGGCTGGCACGTCATAGGGCAGGTTGAGCCGCTTGGACGAGTCGTCCTCGTAGAGCCGCTCTACCCCCATCAGTTCCGCCGGCCAGATGACGGCGTGGAAGGGGATGTTGTCCTTGCCGATGAAGTAGAGCGTCTTGGCCCCCCGGTCGTACCACCAATCCTTCCACGCCTCGGACTGACCCTGGTTATGTGCCCACTCCCGGCTAGCGGAGAAGTAGCCGATGACCGCCTCGAACCAGACGTAGAGGCACTTGTCTTCCCATCCGGGCACGGGCACCGGGATACCCCAGGTCAGGTCGCGGGTGATGGGCCTGCCCTGCAATCCCTCGCCTACGTAGCGGCGGGCGAAGTTGATCACGTTAGGCCGCCAGTGTTCTTTGCCCTGCTGGAGCCAGTCGGCCAACCCTGCCTGAGCCAGTTTGGGCAGATCGAGGAAGAAGTGCTCCGTCTCGCGGAGGACGGGCGTGCTCCCGTCAATCTTGCTGCGCGGGTTGATCAGCTCCTTCGGGTCCAGCAGCGTGTTACATTGGTCACACTGGTCACCCCGCGCGGCCTCGTATCCGCACACCGGGCAGGTGCCTTCCACGTAGCGATCGGGCAGGAAGCGCTTCTGCGCCTCAGAGTACATCTGCTCCTGTACCTGTTTGTAGAGATAGCCTTTCCCCAACAGCGCGAGGAAGAAGTCCTGAGCAACGCGATGATGGTTCTTTGTATCCGTGTGCGTGAACAGGTCATAGCTGATACCTAACCGCTGAAACAGTTTCAGGAAGTCGTGATGGAAGTGTTCGAAGACCTCGCGGGGGGACTTGTTCTCTCTATCTGCGACGACGGTGATGGGCGTGCCGTGGGAATCGGAGCCGGAGACCATCAGCACGTGGTCGCCGGCCAAGCGGTGGTAACGGGCGCAGATGTCTCCGGGAAGGTGGGAGCCGGTGACGTTTCCGGTGTGGATCTTGGAGCTGGCATAAGGCCAGGCGATAGCGACGAGAATATGTTTGGACATCGTATTCCTCCTTAAATAGCAAATTGTGTTCTGGCACAAAGGCATAGTGATAGCAAACGAAAACCGCCAGCGGAGGCTGGCGGTGTGTTGCCGTGAGGCCGGAGCGCGCAATGGCCTATCGCGGGCAGAGAACCTCCCCTCCCACCCGCCACGGCAGGCTGTACATCATCATGGTCATGACTAAGCGATATAGCACCACGTTCATCCCTCTACCCCAGGTAATCCCGCAACTGGCGGCTGCGGCGGGGGTGGCGCAGCCGGCGCAGTGCCTTGCCCTCAATCTGCCGGATGCGCTCCCGCGTGAGCCCGAACTTCTGGCCAACTTCCTCAAGTGTGTAACTGCGCCCGTGGAGGAGCCCAAAGCGGAGCCGCAGGATGCGCGCCTCACGCGGACTCAGCGTGGACAGCATCTGTTCGACCTTCTCTCCGAGCAGATGCTGATGAGCGCCCTGCGTTGGCGTAGGGGTCGTCTCATCCTCGATAAAGCTTCCCAGTTCGCTGTCCTCGTCTTCGCCAACTGGACGTTCCAGGCTCATCGGTCGCCACGAGACCCTGAGCATCCATTGCACCTTACGTGGTTCTATGTCCATCTCAGCCGCGATCTCCTCCGGCGTCGGCTGGCGACCCTGCTCCTGCTCGAGCTGTCGGGCCGTATTATAGAGCCGCCGGATGCGATCCGACATATGAACCGGCACACGAATTGTACGCCCCTGGTCAGCAATCGCCCGCGTGATCGTCTGACGGATCCACCACGTGGCATAGGTGCTGAAGCGATACCCACGGCTGTAGTCAAACTTCCCCACAGCCTTCATCAGACCCAGATTGCCCTCCTGGATCAGATCCAGAAATGGCACACCACGCCCTATGTACCTCTTGGCGATACTGACCACCAGGCGAGTGTTCGCCTTAATCAGATGCTCTCGGGCGGCCAGTCCCTCCTCAACCTGCCGCTCGAGCTCCGTGCACTTCTCTGGGTCATCCCCGTCGTTGTTCAGAATCTCTTGGGCCCTGCGTCCTGCTTCGAGGGCCTTGGCCAGCCGAATCTCCTCTTCAGTTGTCAGAAGAGGCACACGGGCCATCTCTCTGAGATACAAACCTACTGTATCGTTGCTGGATATCCCGCTCAAATCGTAGCCTTCATCACCGTTCGTCTCGTATGCTTTGATCTTAACACCTATCGCTTGCCCTTCTTCCTCTGCATTCGCATCGACATTGTCGTCGTATACTTCGATTCCCGACTCGTGCAACAAGATGAAGATCTCCTCAAGTTGCTCCAGGCTTTCCTCGACCTCTGGTAGTAGGTCCAGGATGTCGTCAGTGGTCAGGTAGCCCTGAACTTCCGCCTTCTTCTCCAACAGCTCGCCAACTACATCTAGATCCATAGAACTCCTATTCTTATTACAGCAACTCTTTCAATAACGCCAGACGTGGATCGATTTTCACGTCTTCGCAGGTACACGACTCGGAGTTGAGATTCGCGCCACAATGCGGGCATAATCCTAAACAGTCAGGGCGACAGAGGGGTTTCATCGGAATGCTCAGCCAGCATTGCTCGCGCAATAAGGGGGTCAGGTCAAGCCATCCATCATCGCCCACCGCGTAAGATGTCTCTGGCCTCAGACTCGCTCCCGGTAAGCGAAACGTATCTTCCAACTCCAGGGTAGTAGTGAAAACAAAGGACTCCAGACAACGGACGCATTCCAGTGGCAGTTGTAGTTCCATGGCGCCTTGGACAAGCAGACCGCCCTGAACACGAATCACCTGGATGGCCCCGCGGATATAAACCACCTCCGGGACTTCGGCAAGCGCTTCGGCTGAGCTCGGCATCAAAGCCTCAGCCGAGCCGCCGATCAAGCCCTGAGGTCCGGCGTCCACGTCAAAGGTGAGCGACGTACCAAGCCGGGCTCTGATAAGGGCAGAAACATCAAAACGAACCATAAGTAGCTAGAGATAACCCCACGGTCACTGTGTAGCTAACCGCCCCTGATGCCCGACTTGGCGAGGCTTTCGGTGGCTCATGAATTGTGCACATTATAACACAATCGTCCTCTCTCGTCAAGATTTTTGGCCCTTAGTATACATAAAGTAGCCTGGAATAAGACTGGTGGGGCGATGTTGTAGGTTGATTACCACAATGAGAGACAGTAGCCGCGATTTCTATCATAAACCGCGCCTGCTCAGTCCCAGGAACGAGGAGACTACAAGTGTCGTAGATCACTTTGTTGTCTCAACTCGTTGCCACAGGGTACTCAGGGGACGACGGAACAGCCGCACGTTGACGAACACGAGCAGCCACAGGTGCAATCGGGCGGCGAAGAGGAGCAGCGTCCAGAGAAACTCGCGCATGTTACGGGGGTGACGCAGGGCCAGTTGTGTGCCGTTGAGAATCTCCAGCCACAGTGAACGCATACGTACTGGCGACTTGCGCACGTAGTCCTGCGCATAGCCGCCGGTGGAGCGGACTTTCTGTCGCAGCCAGTCCCGGTAGGTGGCGGGGTACTTGACAAAGACGCGCGCCTGAGGCGCGTAACGGATGCGGTGACCCCGGCGGGCGATGTGGTGCGAGATCGCGGCGTCCTCCGCCAGCGCGTCCTCGGGCACGCGTTCGATCAGAGCGCGGCGGAAAGCGAAGAGGTAGCCGGAACAGACGAGGAATTGACCGGTCCGGTCACGGGTCAACCGCATCTGGTGGATGCCCTCAACGAGCAGGTGCGACCAGTAGCCCAGTACGGTGTCGCGGGGACTGAGGCTGATGGGATGCCCGCTCACTGCTCCCACCTGTGGCTCCTCGAAGGGAGCCAGCAGCGGGGCCAGCGCGTCCTCGGACACGACCACGTCCCCGTCGCTAAGCACCACGATGTCTCCCCGCGCCATCTTCAATCCGGCATTGAGTGCAGTCGGCTTGCCCCGCTGCGGGTCGGCCACGTGCCGCACAGCCGGGTAGCGGACGGCGTAATCGTCCACCACGGCAATCGTCACGGGATCAGGGCATATGACCAGGATCTCGGCATCTTCAGGCAATTGGGACAGGAACGCCTCAATGGCCGGGCCGATGGTCGCTGCCTCACGGAAGGCCGTGATGAGGACGCTCAGCTTGATGTTCACATCTGAGGAGCTAGGCTGCCCAGGCTCGCGCCCCCAGGGCACCCAGATGGGATGTAGGGATCAGCGTGGCATCCGCGCCACTATCTACGATGGCGCGGAGAGGGCCGACGCTAGCATCATTTCCTGATAGCCGCAAGGCAATCTCCAGTGTGGGGATGGGTGGGGAGTAACTGTGGTCGTACGGGTATCCCATCGTCAGTCATGCTCCAGACGGGGGCTAAGGACGAGAAACTCACGTGGACGGCGTGCTTCTGCGGACGTGATGAGCACCGGGGTATTTGGATATTGGTTTCGTACCCTGAAGTAGAGCACCACTCGATCCGAATCGTGATCTATCACCCGTCCAGCCTTCACAGCCACGTATTGCCCCAGGTAGGGCTGTCGGTCTTCGTCCGGCCGGGCGTACCAGGCTTCGGCCTCGGCGCTGATCTGGGCACGCCAGCTATCCTGCGGCGTTTTCTCTGCGGCCCGGCCACTTTTATCCAGCTTGACCCCTTCACCGGTAATCCAGTGGATCAATTCCAGTCGCTCGACCGGCGTCAATTGTGCTACCAATGGTTTGATGGTTTCCAGAACACGTGCAGAAATCATCGTCGCACCTCGCTATAGTAGTCTAACACCAGTATAACACGTTCACCGTCTCCGGTCAAAGAAGAGGCCCGTCCCGATCACGGCCCCAGGACAACCTGTCCCTCTTCGAGCCCCGATACGATCTCGACCCGCTCGTCACTTTCGATGCCGGTGGTCACGTCCACGCGTTGCTGGGTGCCGTCCGGCTCCTGGAGGATGACGAATGTGCGGCCGTGGAAGGTCTGAAGCGCCGCCGGGGGCAGCCAGAGGACGCCATCCTTCTTTTCGAGGACGATGGTCGCCCGCACCAGTGCGCCCAGTTCCAGGGCGGGAGCAGCATTGCCCAGGGTGATGTGGACGGAGCGGTCGGTCTCCTCCACGTCCCCGCCCCAGCCGTAGGGGAGTTGACACACCTGGCCCTGGAAGGTCTGGCCGGGGTAGTCGGCCGGGGCGAGGGTGGCCGTCATCCCCACGGCCAGGTCACTCATCTGCTCGGCGGAGAGTTCGGCCCGTAGTTCCAGCGCCGAGGGGTCGCCGACGACGAGCACCATCTGGTAGGCGGGGACGCTATCGCCGGGCGCGGCCGAGACGGCCAGCACGACGCCGTCGAAAGGGGCCACGATCTGGTGCTCGGCCACCTGGGCCTCCAGTTGGCGCACCGTCTGCTCTAGGCGGGGGTCGGGGCCGGCCAGCGCGGTCTCGTATTCCAGTTGCACCTGGGCGACCTGGTTTTCCAGTTGGCGTAGGGTGTAGGTGCGTTCCGTCACGGCGGCGTCGTAAGTTGCCTGGGCGATTTCCAGATTGCGCTGCGCCTCCGTCGCCTGATGAGCCCAGGCGTCGCGCACCTCCTGGGGATCCCAGGGCCGGTCGAGCGCCTCCCGGTACTCTTGCTCGGCGTAGGCCAGCGCTTCCTGGCAGCGGGTCAGCTCGATCTGCGCCCGCAGCTCTGCGCCTGCTGCCGGTCGAGTTGGGCGGCTTCCAGTTGACGTTGCAGGTCGGCCATCTCCAGCTCGGCCAGGAGGTCGCCCTCACGGATGCGCTCATCGCGCTGGACGAGCAGGCGGCTGAGGTGGCCGTCGGCACGGAAGAAGAGGTCGGCCTGCTGCACGGGCGCGACGCGGGCGGTGAACTCGAGCGCGCGGGTCACCGTGCCGCGTTGGACGGTGTAGCTGGGCTGCTCTGCCTGGGGGGCGGGCGGGATGGGGGTGGGGGTGGCTTTCCCCCCTCAGTCCCCCCCCAGCAGGGGGGAACGGGAGGAGGCAGGGGGTGGGGAAGGGGGGTAGATGCGGCGCGGCGAAGGAAAACGCTCCCCGTGGTAGCGGTGAGGTCATCCTGTCCCCAGCGTGATCTCCTTGTCATCCTGTCCTTCTCTGGTATAATATACCCGCCACGGACCCACGAGGCCGTGAGTCTTATCTAACAGCCAAACGCACCGCTTTCCGGTGCCGCTGGGATCGTTGAGGCGACCGAGACGGCAGAAGGAAGGATCGTCTGCCGACGGAGCCCGCTCCGTCGTTTTGTTTCCCCTTGCCGCCCCGTGCCTTCCGATCCCTACGGAAGGCATTTTTTGATGCTCGGTGATCAACTGCTAATCGAAATCAGCGATCTTCACCACACTTACGAAGGGAACGCTGCAAGCCCCATCAACGCCCTGCGGGGAGCGAGCCTTACGCTCTGCTCCGGCGAATTTGTTGCCCTGGTCGGTGTCAATGGCTCTGGTAAGACCACCCTCGCCCGCCACCTCAACGCGCTGCTCCTGCCCACCCAGGGGGAGGTTCGGGTGGCCGGCCTGGACACACGTGACCGGGATGCCTGGCCTGCTATCCGCTCCCAGGTGACGATGGTCTTTCAACAGCCGGAAGACCAGATCGTGGCAACAACGGTGGAGGACGACGTGGCCTTCGGCCCGGAGAACCAAGGGTTGCCCGCCGGGGAGATTGAGAGTCGGGTGCGTTGGGCGTTGAAGACTGTGGGGATGTGGGACCTACGCCACCGTCCACCTCACCTTCTCTCCGTTGGACAGCAGCAGCGCGTGGCCATCGCTGGAGCGCTAGCTGTGCACCCCCGATGTCTCGTGTTGGATGAGGCCACCGCCATGCTTGACCCTGCCGGTCGCCGGGAAGTGCTAGCCCTTCTGCACAGGCTCCAGGCCAAAGGTATCACCATTGTCCTGATCACCCACTGGATGAGCGAGGCGGCGCTGGCCGAGCGGGTTATTGTCCTGGCGGAAGGCCGCGTCGCTTTCGATGGGCCACCTCGCTCTCTTTTCACCGACCTAAACCTGCCGTTTTCGCTGGGGCTGGAGCCGCCGCCGCTGGCTGCCCTGGCGGCCCAACTGGCTAGCCACTGTCCCGGTTTTCCGTCTGGCCTGCTCACCCTGGACGAATTAGTCGACGCTCTCGCGTCTAGATTCCCTTGCTCTTTTGCTCCTCTGCCCTCTTGCTCCTCTGCTCGCCTACTACCCTGCTCCAATGACCACCCCATCGTCGCCATCCGTAACCTGCACCATACCTACCTGGTAGATACCCCCCTCGCCTCCGTAGCCCTGGACGGGGTGGATCTGGAGGTGCACGCCGGGGATGTGGTGGCGCTGCTTGGCTCGACCGGATCGGGCAAGTCTACCCTATTGCAGCACGCGGCGGGTCTGTTGCGGCCGCAGGCGGGGCAGGTGTTCGTAGCCGGGCAGGACGTGAGCATTCACCAGACCAACCGGCAGTTCCTGCGGCAACAGGTCGGCATACTCTTCCAGCGGCCAGAGGAGCAACTCTTCGACACCTACGTCGGTGACGACGTGGCCTTCGGTCCGCGCCAAATCGGGCTGGACCGGGAGGCTGTCCGTGAGCGTGTCCGCTGGGCGATGGAGACGACGGGACTCCCATTCTTGGCTTACAAGGACCGCTTCACCCAGAGCTTATCGGGTGGGGAGAGGCGCAAGGCCGCGCTGGCTGGGGTCCTTGCCCTGCGCCCCCGGCTATTTCTTCTGGATGAGCCCACGGCGGGATTGGACCCCCAGGCACGCCGCGACCTGCTTGCCACCCTGCGCCGCCTGAACCGCCAGCAGGGGATGACGTTGGTCATCGCCACCCACAACATGGATGACGTCGCTGCCGTGGCTCACCGGGTGTACGTGTTGGAGGAAGGCCGGGTAGCGCTGCAAGGGCCGACGCGCTGGGTCTTCTCCCAGGTCGAGCAACTGCGGGACCTGGGGTTAGATGTCCCCGCGGCCGTATCGGTGATGGCGGCCCTCCGCGACCGTGGCCTGCCTGTGCCATTGGGCGTGTTAACGCTCGACGAAGCCGAGGCAGCGATTCTCTCCTATCTCTCCTTTTCATCAGAGAGAAGTCGGGAGTTGAGACGATGAGCGAGTTTGAGTTCCTGCGCTATATTACCATCGGCCAGTACCTGCCTAGCGGCTCTGTCGTGCACCGGCTGGACCCGCGCTTCAAGCTGCTGGCCTTCGCGCTGGTGGTCGTGGCGGTGACCTTCAGCAATGCATATCTGGCCAACGCCATCCTGCTGCTGGTCGTCCTGCTGCTGGTGGCCATCACCCGCGTTCCTCTTGGTTATGCACTGCAGGGCGTGCGCCCGGCCCTGCCCGTTCTCGCATTCTTGGCCCTTTTTCAGGTTCTGTTGCCGCCCCGGCCTCTGGGCCTGACCGGAGACTGCAATCCCATCTTCCAGTGGGCTTTCGTGGAATTGACGGATTGCACACTGCGACTCATCATCGTCTCGACCGCTCGCCTGGTTGAGTTGATCGTGCTCACCAGCCTGCTGACCTTCTCGACGACGACGACCGAGTTGGTGCACGGAACCGAGGGGCTGCTGGCACCTTTGCAACGCATCGGAGTCCCAGCCCACGAACTATCGCTGGTCGTGACCATCGCGCTGCGCTTCGTCCCCACGCTGGCTCTGCAGATGGAGCGGATCGTCAAGGCCCAGGTCGCGCGGGGTGCCAACTTCGGTACGGCCGGCCGTTTCCGTTTCATTCAGACGACGCGCCGTCTCCTGCCGCTCTTGATCCCGCTCTTCCTCGTCAGCCTGCGCCGATCCGAGGCCCTGATTGTGGCGATGGAAGCGCGGGGCTACACCGGCGGGAAAGGACGCACCCGACGGACGGGGCCGCGCGCTCGGCTGGCTGACTACCTGGCCCTGGCTGCAGCCGCTGTGTTTTGTATCTTCATGCTGAGAGTTGACTTCGCTGCTCTCGACCAGGTGCTGATGGCCTGGTTTGGCTCTATAATCCACATCTGAAAGGAGAATCATGGAGACTACTCGACAGACGACGACGGTTCTCGTACGCAGAATCGTCGTCACCGGCATCATGGTGGCCATCACGGTGCTCTTGGGAATGTTGCCCGTCGGCGGGTTCATTCCCTTTCCCACCGGTGTCAATGCCACCACGTTGCACATCCCGGCCATTATTGGCGGCATACTGGAGGGCTGGCCGGTGGGGGGATTGATTGGGTTTTTCTTTGGCCTATTCAGCTTCCTGCGGGCGACCACCCCTCTCTTCAAGGATCCCCTGGTGGCCATCGTCCCTCGCCTGTTCATTGGCGTGACGGCCTACTTCGCCTACGCCAGCCTGAAGCGGATCAACGAACTCACGGCTGTCGGGGTGGGCGCGGCCGTCGGCACGGCGACGAACACCATCCTCGTGCTGAGCCTGGCGGTCTTGCGTGGCTATATGGATACCAGTCTGGCGGCTACCATCGCCGTCACCCACGGCATCCCGGAGATCATCGTGGCGGTCGTCATCGCCGTCGCCGTCGTCGCCGCCTGGAAGCAAATCGCCCGCCGCTCCGGCGGGTCGAGTGTATAGCGTTTCCTGACCACGCTGCTGTGGGGACTGTCGAGGTGCTGGGGCCTTGAAGCACAATGTGTGAAACGTGGCCATAAAGCACGATGCGCGAGGCTGACCATCTCTCTCGCGCCTCACACTACATGCCTCACGACTTCAAGTCACGGGCCGCCGGGACGCCACCCAGGAACTCCGCCTGCTGCACCGCCCGCACCACGGCCCGCGCCAGCACCTCGGCGGCGGCGGTGCCAACCACCGAGACGTCGGCCCCTTTCCCTTTTCTGGGTGGCTTGCCGGTGGCCAGGGCAAAGACCGTGTCGCCGTCAAACATGGTGTGCGCCGGCCGGATGCTTCGCGCCAGGCCGTCGTGGGCCATCTGGGCCACCTTGTTTGCCGCCTCTTTCGTCAGGTAACCGTTGGTGGCGACGACAGCCAGCGTGGTGCTGGCAAGGCCGAGGACCGTCTGGCCCAGGTCGCCCTGCATTCGCTTCGCGGTATTCACAAACCCGCCGACCACCGGCTTGCGCGTGCCGGCGAGGATCGCGCCGGTGTCTGGAGCTACCACGTCGCCAAAACCGTTGACGGCGACGATGGCCCCCACGACGAGTCCCCTGCCGATCTTGACGCTGGCCGTGCCCAGGCCGCTTTTGGTGGCAAACTTAGCTCCCAGTAGCTTGCCCACCGTGGCCCCCGTCCCTGCGCCAACACATCCTTCGGCCACCGGCCCATCGGTTGCCGACCGGCAAGCCTGGTAGCCTGCCTCGGCGTCGGGACGGGCCCTGGGATCACCGATGGTCAGGTCGAACAGCACTGCCGCTGGCACAACAGGCACCACCCCCACGCCGACATCGAAGCCAACGCCCCGCTCCTCCAGCCAGCGCATAACGCCGCCTGCCGCGTCCAGGCCGTAGGCGCTGCCACCGGTGAGCAGCACGGCGTGAACTTCTTGAACCAGGTTCATCGGGCGCATCAGGTCGGTCTCGCGGGTGCCGGGCGCGGAGCCCCGCACGTCCACGCCGCCCACGGCCCCGCCTTCGCAGAGCACCACCGTACAGCCGGTGATGCCCTCCCGGTCGGTGTGGTGACCTACCTTGATACCTTCTACGTCCGTGATTCCGTTGTGCATTGTGCTCCTCGCGCAGAGACAGGGAGCTTTTTCTGTGGCTTCTACGTAGCAGGAGAGACTGTGCGTGCCGAACTCGGTGGACGCGAGGTGACTGTCCCTGTGATCGCCATCACCGGTTCCTCGCACTGCCATCGGAAGGCTGGCCAAACAGGACGAATGGCTGACGACACCCGGACAGCACTAACCGGCCCCCCGAACCGCACCTCTGGCGTAGTTGGGGGACGGAGACAGATCAGATTTGAGTTGCCAGGCTGGTGGCCTAGCTCTTACGCTTGGTGTAGAAGTAGTATCCGGCGTAGATGATGATGGCCGCCAGGGCCGTGATGCCCCAGATGGGGAAGCCAACCTTGATGGCCGCCCACATCGGGAAGACCCCTGCGGTGAACAGGAAGATGTAAGCCGTGATCGCCGCAAAGACGATCATCACCGTGCCGAACAACCAGAAAGCCAGCAGCCTTGTGTTCTTCTTTTGTTCTTCAGACATTCTCTGCCCTCCTGAACACAGATGGCAAACATTCCTCGCAGGCCATAACCAATAAGGGCTCAATATCTATGGGCTACGATGTGGCTTGTGTTGCCCGGCCAACGACGGTTGTATTTTAGCACATTTTTCAGAAATCGGGAAGTGCAATCGAATTGATCCCCCCCTCGCCCGACATGTTGAACTGAAACGTGGTATGCAGGTCGCCGGCATTGTCAGCCTGGAACACCCGAGGCATCTGAAATGCAGGGAGGACCAAGTCGCTTGTCATCCCTGGTACCTGTCGTATAATCGGCTGTGTGAGATTGCCGCTTCGTGCGGCGCGACAACCGCCCACCCGCGTGAAACGTGATGCGTGAAATGATATGTTGGAGAACGTAGATGCTAAAGACCGCGATCGAGGCAGCCCAGCGGGCCGGTCAGGTGATCGCTAAGCGCTATCCGGCTGAGCGCAACGTCATCCCTAAGGGCTACCGTGACATTGTCACCGATGCGGACACCGCTGCAGAAGCTGCCATACTGGACCTGATCCGCGCTCGCTTTCCCGATCACGCCATCATCTCCGAGGAGGCGGGGGACAGCCAAATCGGCGGCCGGTGTACCTGGATCGTGGACCCGCTGGATGGGACGACCAACTACGCACACCGTGTCCCTGTTTTCGCCGTCTCCATCGGCGTTCTTGAGGAAGGCGAGCCGCTCATCGGCGTCATCCACGACCCGCTGCGGGATCAGACGTTCGTGGCTGAGCGGGGTGGCGGGGCCACGATCAACGGCGCGCCGATACACGTCAGCCGCGTGGCGCGCCTGGATCATACGCTGGTAGGGCTGGACTGGACGCACGACGATGAAGGGCGCGAGTGGGTGCTGGCTTACCTGCGCCGGGTTGCTCCACGCTGTGGCACAGTTCGCGTGTTGGGGTCGGCGACGCTGGGGCTGGCCTATGTGGCAGCAGGCTGGCTGGATGCCTACTTCCACCTGGCGCTGAAGCCCTGGGACGCTGCCGCCGGGGTGCTGATGATCGCCGAGGCAGGAGGGCGATGCACCACATTGGAGGGAGAGCCGTACCGCGTGGACTTGCCAGGTTGCCTGGCGACGAACGGCTTGATTCACGACGAGTTGTTGGCCGCGATGCGTGCGTCTGACATTTTAACATAGTGCGCTCACTCGTGCCCCATATCATCCGTACGCACGTAGGACAGCTTTTGCTTGAGAGAAAAGTGCGGTATAATGGCAATACAATGGCCGAGCACTCTTCCGAGACCAAGTTTCCGGGCCAGGGGGACATCGTTCTCCTTCGTGAGGGTCTGGCAAACATCTCCCGCATCATTGACCAGTACCGTAAGGCTGGCACCCCGGCTGCGGCGGAGCTTGTGCAGCATCTTCCAGCGCTTCAGAGTGTGCTGGCGCACCTCGAACAGGAACTGACAACCCAGGCACCCGAGCGGGAGGAACTGGCAGCCTTGTACGACATCGGCCGCGCTATTGGCTCCTCCCTCGACCCGACGGAGGTGCTGAACGAGGTGATGGACCAGATCATCCGTCTGACGGGGGCCGAACGTTCCTTCCTGATGCTCGTGGACCCGGACACGGGCGAACTGGAGTTTGTAGCCGCCCGCAATATGGACCGCGAGACCATCGCTTCATCCTCGTTTGAGATCAGCCGGAGCATCGTCAAGCAGGTGGCGACCAGCGGAGAGCCCATCGTCACGACCAACGCGCAGATGGACCCACGTTTCAAATCGCAGGAGAGCGTCATTGGTTACAACCTGCGCTCCATCCTGTGCGTGCCGCTCAGATACCGTGGGCGGATCACCGGTGTGATCTACGCTGACAACCGTATTCTCACCGGCCTCTTCTCTGATCGGGACCGTGATCTGCTCACCGCCTTTGCCGGTCAGGCAGCCGTAGCCATCGAAAACGCCCGCCTGTTCGAGAGTGTCTCCAGTGCCAAGGCGCTGATGGACAACGTCTTTGCCTCCATCACCAGTGGTGTCATCACTACCGACGTTCAGGAGCAGATTACGCTTTTCAATCGGGCCGCCGAGCGCGTCCTGCGGAAACCGGCGGCTGACGTCGTTGGCTCACGCTTCACTGATACACTTCCGGCGCTGGCGAGCGAACTGCGGCCGGTCGTGGATGAAGTCAAAGAATATGGCAAGCCAGTGGTGGAGTTCGAGCGTGAGATGTCGCTCCCCGAGTGTGGACAGGTCATCCTGCGCACCAGTCTCTCTCCTCTCAAGGATGCTGAGGATGAGATGCAAGGTGTCGCCATTGTGGTGGACGATCTCACGGAGCAACGCCGGCTGGAAGCGCGTTATCAGATGTTCCGACGCTACGTCTCGCCAGCCGTGATCGAGCAGTTACCACCCGATCCCGCAGAACTGAAGCTGGGCGGGCAGCGGCAGGAGATCACCAGTCTGTTTGCGGACATCCGTGGCTTCACTGACTTCAGCCGCCAGCACGACCCCGAGGCGTTGGTGGAGGTGCTCAACCAGTACCTGGACATCGGTGCCAAGGCAGTATTGGCTGAGGATGGAACGCTCGATAAGATCCTGGGAGACGAAGTGGTCGCTCTTTTCAACGCGCCACTTCGCCAGGCAGATCACGTCCTGCGTGCAGTGCGGGCGGCGCTGAAGATACAGGAGGGGGTCACCCTGCTTCATGAGCGGCTGCCCCCGGCCTACCAGCTTTTCTACGGAGTGGGCATCAACGTTGGTGACGCGGTGGTGGGCAACATTGGCACTGCAGAACAGATGAACTACACCGCCATCGGTTCCAGCGTCAATCTGGCGAGCCGCCTACAAGAGGCAGCAGCACCGGGGCAGATCTTGCTTTCGCATACAGCCTACCGGCGGGCGCAAGAGTACATCAAGGCACGACCACTTCCCCCCATAGCGGCAAAGGGCTTCAGCAAGCCGATCACCGTGTATGAGCTGCTAGGATTGAAGTGACATTCCTGGTATTCATACATGCGCTGATCGCCCTCTCGCTGGCGGTCTATGGGTTGAACTCCTTCATCTTGGCTTTCCTCTACCTGCGCCACCGGCGGGCGGTGGTTCCCACTCCCTCCATAGATCGGTCTGCCTTGCCGCCGGTCACCGTGCAGGTGCCGGTATATAATGAGCTTCACGTGGTTGAGCGGGTGATAGACCGTGTAGCTGCGTTTGACTACCCCCACGACCGCTTGCAGATCCAGGTCTTGGATGATTCGACCGATGAAACGACGCGCCTGGCTCGTGCGCGGGCGGCGCTACACCGTGAGCGGGGGATAGACATCGCGGTTCTGCGGCGGCCCGAGCGGAACGGCTTCAAGGCCGGGGCACTGGCCTGGGGCCTTTCGCAGGCCCGTGGTGAGTACGTCGCCATCTTCGACGCTGACTTCTGTCCCCATCCCGACTTCCTGCTCCAGACGATCCCGCACTTCCTGGCGCGCCCGCGACTGGGGCTACTGCAGACGCGCTGGTCGTACCTCAACGCCGATTACTCCCCCCTGACCCGCGCCCAGGTGCTGGCACTCGATGGCCATTTCGTCGTCGAACAAACAGGGAGGAATCGCTCCGGGTTACTGATGAGCTTCAATGGTGCAGGCGGGGTGTGGCGACGACGCTGCATCGAGGAGTCCGGCGGGTGGCAATCTGACACTTTGTGCGAGGACCTGGACTTGAGCTATCGAGCTCAGTTGTCCGGCTGGGAATGCATTTATGTGCCAGGGGTGGACGCGCCAGCCGAGGTACCTCCCCAGATCGCGGCGTTCAAGCGGCAGCAGTCCCGCTGGGCGCAGGGGTCAGTACAAGCCTTGCGCAAGCTGACTGGCCCCATCATGCGCGGCCGGCAGTTTGGATGGGAACAGAAGGTGATGGCGCTGATACACCTGAGCAGCTACCTGGCCCACGCGCTGATGGTACTGCTTCTGCTGCTCTCACTCCCTATGCTCCTGGCATCCGATTCTGCGCAACTTCCTCTCAGTGGACTGGGGCTGATGTTTATAGGGCCGCCACTGGTCTACGCCATTTCCCAACACCAGTTGTACCCCGATTGGGGGCGGCGATTGCTGCGGGCTTTCCCGTTGCTGGCGCTGGTCGGGATTGGCATCGCGTGGTGCAATGCACAGGCGGTTTGGCGCGGGCTGACTCGCTGGGGTGGCACATTTGCCCGCACGCCCAAGTTCCGGCTCGAGGGGCGAACCGGTCGCTGGACCGATAGCGATTACCGACTCCAGATGGACAGCAGTACCGTCGGTGAGGCCGTGTTGGCGCTCTATGCGCTGGTCACGGCGGGCGTGGCCTTTGCTACCGGGCGCTATGGGGTGATCCCCTTCATGCTACTGTACGCGGCCGCGTTCGGAACGGTGGCTGGGTTGGGGTTGGGGCAGACTTTTGTGTCACGCCAGGTGCACACTCCCCGGATTTCCCGGGTGCCGGAGACCGTCCGGCAAGGGCGGCAGGATAAGCGATAAGAGATTCGGTCAGGAAGCGCAAAAGGCACGCGACGGATCGCAGCATCTACAAGCAAGGAGCAGCCTTGTTACCTCCTCGTATAATAGATTCGTTCCGAGTCTCCCGTTCGCCACGCCGCCCGGAGCTGAACCGCTCGGCTGAGCTCGCAACGAAGCCTCCGGGCTGAAAGAGCAAAGCCCTACGGGCTAGAGCGGCCCTGATTCAGCCCCGAAGGGG
Organism: Anaerolineae bacterium; assembly: GCA_046760785.1. Lineage (GTDB taxonomy): Bacteria > Chloroflexota > Anaerolineae > B4-G1 > B4-G1 > JBHIET01. The sequence continues at coordinate 5,284 of JBHIET010000008.1, read as the reverse complement.
CTTCGTTCTTTCAGCGCGGGGTCTTCAGCCCCGCGCTGGCACCGGACAAATTGGGAACGAACTTGTGGAAGGCTGTACTTAGCGACCTCGCAGGCGGATGCGGGCCTCACGGCAGCGCGGGCACTCGATGCCCACGTATTCGGTGCCGCAGGTGCGGCAGACCTTGGGGGGAAGAGGGCGGTCATCCTCCAATGAAGCGACGATGAGGACGATCTCCTGACCATCGTACTGGGCCAGCCAGTCGCTCAATTTCCTATCGCTTATGGTCCAGCGATCGTCTTCGCCACGGCCCAGGCGTCCCTCAACGACACCTGCATCCAACTCATAGGCAGCCGAAGCCAACTCCCGGATGCTGGCCCTGCGGTACGATGGCATATTTCCTCCTTCGTTTTGTCCGATTATAATCTCTCTGTTCACAACTGGCAAGCCCTCACGTCGTACGTATCACATTTCACATCTCTGCGCAACACGCGGAAGTGGTCGAAATCGCGGGCGACGACCGTGTCAGGGAAGATAGCCCGCGCTTCATTCAGAATTTCTGCCTCGCGATAGCGCCGCGAGATGTGGGTCAGCACCAGTCGATGGACTCCTGCGTCCCGGGCCAGCCGGGCCGCCTGTGTTGCCATGAGATGACCGAAACGACGTGCCATATCCGCCTCGTGCCGCAAGTACGTGGCCTCAATGACCAGCAGGTCGGCCCCGCGCACGGCTATCTCCAGGTTTTCGGTGCGCCCTGCGTCGCCCACGTGGGCCAAAATCGCACCTGGTCGCGGTGGGCCGAGCACGTCATCAGGGCGAACCACGCGACCATCGCGCAATGTCACCGACTCACCGGCAACCAGCCGTCGCCGTTCTGGCCCTCGTGGCACTCTCAACACCTCTGCCTGCTCATTGAGGAACGGCCGGCGCGGTTTTTCACGGAACAGGTAACCCAGACAAGGCCCCCGGTGGACGACTGGAAAGGCCACGACCTCAAAGTTGTCATCCTCCAGGACGACCCCAGGGCACACCTCAATGAGATCAATCTTGATCGGGGGCTCGGCCCCTCGCAGCACGACGCCGTGGATCAGGTCGCACACGCGCTCGAGCGCCCAACTGCCGCCGTAAATCTCGAGGTGATCAACCGCCTCCCAGCGGGCGAAGGTGGAGATCAGCCCCCCCAGGCCCAGGATGTGGTCGAGGTGACCGTGGGTGAGGAGGATTCTATTGAGCCGCTTGAAGCCCAGGCCGCTGCGCAGAATCTGCCGCTGTGTCCCCTCGCCGCAATCTACCAGAAAGCGGTAGTCCCTGTAAAGAACAATCTGCGCCGAGAGCCCACGATGGATCGAGGGAGCCGACGCTGAAGTGCCCAGAAAGACGATTTCAATCATGCTCTACTCCCTTCACAACCACCGCCCCCGGCACTCCTGATTCTCCTTCAACGCTCAATTCCCGCGCCAGGAATTGGGGCACGACCCAGACGTTGGTCAGCAAATGTTGGGATACCTGCGAGGTGATGACCCGCGATTCCCCTTTTGCCAGTGCCATCGGCAGCACTAATTGATCGGCCAGGTATAGATCGGCCGGAGCGCCGGAGCGATGATGGGCCAGCAGATCCTTGCAGGCTGTCTCGGCCACGCGCTCGGCCGGCAACCCCTTGCGTCCGTAAGCGGTGAAGCCAGCAGTAGTGTGCGCGTATTCGGCGAACAGGAAGATGCCGGCCCCCGGCCCCGCCCCGCGCAATCGAAGGGGCTCCACCTGCGCCTGGAGGCCCGCCTCCGCCAGCACGTTGCGGGCGCGGGCAGCCATGCGCTGCGGGATGTGAGCTGGCAGGTTCATCACCGCCGCCGTACCCCAGACCCGCTGCAGCTCCCCGCGCTCGGTCAGTAGGATGGGGGATAGCGGTCCCTCCCGTTCCGCAATCCGTACCCGCATCTCTCCACCGCCCGCCGGGTAGAAACCCCAGCGCACCAGCTCTATCTGTGTGCGCACGCCCATCCGCGCCAAGGTGGGCAGGAAGACGTGCTCCAGATAGGATGCCGGCGGGGCCCAGGGTACGTGCGTCCCACCCCGCAGCGTCAGGCGTGATTCTCCGCCTGCCAGCGCCAATGGGAGGAGTACTGTCTGCAACACCAGGCCCACGGACCCGGCGCTACCGCCCCGGGCCACTTCGGTCACGTCAAAGACGTACTCGCCGGGGCGAGCCGGGCCGCCAGGGACAAAGGTGAGCATCTGAGAGTCCAACTCGGCCCCTTCCAGGCGGGCCTCACACACGGCCCCGGCCGCTCGCACTCCGGTAAGGTGCTGGGGTCGGAGGCCCGGCTTCCTGCGCCCGGCGCGGATGTGCTCGATGCGCATCGGCTGCCCGGTGAGTACAGCCAACGCCAGGGCGGTGCGCAGCACTTGCCCGCCACCTTCGCCGTGAGAGCCGTCAATCACTACCATCTGCAGAGGCGATCCTTGCGGTCGTCCAGGTCAGGCAGGGGCAAGCTCTGCCCCTACTTCTCCATATCACGTAATGCTTCGTAGGCCGGGCGCACTCGGGTCTCGGGCCAGCTCGGCTCAGTTATGGCCCACCAGTACTGTTCGTCATCCTCAGTCCAGCGGACGTCTGCGATAGAGATCACCGTCATCAGCCCGATCCAGGGAGACCAGTTCTCCTTGGCGTAGCGGAAGGCCCGCACCAGGTAGTCCGCCTTCTGCTCCTCGGTGACGGCGTACCAGGCATAGTCGGGATGTACCGGATTGGTGGTCCAGCCCATCTCCAGGATCGCTATCTGCTTATGGCCATCACCGTAGCGTAACATGATCTCGCGCATATCCTCGACGTGACGGAAGCAAAAGAAGCGATGCCCATCGTGTTTGGCAGCGACTTCTGCAGGTGAGATCTCCGGCGGATACTTGAAGCCTGGGGCGTGCACTCCCAAAAGATCGAAATAGGGAGCGGCACCGGCCTCGTACATAGCAATGAGGTAGTCGGTATCCGGCATTGCCTCAGGCGGGCCATTACCGGTGGGCGAGAGTCCGGCCGAGATGACCAGCGCGTCCGGGTCAGCGGTCTTGATGCCGATGTAGCATGCGCGCAGTAGTTCGACGTACTCGGCTGGATTGGGAGGCCATCCTCCCCACTCGCGGGCCAGGTTGGGTTCATTCCACACCTGGTAGGCCCGCACGCGCCCCCGGTACCGGCCGGCCATGGCGTGGCAGAAATCCCCAAAGTCCTGTGGATTCTCCGGGGGGCCATTGTCGGAGCGCGACCCCCTGGGCGGCACAGCCCATGCCGGTTCACGGTCGAGACGGAAGAGTACGTTCAGGTCAAACTGTTCTGCATCGGCGACGATGCGGTCGGTGAAGTACCAGTTGTAAGCACCTTTGCTGGCTCCCTCGACATCTCTCCAGTTCGCCTGCTGTTTGACCCAGGTAAAGCCGGCATCGTGGATCAACTCCAGGTCGCGCACGGCTGCCTCTTCGTGCCACCACAGGAAAGCCTGCATGCCGTATTCGGGAGATGCCAGGCGGGCGCGGGGCCAGGAGGTGGGCGTGGGGGGAGTGGAGGAAATCCCAGATCCCAAATCCCAAACCCCAAATCCCAAGGCCAAAAGCAGAAGGCCAAGAACCAGAAATGCAGACCCCAGAGGTGTGGGACTGGCAACCCGGCGCCGGCGGCGGGACTGTTCACTGTTCATTGTCAATTGGGTCAGGGCTTTTCCATCTCGCTGATGGCCCCGAAGGCCGGGCGGGGCGCACCATCGAAGTTCACGAGGCTGTAGGGAGCGTTGGGGTCGGTGGGATCGCGGTTGCACTTGTTGGCGAAATCCAGGTTCCAGAGGAAAGCCAGCCGTACGAAGCCCCACTGGCGCATCAACTGGAACGCCTCCACGTCCCACTGCGCCTGCTCTGCGAGCGTGTTATCCAGCGCAAACTCAAAGCCCGGCGGGTGGCCGCCCAGGTCCTCGTTCGTAGCCCAGCCGAATTCCGTCACGCAGAGCGGCTTATCGCTCCCGGCCGCCGCGATGCGGTCGTGGTAGCCCCATAGAGTGGATTTGAAGGACCAACTATGGTCGGGATTGTCGAAGGGCCCACGAAAGTTCGTCGCGGTTGGGTCATCGTACCCCTCGTCCCACGCCACGTTGGGCGGCATGTTGATTCCATTGTGATGCGCGCCCACGCAGTCGCAGTAGTCAAGGAAGCCGGCCGCAATCATCTGATCGAAGTATGCGAAATCGTCCATGTAGATGATACGATCTGGGTTGTTGGGATCGGTGGCTGTGGCCCCTACGGGCGAAAGTGCGCCACTGATGACGATAATGTTGGGGTCGCGGCTCTTGATGACCTGATAGGCCAGCCGCAGCATCTCGACGTATTGCCCGGCGTTGACCCCCTCGGCGGTATCCCACTCACGGTCCAGGTTCTGCTCGTTCCAGACCTCGATGGCGTGGACACGGCCCTGGTAACGCTCCACCATGTGTCCGAGGAAGTCGGCCAATCGGGTCAGATCATCCGGGGGGGCACCTTGCACATTATCGTCGAAGTAAGAGCGCGACCAGTGGGGTGCATCCACCACGCTGAACATAACCTTGATGCCCCGCTCGTTGGCGGCCTCCACTACCCAGTCGAAGCCGCTCCAGTCCATCTGTCCTTGATTGCCCTCAAAGACAGCCCATTCCACCTGCTGCTTGACCCAACCCAGGCCCAGACTCTGCACCTGTCCCATCGTGTAGTCCGCGTTACCCACGATGCCGTGGGCGGCAATGCCATAGCCAAAGACTTCCTCCGCCGAGGGGACGGTAGGGAGCGCTGCGACGCTGGTGGGAGTGGGCTGGACGGCAGTTGTCTCCACGGTGGGAGTGGCGACCCCACCGGTAGGCGTTGCCTCCGCCGCTTGCTGGCTGCCCCCACTTCTGGGACCGAACCAACCATACCAGGTACAGACCGCGCCGGCGAGGACGAGGACGAGCCAGGCAGCAATGGCGATGTAGAGCCGTTTGCCGCTCAATCCTCGGTTACCAGACGAGAAACCAGACATAGTGACCTCCTTACGGGCAAAGGGGCTCGGCTATAGCCGAACCCCCGTCCTATTCGTCTCATCGCTCAGGAGAAGCACACGCTAGGGTAAGCCGAAGAAGACACGCACGATAATCACCAGGATACCAATCACGATGGGCATCAACAGGCCAATGGTCCAGCGGAAGTTAGCATCCACCTTGCTCTCAAGCCGGTCGAGACGCTCGTGTAGCAATTGCCGATCAGCCCGCGCCTCCTCGAAGCCACGTTGCCGCTCCTCCCGCGCCTCCTCGAAGCCACG
>JBHIET010000007.1:0-66913 GCA_046760785.1 Anaerolineae bacterium | reverse complement strand
CCCCGTGGTTTTCCCCCAGCCCCCCAAAGTTTCAATCCCTCAGTCGGGATTCTGTTTTGTTGAGCTAGAGAATTCGATATTCTATGGCGCGAGATTCTACGTTTCAATCCCTCAGTCGGGATTCTGTTTTGTTGAGCCGGAGAAGCACAATCGGGACAAAGTCATTTTCGCCCGTTTCAATCCCTCAGTCGGGATTCTGTTTTGTTGAGCCCAGCCCCGCAATCTGATATTCGTCGATTGTGAGAGTTTCAATCCCTCAGTCGGGATTCTGTTTTGTTGAGCCACGCAAGAAGCGCAATCCTCGATTTTCCCGGCTCTGCGTTTCAATCCCTCAGTCGGGATTCTGTTTTGTTGAGCTGGCAATCGCGTCGACGTACCCCAGCCCCACGTTGGTTTCAATCCCTCAGTCGGGATTCTGTTTTGTTGAGCTTATCTAAATGCCAGATTTTCAGCCTGCCAGGCGGGGTTTCAATCCCTCAGTCGGGATTCTGTTTTGTTGAGCCTCGATGGAAAATGGCATTTTATCAAGGCGATAAATGTTTCAATCCCTCAGTCGGGATTCTGTTTTGTTGAGCCACCACGAACTTCATCCTCGTCCAGTTGTGGGAAAGGTTTCAATCCCTCAGTCGGGATTCTGTTTTGTTGAGCTGAGGCAGATGAGTACGAGTGTCAATTCTGCCCGCGGTTTCAATCCCTCAGTCGGGATTCTGTTTTGTTGAGCTGCTATCAAGAGGGAGATCGAGAAATTGCTGGAGGAGTTTCAATCCCTCAGTCGGGATTCTGTTTTGTTGAGCGGGACGATGTGGACGTGTACGATTCTTTGTATCGCTGTTTCAATCCCTCAGTCGGGATTCTGTTTTGTTGAGCCCCATCTGGGCGATTTTTCGGCCCGAAAAATAGCCCGTTTCAATCCCTCAGTCGGGATTCTGTTTTGTTGAGCTCCCCTGCCTCGAGGTAAATCGGCCCAAAAGTAGAGTTTCAATCCCTCAGTCGGGATTCTGTTTTGTTGAGCTAACTTGATTAGAATCTCCACATCTCGCATACAATAGTTTCAATCCCTCAGTCGGGATTCTGTTTTGTTGAGCCGGCTCTTATGATTCCTCTCTCGTGGATGTGGCGGTGTTTCAATCCCTCAGTCGGGATTCTGTTTTGTTGAGCTAAGTGGCTGTATCCCCAAGTCGAAGATGTTCTGAGTTTCAATCCCTCAGTCGGGATTCTGTTTTGTTGAGCTTCAGCTTCGCAGATTTAGAAAGCGCCAATCTTACTGTTTCAATCCCTCAGTCGGGATTCTGTTTTGTTGAGCTTTCGACGGCGGTCTGCGCTGTTCGCCGGAGATAAGTTTCAATCCCTCAGTCGGGATTCTGTTTTGTTGAGCTAGGCGCGCCATATCCTCCTGATTGATTGGAGTAGGCGGTTTCAATCCCTCAGTCGGGATTCTGTTTTGTTGAGCGCAACCTCTCCGATCTTTCTATAATCAGCCATTTTACGTTTCAATCCCTCAGTCGGGATTCTGTTTTGTTGAGCTCCAGCCGGCCCGCATCGTCGAGTGAGATTGTCTTCGTTTCAATCCCTCAGTCGGGATTCTGTTTTGTTGAGCTGCGTAATCCAGAAGATCAGAGAAGGAGAATCGTACGTTTCAATCCCTCAGTCGGGATTCTGTTTTGTTGAGCCGGTGTCGGGGAGGTCGAGTTTATATGTCGCATCGCGGTTTCAATCCCTCAGTCGGGATTCTGTTTTGTTGAGCCAGGGCAGGCGCTGAATTGGAGATTCTGCGTTCCTGGTTTCAATCCCTCAGTCGGGATTCTGTTTTGTTGAGCCGTTCGCCGTCTGTAATCCCCGTCCAATCGGCCCTCGTTTCAATCCCTCAGTCGGGATTCTGTTTTGTTGAGCCGATACCGCCTGGGGCATCGCGGGGAGCATCGGATTGTTTCAATCCCTCAGTCGGGATTCTGTTTTGTTGAGCTTCTCTCGAAATCTGACTTAGTGTCATTTTGACACGTTTCAATCCCTCAGTCGGGATTCTGTTTTGTTGAGCTAAAAGGGCGTATTGGTAATCGAAATGAAGCACCGGTTTCAATCCCTCAGTCGGGATTCTGTTTTGTTGAGCCAGCATAGTCCCCGTATTGTCCATCTCTGATGTCGTGTTTCAATCCCTCAGTCGGGATTCTGTTTTGTTGAGCCAGCATCGCCCTCATATAACGATGGGAGATATTATGTGTTTCAATCCCTCAGTCGGGATTCTGTTTTGTTGAGCCTCCGCCGGATCGGTGATCCCCCCCATAATCTCTATGTTTCAATCCCTCAGTCGGGATTCTGTTTTGTTGAGCCAAAAGGCTGGGAAAATGAATTATTTCTACGTCGAGTTTCAATCCCTCAGTCGGGATTCTGTTTTGTTGAGCCGATCACGCTTTTCTGAAGTAGCTCCCAGAATCTAGTTTCAATCCCTCAGTCGGGATTCTGTTTTGTTGAGCCGGCATTCTGCAGATTGGCATCCTTCAAATTTATATGTTTCAATCCCTCAGTCGGGATTCTGTTTTGTTGAGCCGATTCACCGCCTCGTTGTGTTCTCCCGAATTGAAGGTTTCAATCCCTCAGTCGGGATTCTGTTTTGTTGAGCCAAGCACCATTGTTTCCGCGCCCGGATCACAGGCGAAGTTTCAATCCCTCAGTCGGGATTCTGTTTTGTTGAGCTCGATGGGCTTCCAGATGCTCCATCGCGGGGTGATAGTTTCAATCCCTCAGTCGGGATTCTGTTTTGTTGAGCTTCCAGAAAATTATGCATTGACGGATGCCTGGAATGTTTCAATCCCTCAGTCGGGATTCTGTTTTGTTGAGCAAAGGCATTCCTAAAAATGCAAGGGAGATCGCGCCGGAGTTTCAATCCCTCAGTCGGGATTCTGTTTTGTTGAGCGTAGCCATTATGTGTCTATCCTCTTTTCTCAGTATTGTTTCAATCCCTCAGTCGGGATTCTGTTTTGTTGAGCTTCTTGGTAGGGAAGCCCCATTTTATGAGCGTGGTGTTTCAATCCCTCAGTCGGGATTCTGTTTTGTTGAGCCTTAGCGCATCGTAGCGCTTCATCGTATAGAAGCTGTTTCAATCCCTCAGTCGGGATTCTGTTTTGTTGAGCAAGTTGTCGAGATGCAATGCAAGTTCAGGATCGCCGGTTTCAATCCCTCAGTCGGGATTCTGTTTTGTTGAGCTACGAATCGAGCAGGCCTGCTTTCAACAGCCCTTTGGTTTCAATCCCTCAGTCGGGATTCTGTTTTGTTGAGCTGCTCCATTACGGCAGCTGCCCCCGTGGCGATATGAGTTTCAATCCCTCAGTCGGGATTCTGTTTTGTTGAGCCTGAAGCGCCTGGCGCGAAGGCTGCCCAGCACGCCGTTTCAATCCCTCAGTCGGGATTCTGTTTTGTTGAGCCTCTGCCCGCTTCTCGTATCGCTCTGCGGCAGGATTGTTTCAATCCCTCAGTCGGGATTCTGTTTTGTTGAGCCAGGCGGGAGCAAGCGATGAAAATGACGATAGCCTTGTTTCAATCCCTCAGTCGGGATTCTGTTTTGTTGAGCCTGGTATTGCCGGGCAATAATTGCCGGGCATTACCGTTTCAATCCCTCAGTCGGGATTCTGTTTTGTTGAGCTTCAGCCGCTCCAGCGCTCGCATCACGGCGTTGTACGGTTTCAATCCCTCAGTCGGGATTCTGTTTTGTTGAGCCGCAGCGGATATGACGGCCTCGGCGGATAAACGGCGTTTCAATCCCTCAGTCGGGATTCTGTTTTGTTGAGCATTGTGGGAGATGAGATATAGAGGGGCTTTCGCTCGGTTTCAATCCCTCAGTCGGGATTCTGTTTTGTTGAGCTTGGCAGGATGAATATCTGAGGGAAGACGTTGCTGCGTTTCAATCCCTCAGTCGGGATTCTGTTTTGTTGAGCTAATGGCTAAGGGAAGGCCCGACTGGACAAGGGCGGGTTTCAATCCCTCAGTCGGGATTCTGTTTTGTTGAGCTGGGATAGAGCGATTCGGCGTAATCAGCGGTTTCGTTTCAATCCCTCAGTCGGGATTCTGTTTTGTTGAGCCTGATAGGCAACCCATAAGGCAGGGTTGTGGGAGAGGTTTCAATCCCTCAGTCGGGATTCTGTTTTGTTGAGCTAGTAGCCATTATGTTTCTATCCTCTTTTCCGTATTGTTTCAATCCCTCAGTCGGGATTCTGTTTTGTTGAGCCTGGTCATTTTTCCTCCTCTTGATGATATTATTCCAGTTTCAATCCCTCAGTCGGGATTCTGTTTTGTTGAGCTAATAGGATAGGATGAAATGAATATCAAAAGGCTAGTTTCAATCCCTCAGTCGGGATTCTGTTTTGTTGAGCCCATTGGCCGGATCGGCCGCCGGAGGCTATCTTCGAGTTTCAATCCCTCAGTCGGGATTCTGTTTTGTTGAGCCCGTTCACCGTCCGCAATTCCCGACCAATCAGCCCTCGTTTCAATCCCTCAGTCGGGATTCTGTTTTGTTGAGCTATGTCGATTTCTTCTATGCGCTCAAGGTGCATTATTGTTTCAATCCCTCAGTCGGGATTCTGTTTTGTTGAGCATGGCCCACGACGCCGGATAGATATTATTCTGGCGGCGTTTCAATCCCTCAGTCGGGATTCTGTTTTGTTGAGCTGTGGGGGGTGCGGCGTTTCATTTTGACTACCAATAAGTTTCAATCCCTCAGTCGGGATTCTGTTTTGTTGAGCTGTTATCAATTTTTGTTGCGGGGAGAGGGGGACTTGTTTCAATCCCTCAGTCGGGATTCTGTTTTGTTGAGCTGGGGGGTAATCAGAGATTCCGATTGGTTTTATTTGGTTTCAATCCCTCAGTCGGGATTCTGTTTTGTTGAGCTGTCTATCCTGTTTTCTCCGTATTCATCCAACTCAGGTTTCAATCCCTCAGTCGGGATTCTGTTTTGTTGAGCCTTTCGCGCGCACTTTGGAGGTAGCCCAGTCCCAAGTTTCAATCCCTCAGTCGGGATTCTGTTTTGTTGAGCTTTGATTTTGATCAAGCGGGTGGGGAAGGAAAATTGTTTCAATCCCTCAGTCGGGATTCTGTTTTGTTGAGCCTGAAAACTAAGGTAAGCACTGCCGAGCCCAATCAGTTTCAATCCCTCAGTCGGGATTCTGTTTTGTTGAGCTACGCTCTTCGGATTCCTGGCTAAGGGGATAGCCTATGTTTCAATCCCTCAGTCGGGATTCTGTTTTGTTGAGCCCAATCAGCCCTCAATCTCTCCCCTTCCCGCAACCAGTTTCAATCCCTCAGTCGGGATTCTGTTTTGTTGAGCTTCTCCATCTGATAGGATTCGAGATTCAATTTCCCCGTTTCAATCCCTCAGTCGGGATTCTGTTTTGTTGAGCGGAATTCGAGGTAATCGATATCTCGAATTCGGGCAGTTTCAATCCCTCAGTCGGGATTCTGTTTTGTTGAGCTGCTCTCGCTCTCGAAAGAGAGGCCTACCACGGTGGTTTCAATCCCTCAGTCGGGATTCTGTTTTGTTGAGCCTTCCGGCACAGATTCCTCCATAATAAGATTTACATTGTTTCAATCCCTCAGTCGGGATTCTGTTTTGTTGAGCTGCTGGAGGAATCAGATATCACGGGAGAAGTGGAACTGTTTCAATCCCTCAGTCGGGATTCTGTTTTGTTGAGCCGATAATCTGATATTCGTTTTTGCCTGTGATTCGCGGTTTCAATCCCTCAGTCGGGATTCTGTTTTGTTGAGCTTCCCAGGATTCCTTAGATAAGAGTTGATTGCTCTCGTTTCAATCCCTCAGTCGGGATTCTGTTTTGTTGAGCTCGGGGGCTGCACATCGAAGCACAGCATAGTCCCCGGTTTCAATCCCTCAGTCGGGATTCTGTTTTGTTGAGCGAGGTCAAGTTTGTATGTCGCATCGCGAGTTGCAGAGTTTCAATCCCTCAGTCGGGATTCTGTTTTGTTGAGCCCGAAGCGCCTGGGGCGAAAGCCGCCAAGCACGCTGTTTCAATCCCTCAGTCGGGATTCTGTTTTGTTGAGCTCCTCACGTCCCTATGGGCACGGTGCCCCACTGCGGGCCGTTTTTCCCCGCTTTTGTGCCCTCAGCGCCCCACAATGTGCCTGTTTTGGCCCTGGAAATAGCCATCTCTTCCCACCTTCCCTCACATTGCGAGCGGCTCGCTGCCCTGTGCCCGTTTGCTGACTACTCGCGCATGCTCTGTCCATCACCTTCATCACTTTCTCCCCCACATCTGCTATCACCTTGTCGCCGACCCCATACATGTGGCGCTTTGCCCCTTCATTCGTCCACTGCGAGCGGTTCCTAGATCCGCTAGGGATGCTTCACCGCTCGCAGGCCCGCAGGCTGTCAAAAAAGCGCGGGTTTTCGGGATTTATCGTGGCATAAGTGCACCCCTACCAGGCGACCGCAAGGGATCGCCCCTACTAGACGATGAACACGTCCTTCTCCACAGGTTTCTCCGATCCAATGGTTTCTGCTTTTGCCACGCACGCCGCGCAGACGTGGTAGAAACGCACGCTGTCCTCTTCTGGCTTCAGAAGCTCATCCAGTTTGCCGCGTAGGGCCACCCGCTCTTTGTCCGTCAGATGACACTCGAAGAGGCTGTACTGAGTCCACTCCCCGAACCCGCACAGCGTCTTGTGCACTTTGGTGCGGCGGCGGTCGCTGGGAATATCGTAGGCAATGACATAGAGTGTACGTTCTGGCTTCCCGCGCTGCATCACTATCTTACCACGAATGGCTTAAACTTACGAATCTCCCCCGTCAGCCACTTGGCGACCAATCGTACCTCCAGTTCCAGGCTCCGCCGGTAGGTCGCCTTGTAGCCGAAGACCGCATGTTGAATCGCGGTGTCCAGTCGCTCTTCGAATTTGGCGAGAAACGTGCGTCGCCCTTTGTCTGTCAGACGGTAAGCCCCCAGTTCCTCGCGGAAGTCGCGCTGCGTCAACATACCGTTGTTCAGCAGGGTAAGTACCACCGAATCCACGACCAGCGGGCGAAACGTCTCCATCACGTCCAGCGCCAGCGCTGGCTTGCCGAATTGCGACGAATGAAGAAATCCCACGTAGGGGTCCAGGCCAACGATGCTGATCGCTGACGCGACCTGGTTCATCAGCAGCACGTATCCGAACGAGAGAAGTGCATTGACGGGATCGCGCGGGGGGCGACGCTGCCTCCGCTTAAAGCTCCAGTCTCCCTTTAACAACTGCCCCAGAACGCCGAAGTAAAAGGCCGTTCCCGCTCCCTCTAATCCCAGAAGTGTGCCGATGGCGCTATCTGCCTGAGGATGGGAGGGATCGAGCGGCGCGGCCGCGGCCTCGGGTTCCAGTTCATCTACCTGATCCAGCACGCCTTTGAGCGACGCCACTGCCTGGGCAATGGCCGGGTCATCCCGCTTGCGCTTGGCTCGCAGCAGCATGGCTCTCATATTAGCCAGCTTGCCGCGCACGAAGGCCTGTGCCAGGGTAAATGCCCGCACTGGGTCATTGTGGGCTCGGTGCTGCTCCAGCCGGATCAGACTGTTCTTGCTCAGCGGCGGCGCCAGCCGCCCCCGGAAACGTCCATAATAGGAGCAGAAACAAATATCGGCCCGCTGCTCCAGGAGCGCCGCCAGTGCCGGGCTGGTGAGCGTCACGTCGCCGTAGACGACGGCCTGGGTGACCTTAATGAGAGGCACGCGCACCTTCCGTTTCGATGTGCCGCGCTCCTTATCCTCCGGGATGTGTACCACAAGCGTGTCGCCGTCTTTCTTGACCAGCGAGCGCGGTTCGGTCAGATAGAGAGTAGCCATGCCATCCTCCCACGTCTGGAGTTGCGCCATCAGGCCGGCTCCTTCGAGAGGAATAGAACCTCACGGGGCAGGCAGATGGTCTCCAACGAGCAGTCGTGGCACTTGGCCCGACGGTCGAGAGGCGGCGGCATCTGGCCTGCTTCCAATAACTCGAAGGCCCGCGCGATCGCTTCTTCGGTGCGGATCCGTAGTCCGGGGGTGAATTCCACCGGCATCCGCCGCCGCGAACGCCAGTAAAAGATCGCCCCCTGCTGCACCTGCCGCCCCGTCCGCTCCTCCAGGCACATCGCCTGGGCACACAACTGGATGTGATCGTTGAGCCAGCGCCCCATCCGGCCGTGCTTGTACTCCACCGGCGCCAGTTCCTCCGCCCGCTCCTCTACCACGTCGGCAAAACCGGAGACGCGCAGCCTATCGGACCACAGGTAGACGCGGCGATGAATGGTGGTCTCGCCATCCCGCTCGACGCCGCCAGCGTGCGCCCGCTCGTGTTGCTGGATGCCCTCCAGCACCGGGGCGTTGACCTCCATCTCGCCGCAGACGTACATCAGCCAGAAGCGGCGCTCGCAGTATTCCAGTTGATTCAGCATTGAGATCGGCAGATAGTCGGGCTGCTTCATTGGTCTGGTGGCTATTTGGTCTGGTGGTCGCTTGGTCGTCATTTGGATGTCCGACGGGACTTTTTCAGGTAACCGATGAAGGCGTTGATCGGCTTCTTGACCGAGGTGGCCTGGTCGTAGATGCACTGGAACTGATCCTGGGTCACGTAGCGCCGGTCGAGGGCGATGTAGAGCTGCGATTGCACCTCGCTGGCCGAACGGCGGGCATACTTCAAAAAGCGGATGAATTCGGCGTCCGAGCCAGCATCGAATCCTTCGGCGACGTTGTGCATAGTCGAACCGGCTGCTCCGCGGATCTGGTCACGCAATCCAAAGTCCCTTGAAAAGGGCCGCTGTCACTGACGTCGTAGACCATATTGGTCAGCACACCGGCGGGTTTGCCCCATCCCCATCGTCGTCTTCATCCCCACGCCGGCGTAGAAGGCAAAATCGGCCAGCGCGCTGAGTTGACAGCGGGCAGCCTCGTTCTCCGCCATCAGGCCGTAGGTCACCTGTCCCACGAAGCCCACCTGGGGCGACTTACGGAAGTGCAACATCCGTGTGCGCAGATCACTGATGCGCTTGACGACGACGTGTTCCTCCACATAGATCTTCAACGCATCCCGCTCCACTTGCAGTGGTGGCGGGGCCAGGTTGTTCCACGAGCGGGCCAGGCTGCCGAAAACCGCGTCCGGTTCTGGCAACACGACCACCTTCTTGCCCCAATCCTTTTGCCCAAACCCAAAAGCAGTGGGAGAGACAAAGTCGAGCGTGATCTCGGCCTCTGGCCGAGCGCCGGACGCGATCTCTCCCCACGAGGTGTATCCGGTCCAGGGATGGCTTCCGGGTGTGGCGAGAATCTCTTTGATGAGCAGCACGGCGTGACCCAGCCGGACGACGGGGCGTCCTTCCCCCCGCAGAAAGCGGCGCATGAACTGCTCGAAAATGGGCGGGTAAAGGATGGTAAAGCGCAGCCAGTAGGTCTCTTCCGGCGAAAGGCGGATACGCCCATTCTGAGGCCGCGGCGTTCCTCGCAAGGGCGACACGGTAAACGGCCGGCAAGGCATATCGGGCATGTGCAGCACCTCGGCCAGGGCGGGGTCCGATTCGCGCACCGTCTTCAGGAAGGCAGCGTGGGCCTGATACCCCATCGTGGCGCGGACGCTCGACGCGCGCGTGGGGGTGAGGATGAGGACGATAGAGTAGAGCATATCGTCGTTCGCGCTCATCGTTCCCTCTCCACTCCCACCTACCTCACAGGATGATCGCCCGATCTTCTCGGCTTTCTCTGTGCCATCCCAGGCTATCCACAAAAAAGGCGTCCTGGTTGAAGGCAATGCTCCACACGGTGGGGCTGAGGCCACCGCCGGGCCGCCGGAGGCGCAGTTCGTGTATCTCGAACAGAGGTGGCAGGGCGCGGCCCAATTTGATCGAGGCCGGATGACGGTCCACGAACCAGGCGACGACTTGTTTTTTGCGCAGGTGGCGGTTGAGCCGCCTCAAGGGCATGTCTGGGTCAGTCACTATATCCAACCCGTCAATCACCGCCACCCGTGCCTTGCGTCCCCAGACAGCATCTTCGCTCATCTCAAACCAGACCTTGCGGCCCTTGTCCAGCAGGCCGGTCAGCCTGAAGAATCCGCAAACGCCCAACAGGTCCTCCGGCCTGCGCCCGATGCGCTTGCCGTAGCGCCGCTCGCGAGCGGCGTCTTCCGGCCAGTGGTCGGCCAGTGCTTCCAGCCGCGCCAGGTATTCTTCCTCATCCAGTTCGGTGAAGATGCCGCGCCGCAGGAGGAACATCAGGTTGTAGCGTTTGGCCGGAAAGCCGGCGTCTGTTCCGCGCTCGTCCAGGATGGCGGCTTCGAACCCGCTGCCGCGAAAGGTGAGCAAGGGGGCCAGGATGCGCTCCTCGTCCTGGTAACGACGGTACAGCGACCACGCTTGCCCATCGGTCTTGCCCGTCAGCGCGGTGATGGTCTCCGCCAGTCCCTGTTCGATGCGCGGCCGGTCGTCGGGCTGGAAGGGCCACTGGGCGTTCTTGCGGGCGGCCTGGAACTCGGCGGCGGCGTGGGTGCGCAGGTAGCGCTCGAAATCCTCCGGTTTGGTGTAGCCCTCCTCGACCAGCGAGTACAAATCGTAGCGTGAGAGGGTCTGCCCGTTGCTCAGTTTGTCGTCCAAAAAGTGGTAGACGTACTCCGGCACCAGGGCGATGACGCGGTTGGGGATGGCGAGGGCCTTCTCGTGTCGTGCCAGCCGTCCGAAGCGCTGGATGAACTGGCTGGCCGTGCGCGCCTCAAAGATCAGCACGTCCTTTTCCGCCTCGTCCTTGAAGTCAATGCCCACCTCGATGGTGGAGGTGCCGACGGTGAAGGGTCGGCGCAAGGCCTCCTCTCGCTCCTGGTCGGAACTGAAGCCGTGCACTTCGCCCACTGCTTTGTCGGGGAACCGCTGGCGCAGGGCCTGGGCGGTGGCGATGGCCCCGGCCACCGAGTCGAGGATGGTCACCAGGCGGGCCTGGGGGTGCTCTTGGAAGAATGGCTCCAGCGCCGGCAGGTACTCCAGCAGTGTCTCCACCCCTTTCCAGCGGCGCAGGTCGGCGGGCAGCAGGGTCAGTTGCAGCGGATGGGCGATGGTGCGGGCCTCCGGCGCGTCCGACGGTTCTCCTTCAACCACCTCCACCGGCAGGTGCAAGCGGTCGCGCAGCCAGGGCAGGGCCGGTGATGCGGGCGTGGCCGAGGCGAAGAGGAAGACGCGCCCGTAGCCTGGGTTGATGGCGTGCAGCGTCCCGGCAAAAAAGGCCACATCGGCCATCTGCTTGACGTTGTAGAGGTGGAATTCGTCAAAGATGAACAGCCGGTACTGCCCCAGCAGTGCAAAAAGCCGTTGGCTCAACCCTCGCGGTCCCCGGTATAGCCCGAAGAAAGTATAGAACAGGATGTCGGGGTTGGTGAGAATGGTCGGCCGCCAGTGCATCAGCCGCTCAAAGGTCTGAGCGTGTTGCGGCAGGTCGAGGCCATCCTGCCACTGGTCGAGCTGCCGGCTGTCAATGCGCAGCAACCGGTAATCGTCGCCGGGGTCCAGCCAGTCCTTGAGCGAGCGCTCCTGGTCGCGGATCAGTTCGTTGGTGGGGTAGACGCCAAAGGCCGGTGTGCCGTGGTTGATGGTGTAGGCGTAGCTGGCCAGCGTCTTGCCGCTGCCGGTGGGCGTGACCAGGAAGAGACAACGCGTCTCTCGCCCCGTCAACGCTTCCTGCACGGCCCGGTATACGCGGCTCTGGTAGAGGTAGGGCCGGTAGTCGCCGATCCACGGCTCGTCGGTTTGGGCGTAGGCCAGCGGGCCGACCTCCACCGTCAACGGGTTCATCGGCGACTCCTTGCGCGACGACGTGTTTCCGGCGGCCGGGCCAGGAAGCGCATCCGCACTGGTAGCCGAACCCGGTCATCGCCAAAATGAGCCTCGTAGGACGGTCCTTCCGCAAAGTGGGCGCGACTGAGCAGGCGGGTGGGCAGGCTGGCGGCGACCACGTCGCACACCTGGGGGTCGGTCTCCAGGTCGCGCCAGTTGAGCATGGCCGTCGTCTGGAAAGGCCCCTCTCGCGTCACTACCCTGTCCGCCTGCTGCGCCTGCAAGCGGGCCTTGCCGGGGAACTTGCCCAGCCGTATCCGTATCGGCCGTCCGGCTGTCAGATCACGGAGCGCAGGTGCATCGGGCAAGGCGGCAGGGTCGGGCGCAAGCAGGTAGAACAGAAAACGAGAGCCAGGCCGCAGCATGCGGGCAAAGCCCCAGTCGGGGTAGCCCACCGACGGTTCCTTGCCCGGAAAGGCATACCCCTCGCGGATGGTGTTCCACTGCACCAGACGGTGGGCCACTTGCCGGGGCGCAGCGGGGGTGAGGTAGAGGCGACCGTTCAGCGGCGTCAATTCCTCCAGGTAGTGCGGTTTCTGTTTCAGGTTGGCGTAGGTGTAGGTCTCTCCCCGCCCCAGGCCCAGGGCGTAGGCCAGGGCATAGTTGTGGATGAAGGCCCCTGTCTCGTAGACCTTGCCCCGTTCGGTGGTGGCATAAAAGATGTAGTCGAGCAGCTCGATGGCGATGCGGTAGATGTGCATACTGATGCTCCTTCTCTTTCTGCCCGGCGAATGAATTCGCGGGCTGGGGGCGGCGAAGCCTGCCGGCGCAGCCCCCCCAACCGCCGCAGGCGGTTTCGCACCCCGCAGCATGCGGTTTCAACCGCCGTGCGACCTCACACCACAAACGACGCCGAAGCCGTGTTCAGGTCTCGTAGGAACCCGGCCAGACGCTCCTCGTCCTGGTTCAGGGCGCGCACGTCCTCCAGGATGCCCGCCAGTTCCTCTCCGGTGACCAGGGTGAGCCGCCCGGTCAACTGCTCCGTCAACCGCTGAATGACGGCCTCGGCGTGCTGTTGGAAGTCGGCCAGCGAGAGGCCCTCGGCGGCCAGGTCCTTGCCGGCGCCAACCAGGGCGTCGTAGAGGGCCTGGGTGAACTCCAGGTTGGCAAAGAGTTCCACGTCGGAGAAGGCGATGGCCAGGATGTGGTTGCGCACAAAGCCCTGGCGGGTGCTCTCCTTGCCGTAGCGGGTGGTGCGCAGGACGTTGCCCAGCACGTAGGCGAACTCGTCGGCAGTCAGGTCCACCGTCGTCTCCACGGCGGGGAGAAAGACGCCCGGCGTGGTGTAGTCGTACTCGGTGATGGTGCCGGAGGTGTGCCGGGCCTCGTCAATGACGTTGAACTTGACCTGCTTCTGGATGATCTCGTAGGGGCGGACGGTGAAGCAGGTGTCGGTCATCAAGCGAGCTTTGCGGGCGCCTTCGGCCTCGATGGCGGCGTAGCCGTAGATCAGGCAGTCGGGGCAGTGGGTGCAGAGACCCTCGGTGAGGTAGCAGTCCTCGTAGTGCTTCCTTGCCTGAAGCGCCTCTTCGCCATAGACCACCCGTCCGTCCTGGATGGCATAGGGAAAGACACCGTATTGCCGCAGCAATGCCTTGCCGGTGCGTCGCTCCGGGGCCACCTGCTTGCGCTTGAACATCACCAGGCGGGTGGTCGGCTCGGTGTGGGCCGGGCCGGCGGGGGTCTCTTCCACGTCCTGCTGCTCGCCGCCCTCGGTGGTGAAGATGGCGTAGGACTTGGTCTCCCGCAGCAGGATGATGCTGGCGTAGCGATTGGTGGGTGTGCGCGGGATCTCGGGAACGAAATAGCTGGCGTAGGGTTGTAAAGTCTTCAGAGTCATTTTTACCTCCTTCTTTACGAGCGTGGTATGAGCAGAGTGCCGTATCTCAGCACCTGCGTGCGACCTTCACGTCGCCAATAGGGCGGATAGTAACAATCAAAGGTCTCGATGGGCGAGGCCAGGCTGAACTCGCGGGCACCGAACAACCTCTCGTTTTGGTCCCGTTCATTCTGCGTAAGGATGTCCTTCCACTGATTCCCTTCTTTTACCTGAACAAGCCCAAACTCACCACTCTGCCGGATGCTTCGGCGTTGGAGTTCCTGATAAGGAACGTTCTTGAGCAAGGCTATCCGGGGCACACCAGGCAAACCGATGTCGTGTCCGAGAGTAACGCACTGGTTGGCAGGTTGAATCTCAAGCTGGGCAATGCGCCCATACCCCAACGAAGTCTTTTTCCCGATGCCGACCCCTTGCTGAAGAGCAAAGTGCAATAATTGCCTGACGCCATCTTTGTCCCCTCGGAAGTAGAAGGTGTATTCCTGGGTGAGAGCGTAATAGATACGGTTGTCCAACGCCTTTCTGGAACCACTCTGGGGGTTCAATTTACCGGTCAATTCAAAGGGTCGATAAACTGGTTCTACAGAGCGGCGACGCAAGGCAATCTGGTCGGCCGGCCCTTTTTCTTCAGATGGGTAGGTGGTCAGGTTACCCCCGCAGGCAAAAAAGGCGCCCGTCGGATAGAGAACGTCATCTTCTGGAGTCACCGGCAAACCGACCGAACAGTCATAGAGCACAATGCCGCTATTGAGTGTCTCTTGGCGAATGGGGATACAAAAGTCTATCCAGTACCGGGTGTCACGAAGCGCCAGGTTCCATTGCCACAGCAAGTCATTGGTCAAGTCTGGCCTTTTCCGCATTACCTGGTCCATCGCTTGTTGAAAGGCCACGAACTTTAAGAAGCCATCCAGCATGGGCAGTCCCGGAGCCGGGATGTCGGCCTTGTACAGGGCAAAGATGCCGGGCGTTTGCAGGCGCAGACGCAGCTCGTAGACGGTATCGTCGCTCAGGTCGTAAGATACTGCCCTGGCAGTATCATTGAGCAGTTGCCAGGCTTCCTCGTTCAGAGGAAAAGCTCTTTTACTCCTACTCCGTGGAGTCGGGGGCGTCATCTTGCGCCTCCTCAGAAATGGTTTTGGCTTTCAACGCGCCGAGAAAAGCTTGTTGCTGTTTCTCCACGCACTTTCGGTATTGCTCAATAGCATCCTGCACCGGCTGGGGAAGTGTGATCGCCTGCTCCGATGTCAACTCGAACGGGTCTTTGCCTTCCAATTGTACCCAGTACCTTGCCAGTACCTGCCCATAACCTGCTGCGCTGCGTCCACCCAGGCTGGGTTCCTGGAGAAAAGTGAGCAGGCCATCGAAGAAGCAGCCCAGTTCCAGATCGTCCAGGGGATATTTGCTGTACATCTCCTGGAGCAGGAACGTTCCGGCAGGAATACACTCGACGTAGTAGATCATCTGGCGGCGGGTGCGTTCTTCGTCCTGGCCCAGGTCTGCTTCTGTCTCGGCGTAGCGCTGTTTGGTCAGGTCTTTGGTGTCATCCTTGCGGGTCAGTGGGCCATCGTTGAACAGCAAATCACCGCGACTGGGTGGCTCCGCCGGCAACAAGGCACGCCCTTCGTCCGGCAGCGCATTCACCGTAGATTGGACAACGGCTTGCGTTTCCACCGCGTAGGGAATGATGTGGGTCACGGCCAACTTTGATGGAAGCATCACGTTGCCAAAGGCCGAGCCCATCAGTCGCAGCATAGGAATGGCGTCAGCCATCGCCTTCATCTGCTCCCCCATCTTGGAGCCCTCCTTCATCACGCCGCCGCTGTAGATAACGCCGTAATGGTCAGGGGGGAGTTTGACACGGCTGGCACCACCGTTGGTCAGAATGGCGAACATCTGGTCCGCCAGGATGTCGCGGAACTGGCCGCGGAAGCTGTTGCCGGAGAGGGTCGGCACCGGTACAGGCTTGCCATCGTGAATGACGCGCATCTTTTTGATCTTGGAGATGTTGCCGATGGTCTCCTCAGTGTGAATGATGGGTTGCTTGGCCTGATACAAGGCGTACAGTTTCAGGTTATGCATGGCTGGCCTCCTCTTCTGCCTGTTCTTCCTCAGTCGCTTCTTCGGGTTCGATGAAGCTTTGGTAGATCTTTTTCATCAAGATGACCAGAGGGACGGTCTCTTCCTTAAGGAGCTCTCTGGCCCGTTTGGCCGTTTCGCTCTCCTGGTAGATGTCTTCCACAGGGTCTCCGAGAGCGCGATGGGGGGAGAAATCCCAATCGGGCGACAGAGCACCGATCACGTCGTTTACCAGAGCACCCAGTGTTTCCGCTTCCGAGGCTCTCGAATACTTGACGAGTGCCGGATAGAGCCGCTGAAGTGTCTTGCGGCGGGCTTGCGGTGTCTCAGGCAGACGAATGCACCCTCGCGCTATCAGCAACGCCTTGAGCGCCAGTTTGACTTCCGCTTCGCGCTCGCCCAACTGCATCTGCTCGATGGCTTCGTAAGCCCGGCGCAGACGCTGTTCCCGCGATGATTTCTGATTTTCAGCCATTGAATTACCTCCCTGGTTTGGCAAAGAACTCAATCAACATCGGATACCTGGCCACAATGCGGCCAACCTCGTCGCACACTTTTTCATATCGTTGCCATTGCTGGGCAAGAGACTCGGCATTCAAGCGTGTATTCCAAAACGCCTCTTCGGCCTGCCGGAGTGGCACGTCATAATCATAGAAAGTTTCCGCCGTTGCTGTCACCGGGTCTATGCCTTGAAGCACGGCCAGAAGCCAATTGTGTTGTCGCTTCTGACCTTTGATGTCCTCCAAAAGCTCGTTCACTCGCCTTCGATCCTCAAAGAACTTGCAGTTCACCTCCAACTGAAGTCCGTTGTCCACCAGGAGGGTGAACTTGCTGTCTGGATGTACAGGGACAATGATGGGGCTGGTCTTCAGATAGGTATGTTTGGTGTGATGCTGTTTCAGGTCGTTCACCGCCATCTCGAAAGCCAGTTCTGCAGCCGGCTGTACGGTTACCTTGAACGGATATGCCACAAGTTCCACTTTGTCAAAGAGCACCTCCAGACAGTCGAACAGTGTCCGAATTTGAGCCGCTTTGTTTTGGGTTAACAGAATGGCCCCCACATATGGCAGGGGCAGTGGTTGCATCTCGTTAGCAGCATCCAGCCGGGTCCAAATCTGGGCGATGAGCCGACGAGAAAGCATATTGAACAGGGCATATTCCTGCAGGGTGACTGTGGCCCGTTGCAAGGGTGCAGCGAAGCGGCCGCCGATATCCAGTGGAGGTTGCTCGATGAGCTGACACTGTTCCCCATCATAGGTGAAATGGGAGGAAGGAGAAGCGATGGCAAAAGCCCCACGATATCCCTTCCGGTCCCCTGTAATGCCTTGCGCTCTTTCGGCCTCGGTATGGGACTTGTGGGAGTTGAGTATATAAACACGGCACATCGGGCAAATGTCGCCGCCAAAGCCAACGTGCTCAATATCGGTGAAATAGCCTCCTACTTTTGCGTCGGCTGGGGGAAGATTGCTCTCGAACGCCGAGTTGCAGAAACGGCAGTGACGAGGTTTGCCAGCAAGCAATGCAATGGGATGCGACACGATCTCGCTGAGGAAACGAACCTCGAAGGATTTCCCTTTGGAGGCTTTGACCTTTTGGAGCAATCGGCCTCGGTCGATCAGGCGGATTTCCACCTGCTCGGCAAACACGTGTGCCAGCAAATCAACCTCCTGACCTTGCTTGTTCAGTGGCAGAGCATCCCAGTTCACACGACCTTGTGTTGTGCCCTGCCGCTTGAGCTCAACCGTGTTTGCCATTGTCCGAATATCCAGGCCCTGTAGCCGCTGCTCTGTTGCACTCTGCACCTGTTGCGTCAGTTGCCCAACATCCACCGTCAGAAACTGAGGGATACCCATTAGGATGGTACGACTGTCTTGGTAAACGGTCAACAACTCCACCAACGAGATTATGCCCTGGCCAAACCGCTCTGCAGTCGGTGGCTCGGCGGTCAAATCAAGCACAACCTCAACGTGACGTCCGTCCAGGTCCGGTTTGGCAAGGGGCACCAAGTGCTTGATGATCAGTTCATCAGAAGTGACGTCCAAAGTGTATTGGTTCGCCAGAGACGCAATCTCTGAACTGGTGGGCGGGCTAGACAGCGCGACCTGATCGAAATCAAAAACATAGCGGACTCGTTTGAAGGTAGGCGACTTGGTTGCCAGTTCCGTTCCGATGGATGCAGCAACCGCTTTCGTCACGACTTCCATAAAGGCGTCGGCGATCACGGCACGGAGCAGGGCAGTATGGGTAGCAGGTTCGACCAGGAAGGAGAGTTGGACAAAACGGGCATCCTTTCCTATGGCAACCTGGTCGAACTCGTTGTTAATCGTTTCCGTTTCCCCAAACCTAAACTTGCGGCCACTGTGAAGGTGATGCGTTTCCACCAGACCGGATGGAATTCCTGTCACACTTGACCAGTGTGCCTCAACATTTAGTGGATCATTTGGTCTATTGTTGGGATAGTGGATCCAATCAAATTTTCTCTTACGTGCATTCCATTGCCACCAGAACAACGGCTTGAACAGGTCGTGCCACAGCCAGGCGACAAATTCATCCCGGTTGTTGCTCGCCTTGTTGCTCGCCAGCAGGGCCGTCAGCGCTTCGTGGACCGGCAGTGAGGCAAAGTTGATGGCATCGCCTCGACCGGTTGAGGCGTCCACCGTGCGTGAGATTGGTCCAAAGTCGAATTCACTCATTGGTCTGCTCCCCGCTCTCCTTTCTGGCGGCCTTGTACGCTGCCCACTCTTCTCCCAGGTGCCGGTCGGTGTAGTAATAGATCCCATCGGCCAGGCTGTTCTCCAGCCGCAGGAAGCGGGCGAAGCTGCCCCCAGCGCGGCCCAGGTAGAGCTCGTCCACCAGCAGGTCCACGAACTCGCCTACCAGCCGGCCCAGTTGGTCGCCCCAGGCGCGGACAAAGATCTCGCCCCGCCTGCTCTCCTGGCGGCGCTCCAACCCCTTGAGCAGCGTGCCCGCCGTCAACCGCTTCAGTTCGGCGATGCTCTGCGCCGACGGGCGCCTCCCGCCGATGGCCGCCTCTCGCATCTCCGGGATCATCTTTTGCGCCTGGCGCATGGCGGAGACCGCCTCGCGGAAGACCAGTTCGTAGCGCCGCGCCTTGCCCCGGCCGGATGCACCTCGCGGCAGGGCAATCTCCAGGCTCTTTTGTGCGATCTTTTCTACCAGGTCCATCAGTTCACCTCCTTGAACCTCCAGCAGTACCTCACAGGCCGTCGTCAATGTGGGAAAGGGCGATTGCCCCTCGTTCAGGCGGCCATACTCCTTGTAGAACGTGGCCCCGGCCAGCGGCGAGGTATTCAGCGTCCCCAGCCGGCCGGAGATGTGCTTGTCTTTGGTGTTGCGTTGGGGTGCGTGCACGTCGGCGGTCACCGCCCACAGCGCCGCGCTCAGGTCCAACACCCGCTCCAGGCCGCTGCGCTCTCCCTTTTCCCGCCCGTAAAGCGTGACCTCGTCGGTGCGCCCGCCCAGCAGCCCCCGCAGCGCCGGGGGCGGACCATCGAGGGTGATGGTAGCCCTCAACTCGGCGGGGTCGGCCACCGGCAGGTAAGGCCGTTCGGTGACGTAGACCTTGCAACTGGTCAGCCCGCTGATGACTGCCGCGGCGAAGAGCGCCTTGCACCAGGCCTCGGTGCGGGTGGCGATGCGGGCGTCGTCGGGTTCGGTGTCGCGGGCCGCTTTCTCCCAAGTGATGAGGTAGTAGTGCGGCTGGCCGGTGATGCGTCCCAGCGAGACCCGTTCGCCCACAAAGCCCCGTCCGCCCCAGCCGGCGATCTTGTCCGCCTCGCGCTCCAACACCTCTTGCAAGTCCTCCACCCAATCCGGGTCGAAGGCGCGATGCTCCAACCAGTAGCGCGGCAAGCCGGGATCGCCCTTGCCGTAATCGCGCACCGGCAAGCCGGTCACGCGGTGGAACGGTTTCAGCAGCGGCTCGAAGAGGCGCAGGTGCTCCAGGGTGAAAGAGAAGGTGGGCAACACATAGAGATAAATGCGGCGCGAGTTCTTGTAATGGGCAGTGGAGGGCAGGCCCATGCCCATCACCTTGCGCAAGATGAACTCCAACTGGCAGACCGGGCACCAGAGGCGGTTGCCCTGGGGCGCTTCGCGGGCGGGGAGCACCCGATTGGAAAAAACCCGCCCAAAGTCGTCCAGGATGCCCGCCCGCAAGGACTGCACGTACTCGCTGCGCCGGTTGCAGATGGAACACACCTGGCCCGTGTGCCCCTTGCGCTTCGGCGACACATAGCCCGCCAGGCTGTCAGCGGCCAGTTGACTGGCCGGGGCAAAGGAAAGGTACAGATGCTCGGCCAGGTACGCCTCCAGGTCCTGGCGCAACCCCAGCTCGGCCACGGCGGCCTGCCGTCCGGCCTGGGTATCCACCTGGCGAAAGGCCTCCAGCACGCGGCGGTGCAACCGCTCCAGCACCTGCTCCGGCGGCGTGGCCTCGGCCGGGCGGTCGGCAAAGTCGGGGCCGCGCAGGAAGTGGTAGGCGATCACCAGCACGTACTTGCCGATCCCGCCTTTCGCCCAGATGTCGGCTTCCCGACGCAGGTTGTCGGCATAAGGCTGCGGGATGGCAAACACACGCAGGAACCACTCCAGTCGGTTCTCGGCCGGGTTCAGGTCGCGCAACAGCGTGTCCACATAGAGCAGGTAGCGCCGTACCTGGGACCAGAGTTCGTTGAAGGTTTTGTGCTCCTTGGGGTCGAGCAGTTGGATGCCAAACCGTTCCTCGACCGTGTCCCGCCACTCGGCGCTCAGTTCCTGGCGCTTGCTGACCAGGCCGTCTATCTCCTTGAGGGCTACCCGTGCGTCGGGTTTGGCGGTCAGCGTTTCATCGTGGACGACCTGGAGCAGGTCTTTCACTGTGGCAAAGGCGTAGACGTAGCGCTCAAAGTCGAACTTTTGGCGACGCAGCCCGTCGCGGATGGCGTCCCCACCACCGCCCTGGGTCAGCGATTGGAGCACCCATTCGGCGACGGCGGGGATCGCGTCATCGGCGTCACCGTCCAATTGAGCCGGTCCCAGATAGAGCGTGCCCGTGGCGAAGTAGAGCAGCGGGAAAAAGCCCAGGTCGCCCGCCAACTGTTGAGCGACAGCCTGGTGGACGGTGTTGGTCAGCACACCGCGCACGTCCTTGATCTCGTGGTAATAGAGTGTATACTTGCCCGGCGGACTCTTGGGGGCGAAGGCCGGCCCCAGATCGGCCAGATAGCCCTCCAGCGAAGCCTTCGCCTCTTCCGGCGTCTTGACCGAGGCGAAGGTGTCGGCGATGCGCACCCATAGCCATAGCTGTGCAGCGTTCGGATCATCGCTGAGCAGCAAATCGCCGTGCTTGCTGCTACGCTTGTGGACATTGGCCGCCCGCATCAGGTACTCGTCCACCGGGGCGAATTGGTCCAGTCCCAGGCGCTGGTACTCTTCCCGCAGCCGTTCCAGGGGGATGCTGAACTGGGAATCGCCCAGCAGCTCCACCTCGGCATCCTTGTGTACTTCGTGAACGGTGAAAAGCGCCAGCGCCTTGCGGAAAGTTTCTTCGTCCAGCCCGGGGACGCGCACGTTGTGCTCGATCAGGAACTTGACCAGTTGCGTCAGGCCAAACGCGCCGTTGATGATGTGAGCAAAGTGGGATTGTTCCGGCAGGTGGGGATAGTCCGGCCCGCCCTTGACCAGCACCAGGTGGTATCCCTGGCGCAACATCACCGGAATGTACTTTTCAACGTATTCATTCAGGACTTGTTCGATCTCAGAGACTGTGGGCATCAACTCCTCCCTTCTTGACTCACACCCTCATTGCACAATATCATTCTACCACACCCTCACCCCCACATCCGTGGGGATCGCTTTTCCTGTGCATACATTTCAGCCATCTTTTGTACCGTGGCTCGCATCTCCCGCAGCATCTCTGGCCCCCCCAGCACGCGGCAGTGATGCCGATAGTGCATCAGGGCCTGGATGGCCCAGAAGACGCTGTCTGTCGTCCCGCGCACGACGGCACTCCCATCGTCTCGCCGCTCGATGTCTTCGATCTCGATCCTGAGGTGGTGGGTGACGCCCAGGCGGGCGACCTGCGGAGCCAGTTCGTACACCACAGCGTAACGGGGAGAGGGTGGAGGCAGCGGTGATAGCTTCTGAGGCAACACGGTCAATTCCAAGATACGCCCCACGCGGTAGGTGATGTAGCAGCGCGGCTCATCCAGGCCGTCAGGGCCTTTGGCGCGGCGGCAGTAGGCGCGCAGGTAGTAATGGCCGCGCGTCGTGTCAAAGTAGTAGTCGTAGGGATCCACCACGTGGCGTCGGGGTCTTCCATTCTCGTACTGGGGCGAGAGGTAGAGCAACTCGACCTGCCGCCGCTCCAGCATTGCCTTCGTCAGCCCATCCCACACCGCAGATGGAATCTCGTCCTCGTCCCGCTGTCTCAGGTCTACTGTCAGCGCCGTACGACAGCGCTCCAGAGCGGCCAATCGCTCGGTTCCCAGGTAGAGCCTCAGCCGCCCCAGCAGCGCGTGTACCTCGTCGTGCTGCGGCGAGTCCAGGCCAAACGTCTCCTCCAGCCAGGCGATGGTCGCCAGGTCCTCGTCCGGCAGGTCCAGCAAGGGCAGCCAGGTGTCTTTGATCACATAGCCGCCCGCCTGCCGGTCGAAGTACAAGTCCACCATCAAGTTGTCCCGAATGCGCCGCAGGTCGTTCTCCAGGCGGCGATACAGGGCCTTGCCCTGGAGTTCTCCGTAGGCCTCCGGCTCTTCCTGCGCCAGTACGGCCTGAATCAGTTCCTCTCGGCTAGCCAGGCCGCGCTGTGCCCGCCGGATGATGGCCAGGCAACGGCGTATGACCAACCAGTGGCTCTCACGTTTTCCACGTGACATTGGATGCTCCTCTGTAAGGCGCCCTCATCGTCTTGGACATAGCCTCGGCCCTCCGTGAAAGTGCCGGGGCTTTCCTCGTGTTAGTATACTTGTCTCTGTGTTCTGTGCAAATTCCTGCCAGGTCCGAGGATGGGTAAGGTCGGCTATGTCGTGGTACGCGATTGAGGATGCTTGTCAATCGGCTTCTGTGCGGGTACAATAGCCCCCATGAAGACAGGGCTTTCACCTGGCGTCCTTCTGGCCGCCATCGTCATCGTGTACGTCGCGATTGGTACCCTCTATGCGAGCCTCACCCCCACCTGGCAGGTTCCCGACGAGCCAGCCCACTATAACTACGTCCGCGCGCTGGCCGAGGGCCGGGGCTTTCCGGTCATCGAGTTCGGTGACTACGACCAGGATTACCTGGAATGCCTCAAGTCGGCGCGTTTCCCTCCCGAACTCTCCGTTGACACGGTGGAGTATGAGGATCACCAGCCGCCGCTCTATTACCTGCTGGCGACTCCCGTCTACCTGCTCTTTGGTGGCGTGGTGCTGCCGCTGCGGCTGCTCTCGGTGTTGTTTGGGGCTGTACTGCTGGTGGTCGCTTTCGGGACGGTGCGAGCCATCTTTCCCCGGTGGACCGAGTTGGCGCTGATGACCGCCGCTTTCATCGCTTTCATCCCTCAACACGTGGCGATGACTGCGGGCGTGAACAACGACGCGCTGGCGGAGCTGGTCGTGGGAGGAACGCTGTGGGCATTGGTGCTCTACGTCGGTGGAGGCCACGCGCAGCCCTGGCCGGTCGGATTGCTGCTGGCGGCGGCATTGCTGGCCAAGAGCACGGCCTACGTCGCCCCTGTGGTAGCAGTGACGGCTGTGCTGATCCGCTGGCGGGACGAGCGCCGGACAGTGGGATGGGCGGTGACACAAGTAGTCTGGATGCTCTTCCCGGCGCTGCTCGTATCTGCGCCCTGGTTCATCCGCAACGGCCTTACCTACGGCTGGCATGACCCGATGGGGTTGTCGCGGCACGCTGAGGTCGTCGAAGGACAGATGCGCTCAAGTGAATACCTGGCGCTCCACGGCTGGGGCGGACTGCTGAGCCGTATGGTTCGCTGGACGTTTCAGAGCTTCTGGGGGCAGTTCGGCTGGATGGGCGTGGTGCTGCCAGCTCGCATCTACCAGGGCTTGGCTCTGCTCTCCGTTCTGCTGATCGTAGGCTTCTTCTGGTGGCTGTTCGATCGGAAGCGGCTCAGCCTGACCTCGTTCCAGCGCGCCAGCGTGATCTTGCTCCTCGCCCTATTCCTACTCATACTGCTTGAATACCTGGGGTACAACTTGTCCTTCTTACAACATCAGGGCCGCTACCTGTTCCCGGCCCTCATCCCCATCGGGATGGCTGCTGCGTTGGGGCTGAGCACGCTGGCAGGTGTTCTGCCACGGCGAACGCGCGCCTGGGCGATAGCTGCCTTTTTCGCCGCACTGGCGGCGCTGGACGTGTATTGTCTGTTCAGGTATATCATTCCGGCTCTGACGAGGTGATTGATGTACGAGCTTGCACCCGGACTGACAGGTGAAATCGAGACGGTCGTGACCGAGGCGGATACGGCCGATCGCTGGGGCAGCGGGTTGGTGCCGGTCTTCGGCACGCCCGCGCTGGTGGGGCTGATGGAAGGCGCGGCGGTGCAGGCGCTGACGGATCACCTCCCACCGGGCCGGACCTCCGTGGGCGGTCGGATTGACGTCCGCCACCTGGCTGCCACGCCGGTGGGGATGCGCGTCCGCGCCCGTGCCGAGCTGGTGGAGCTGGAGGGTCGCCGGTTGGTGTTCCGCGTTGAGGCATGGGACGAGGCAGAGCAGATTGGGGAGGCAACCCACGAGCGGTTTGTCGTTGAAGAGGAGCGATTCGTCGCCAGGGCAAAGGCGAAAGCCGAAATCAGATCAACATAGGCTGGATGCTGGATGGTGACGATTCATCAAATGTCCAATATCCAGTACCGTTCTGCAAACGCTCGCACTGCCGCCGCCATCTCCGCCTCGTCAGCCCAGAAGGTGCTGAGCTGTGAGCGGTAGCGGGCGATGGCGGCGATCTTCGCCTCCAGCGCCTCCTCGGAGAGCTGCACCACATCCATCTGCCATTGTCCTTCCCCTAGCGCAGCCTGTACTGCGTGAGGATCTCCGGCATAGGGGAAATCCTCGTAGTAGACCAGCGTATGCCCAGAGGCCTCCGCTGCGCAGCGCACTATCTGGTGATCCACGTGGTGACCGACCCCCAGTGGCGTGTAGACTACGCTGTCTCGGCTCAGCGGTAGCGCTGCCAACCCGGCCGCCAGCTCCGCGGCCAGTCCCTCCTCTGCCGGATGCACCTCCCCCCACAGTGCCTCCTCACTGGCATAAGGAAAACGACCGCTGGCGGTCTGCCGGTAGATGCAGTCGCTGTAAGGCCAATGCACCGGGTCTGCCCCAAGGAGGGCCAACGCTGCCCTGTCCTCCTCCTGTCTTCTGGTGGCCGCATCGGCCGGATGCTCCCAGCGCGCATGCAACTCCTGGGCGAACGGGGAGAGCGGTGCACCCGGAGGAGGAGGCCCGGCAAAAACCGTCAACACCAGCACGCGCTCACCGGCTTGTACCTGCTGCCAGATACGTCCCCCACACGAGAGCACGCCGTCGTCCGGGTGGGGGGAGAGGTAGATGTAGGGATATGTCGTCATATCAAGCGGTCTCCCCAGAAAAGCGGATGAAGTATACCACCACCTTGCCAGAGCGCCCAACAACCTTGACATGCGGCGAAACAGCGGTACAATGAATGTGACTACTTTGACAATGTCAGATTAACATAAAGCCGGCTGCACTTGCTCGCCGCTGCTCGTAGCCCCCGTCCCTTCGGGCTGAGCCTCAGGACGAAGCCTCGGGGGCGTCTCGAGCGCAAAACGGCGCGGCAAAGTGGTCATCTACCGCATACGACGTCCCCGGGACGGGGACTTGGAGCTTGGGGTGAGTAGTTACCAAAAGACTGCGGAAGTCTGCCGTCTGGCATTTCGAAAGCAGAATCAGTCCCATGTGGCGTCAAAAGCCACTAGGCGGAGCACCTTCGAGACTTCCGCAGTCTGGCAGTTTGAATTGCGAAAGGCTCTCCATTGAGAGAGCAGGGTGAAGTAGGAACCATGCCACTATATGAGTATAAGTGTCTCGATTGCGAGACGTGTTTTGATGCCCTGCGGGCAATGACTGACGCCGACGCATCCATCGTCTGCCCCAAGTGTGGCAGCGAGCACACGCGCCGTGTGATCTCATTGTTCTCGGCCGTCGGAAGTGAGGGAGTGATCGCGGGGGCAGGCTCTTCGTGCGGCTCTTGCACACTCTCGGCCTCGTGCGCGACTTGTGGCCTCAAGTCGTGAGCCAAGGCTTGATGGGCACGGCGTGGCGGGCCGCTTAGGAGTTCGATGCCACCTATCTTCCCATTCGCTGCTATTGTCGGGCAGGAGCGCATGAAGCGCGCTCTGATACTGAATGCCATTTATCCCCAGATCGGCGGGGTGCTCATTCGGGGCGAACGCGGCACGGCGAAGTCTACCGCTGCTCGCGCGCTGGCCGCGCTGCTGCCTGAGATCGAGGTGGTTGCCGACTGCTCCTTCGGTTGCGACCCCGACCAGCCAGCGACGTGGTGTACCGAGTGCCGCGAGCGGAATGATACTGGGGGGGAACTGCCCCGCGCTCGCCGGCGCACGCGCTTCGTGGACCTGCCCGTCAGCGCGACCGAGGACCGCGTCGTGGGCACGCTGGACATCGAACGCGCCATCCAGAAGGGAGAGCGGCACTTCGAGCCAGGGGTCCTCGCGGCGGCCAACCGGGGCGTCCTCTACGTGGACGAGGTCAACCTGCTGGACGACCACGTCGTGGACTTACTGCTCGACGCCGCGGCGATGGGGGTCAACGTCGTGGAGCGGGAGGGCATTTCCTTCAGCCACCCCGCCCGTTTCATCCTCATCGGCACGATGAACCCGGAGGAGGGGGACCTGCGCCCCCAGCTTCTCGACCGCTTCGCCCTCTGTGTGGACATCCGTGGCATCGGCGACCCCGCTGCCCGGATGGCGATCATGGAACGCAATCTGGCCTATGAGGCCGACCCCGAGGGGGTCTGTGCGGAATGGGCTCCCAAGGAGCAGAAGCTTTCGAGGGAAATCGCCCGCGCCCGCCGTCTCTTGCCCAATGTTAGGCACTCTCAATCGGACCTGGCGACGATCGCGACGGCGATGAGCGAGTTGGGGGTAGATGGCCATCGCGCCGATCTGGTGGTGCTCAAAGCTGCCCGCGCCCACGCTGCTTTCGAGGGGCACACCCGTTTGAGCGACCGTGACATCCTGCTGGCCGCCGAACTGGCATTACCCCACCGGCTGAAGCGACATCCGCTGCAACAGGCGGAGGTCACGCTGGGTGATCTTTCGGAGCGGCTGGCCGAGGCCCGCGCCCAGAACCCGGTTGAGGCCGAGTCTGGACAAGAGAGCGACACTGATGTAGAGGTGATGGGTAAAAAAAAAGCGTAGCCGGGGAGACCGGTGACGAGGAGTCTCCCCATGAGCAACGCGAGGTAGCGCGAGAGCCGGTGCTGCAGACCGTGCCCCAGTGGCCGTCGGAGGGCCGTTGGTGGGAGGGCGGCGAAGAGGTCGCCGTCGGTGAGGACTTCACGCCACGTCGGCTGGATACACCTCTCGACCGGCTGACCCGCTCCACGGGCGGTCGCCGCAGCCGGACCCGCACCGATCGCAAGCGCGGGCGCTACGTCCAGGCCCGCCCCTCTCCTGGCGATCCCAGTGACCTGGCCTTCGACGCCACGTTTCGCGCTGCTGCCCCTCACCAGAGAGAGCGGAGGCGCGAGGGTGGCCCGGCACTGGCGTTGCACCCCGACGACTACCAGCGCAAGGTGCGCGTGCGTCGTGCCGCCAACCTGGTGCTCTTCGTCGTGGACGCCTCCTGGTCTATGGCGGTGGCCGAACGCATGCAGGCGACGAAGGGGGCCGTTATGTCGCTGCTGACGGATGCCTACCAGCAGCGCGACCGGGTTGGACTCGTCGTCTTCCAGAAGAACGACGCCCGTGTCGTGCTCCCGCCTACCAACAGCGTCGAGCTGGCGCGGCGGGCGCTGACCGACATCCCCGTCGGTGGCAAGACTCCCCTTTCAGCCGGGTTACAGGCCGCCTACGAGGTCATCATCCGCGAGCTACGACAGCACCCCGACCTGATGCCGCTGATGGTGCTACTTACCGATGGCGCGGGGAACGTCTCGATGACTAACCTGCCGCCGCAGGAGGAGGCCTGCCGCATCGCCGAGATGTTCTCGCAGAATCACATCCGCTCGGTGGTGATCAACATGGAGCACGAGGCCTTCGACCAGGGGTTGGCACAAACGTTGGCCGAGCACCTCGAAGCTCCTTGCTATACCCTGGCCGAGCTGAAGGTCGAGGTGCTGCTGCAGACGGTGCGAGGGGAATTAAATGAGTGGAACGTGGTGGCGACTTCAGAAGGCTAATTCAGTTTGATGGAATGACAAACCGTGCACGCTGGCACAGGGCCAGATGTACACGGTTTGTTCGCGTACACTTGTGTGGCGCGCCTAATAACGACGACGTCGTCCCCTACGTCGGTCGTCGTAGCCACCACTCTGACGATCCCGTTGCGGACGGGCCTCCGCTACCTTAATCGCCCGACCTTCCACATCACGGCCGTTGAGTTCAGCGATGGCCTTCTGCGCGTCCGCGCTCTTGGCCATTTCAACAAAGGCGAACCCGCGTGATCGCCCCGTCATGCGGTCGGTGATGACGTTGACCGACGTGACCTCGCCGACAGAGGCGAACAGTTCCTCCAACATGTTCGTCGTCACGCTATAACCCAGGTTGCCGACGTACAATTTCTTAGTCATATTACCTCCCCTGGAAATGGCTCGCTGCCACTTCGCACAAAAGCCCGCTCTCGGTCTTACAGCGGGGTGACGTTGGTGGCCTGCAAGCCCTTAGGGCCTTGCTCGACGTTGAATTCGACGCGCTGGCCTTCTTCGAGCGTCCGGAAGCCCTCGCTCTGAATGGCGGTGTGATGGACAAACACATCCTCACCTCCGTCACGCGAGATGAATCCGTACCCCTTGGCGTTGCTGAACCACTTGACGGTTCCCATTTCTCTCTCGTTCACCTTCTTACTCCTTTGTGATATTTTGTAGGCCGGAGTGGTTGCATATACACAAATCGCCCAGGCCTCATAAGCCCGGGCGGAATATGGCTACCTGAACTTACTGCGTCCTACAATTCAACTATACCATGCTTATACTCAAATGTCAAACCGCGCCTGGCGAGGCAGACCACGTGCTTGGCGAGGCGTGCATCGTCGTGTATAATCTCCGTTGATGCGCGTTTCTGTCGTTTTCACAGTGCTGAACGAGGCCAGCAGCCTGCACCGGCTGCTCGACAGTTTGGTCGTCCAGACCCGCCTCCCGGACGAGGTAGTCGTCTGCGACGGCGGCTCGACCGACTCCACGCTATCGCTGCTGGCGGCCTATGAAGCCACTGGCCGCTTGCCGCTACACGTCATCCGGCGGCCGGGGGCCAACATCTCGCAGGGACGCAACGCGGCGATTGAGGCCGCCACGGGTGAGGCCATCGCCGTGACCGACGCAGGCGTGCGGCTGAGCCTGCGGTGGCTGGAGGAGATCGTTGCGCCGTTTGAAGACACGGAAACACAGGCCGTCGCCGGTTTCTTCGTCCCCGACCCGCACACGGTCTTCGAGATGGCGATGGGGGCGACAGTGCTCCCAGAGCTACGGGACATCAACCCGGCGCATTTTCTCCCCTCCAGCCGCTCGGTCGCCTTTCGCAAGAGCGTCTGGGAGGCGGTGGGGGGCTACCCCGAGTGGCTTGACTATTGCGAGGACCTGGTCTTCGATTTCCGGCTGCGTGCCCGTTTCGGCCCGTTCGTCTTTGCGCCTGAGGCGCTGGTTTATTTTCGGCCGCGCTCCAGCCTGCGTGCCTTCTTTGCCCAATACTATCGCTACGCGCGGGGAGACGGCAAAGCGAGCCTGTGGCCCAGGCGGCACGCCATCCGCTATTTGACCTACCTGGTCGCTGCGCCACTCATCGCCGCTGCTGGGGTTCTGGTGAGTCCGTGGTGGTGGGCGCTCTATCTGATCGCCATAGCGGGGATGTTCTGGGTGGGTTGGCGGCGACTGGCGCGGACGTGGGGTCACCTGAGCCTCGCCCGGAAGTTGCAGGCGGCGCTGTGGGTGCCGGTCATCCGCGTCACGGGCGACGTCGCCAAGATGATTGGCTATCCGGTGGGAGTGTGGTGGCGGTGGCGGAGAAGGAGCAGATAGGAAGCGGCGCGTCGAGGTGCCACGTCGTGATCAGAGCGGGGAGGAGGCGTTATGGCGAAGAAAGCGGAGAGTAAGAAGGGGCCAGTTTCCTGCCCCGGCGAATTGCTGGAGGGGGGAGGGGAGGGCTTGAGCGACGATGAACAGGCCCTGCTGCTGGCTCTGCTCAGCGTGGACGCCGAAGCCGGAGAAGGCCTCGACGAGGAACAGCGCGCGGCACTTGATGAACTGAGAGAGCGGTTAGAAGGCTACGACCCCGAAGATCTGGCGCGGGCAGTCAAACACGTGGTCAGAGCCAAATCTCGCAGAGGCCGGAAACTGGAGTGGCCGGAGCTGAAGCGCAGGCGGCGCTAGCACGCTACTCAGCCTACCCTCCCGCGACCTATGCAGTTAAGACTTGCGTCGCGTACCGCACGGCGCTAGACCGCCGTGCTCATAGCCAAACCCCGCTTCGCGGGCTTTCCGTAGCCCCCACAGGGGGCTTGAGCTTTGAGCCGGGCGGTTCAGTGCCCGGCGAGGCGGGCGGGGTTCTCTTCCAATTGCACAGGTCGCCCTCCCGCAAGTTACGACCGACAGCGTCTGCGGCCTTGAAACCAAGTCGAGACGCACTTCTGCGACTGAAAAACGTCTGAACCTGCGGGAGGGTGAACAGTTGTCTCAAGGGTGCAGTTCCATATCAATAAGAATCACCAGCGCGGCCAGTACTAACAAAGCCTGGCGCAACGGCGCGGCATCGCTTTCGACGGTATAGCTGGGGCCGACCGTAGGGCGCTGAATCTGACCCACCTTCATCTCCTTGGGCTCAGGCTCTTCCTCACCTTCCCCTGCCTCCGCTTGTTCATCCTCCCCCTGCTCCATTTTCTCATCTACTCGTTCCTCATCAATTCCTTCCTCCTCCTCGCACGGACGGAAGATCTCGTAGAAGTGCTCCCCGTAGCGGCTGCCCCGCACGATGTAGCAGTGTTCCCCCAGTTGCACCTCGTAGCGCGGGAGGCGCAACAGCAAAATGTCCACCAGCCTCCACGTCTCCTTGATCACGGCGTAGGGCTCCTCTGCCTCCTCGCCCCCTTTGTTGACGAAAACCTCGTACCGCTTCCCGCGCAGCCACGGTGCGACCTCCGGCGGCTGGAGACGGCCGGATGGGTTGTGATCGGGGTCGAAGAACTCGACCAGCCGCGTTGGAGATGGAAGCAGCATACCGGTTCGCTCGGCCACGTAGCGCAGGTTTCCGGCCTCGTCGGAGATGTGATAACGGTAGGCCCGCCCATCAGCGTATGTCAGTTTGTGGATCGTGTAGCTCATTGTTCCTCCCCCTGGGGGTGGAGCAGCGCGTGGGCCGCGCTGGGGAAGACCTCGCGTGCCTTGCCGCCTGGCGGCTGTGGCCCCACGACCCCGTGCTGTTCGAGGATATCCATGATCCGCGCTGCCCGCGTGTAGCCGATACGCAGTTTGCGCTGGAGGAGCGAGATGGAAGCGCGCTGCTCCCGCAACACCAAATCAATCACTTCGGGCAGCAACTCGTCCTCGTACTCCACTTTCCGCACTTTCTGACGCATCTCCTCCCACAGCGGTCGCTGCACCGGCTTTTCGGCGGGTATCGGTCCTGGCCGCGCCTGCTCCTTCCAGTACTGCACCAAGCGGCGCAGCTCTTCGTCGGAGACGAAGGCACCCTGCAAGCGCAGGGGAGTGGCAGTATCGGGAGGCAGAAACAGCATGTCGCCCCGGCCCAGCAGTTGCTCCGCACCGGGCATATCGAGGATGACCCGCGAATCCACGGTCGAAGCCACGTTGAAGGCGATGCGCGCCGGGAAGTTGGCCTTGATCAGCCCGGTGACCACGTCCACGCTGGGGCGCTGGGTGGCGATGATGAGATGGATGCCGGTCGCCCGCGCCATCTGGGCGATGCGGCAGAGGGAGCGCTCCGTCTCCTGGGGGGCCATCATCATCAAATCCGCCAGCTCGTCCACGACGACCACGATGTAGGGTAACCGTTTCTCGCCCCGGCTCGGCGCGACGCGCTCGTTGTAGTCGCGGATGTGGATGGCACGCACCTTGGAGAAGCGGCGGTATCGCCCGTCCATCTCCCGCAGCACCCATTGGAGCGCGCCCACCACTCGCTCCATCTCCACCACGACTTTCGACAGCAGGTGCGGGATGCCGTTGTACCCCGTCAACTCCACCCGCTTGGGGTCTACCATCAGGAATTTCAACTCCTCGGGGCTGTTCTGCAGAAGCAACGCAGCGATGATACCGTTGATGCAGACCGACTTACCCGAGCCGGTCGTACCGGCGATGAGTAGGTGGGGCATAGCGGTCAAGTCGGCGACGATGGAATGGCCAGAGACATCTTGCCCCAGGCACAGTCGCAACGGGGAGTCAATCTCCGCGAACGCTTCGGATTCCATCACGTCCCGCAGCGCGACCAGCGAAATCTCCGGGTTGGGCACCTCGATGCCGATCAGCCCCTTGCCGGGGATGGGAGCTTGGATGCGCAACGTCTTGGCCTCCAGCGCCAATGCCAGGTCGTTGGCCAGTGCCCTGATATGGCTGACTTTGACCTTGGTCTCTTTGCCATTACTGTTGGCCGTTACCAGCGGCTCGACGGCGAACTGGGTTACGACGGGGCCGATGTTGGTCTCGTGGACCCGAACTGGCGCGCCGAGCTCTCTTAGCGTCTCCTCGATGATGCGCGCCTGTTGGCGCAGTATCCCCGCGCTGATGCTTTGATCGTTGCCGGGCTCGAGGATCTCGTCCAAGGTGGGAGGTCCCCACACCTGATCGCCGCCGATGGGAGAGAGGGGGGTAGGAGCGGCAGGCAAGGGAGTCGGAGCAGGCCGAACGGGGGTTGGGACAACAGCGACCGGCTTCGGAGCCACGGGCACCTCGCGCGGTGGCGAAGGGGGTGGCTCGGAGGGATGGCTCGCCGTCGTGGGAACCGCCGGCCTGGGTAGGGGTCTGACGCGCTGTGGTCGAGGCTTGCCTCGCAACCGTTCGAGCACACGCACGGCGTCCTGCGCCGTGACCCCAAAGACGAGTGCGACGACGATCAGCCACCAGGTGACCAGCACGATGCCCGTGCCCACGCTGCCCAGCCCACCCAGCAACCAGCGGCCCAGCGCCGCGCCCAGGCGCCCGCCGCCCAGGCCGGCCTCGGCCGTCGCCCGGAGGTCACCCCCGAACCGGAGTGACGCCGTCGGGAGGTGAAGCGTAACTAAGAGGGCCAGGTAGCCCAGCACCACACCCGTGATTTGCAGCGGGGTCACTCTGGGCAACTGGTCGCCAAAATCACGCAGGACGAGCCACAGCCCCACCGCACCGACGAACAGCGGCGTCAGGTAGGCTCCCCAGCCAAAGGCCTGCCGCAGTCGGCCCAGCCACCAGCCGAGGATCACCCCGTTCTTGGCGGAGGGGAAACTGAGGAGCGTGAAGACCGCAATGACGAGCAGCCCGTAGCCCAGGATGTCGAGCCACTGGTCAAGCGTGAGGTTGATGGTCGGCAGCGACGGCGGCTTGCGGCGTCTGCGGCTACTCCTGCGCCTGGTTGTGCGCCTGCTCGTGCGTCTCGTTGAACGCCTAGTGGTACGTCTCTTTGTCATCACATCTCAGTCCGGCAGCCAATCGGACGGCTTATGCAAGCGTGCGTCAGTTTCGTAGAGTGCACACACCTCGTGGAATGCTCCATCGTCCGTCGCAACCGCCACCGTCAATTCGGCGATGCGATCCAGCAATGCCATATCCTCTGCGGATAGGTCTTGCTCCTCCTTGGACATAAGTCCCCAGTGGTCCCAGGGCAGGATTTCGATCTTGTTGAGCGATACCAGATCCCGCACCAGGTTGCCGCGAATGAACCACATCCCGTGCATATCTAAGATGCCGAAGCTGTCCGGGTCGGCCTGGCCCGCGCGGCACATCTGCCAGGCCTTGCCGCCGACCAGAAATTGATCGCGGGGTACGTCATAAGTGTCAAACGCGATCTTCAAGGTTTCCTGCTGAAACTCATTCAGTTGCGTGTCCGCCAGCGCCCAGCGCTTTTCTTCGGCGTTCCAGTACTCGCAGACCCAGTGATCTTCGTAATGACCAGGCTCGAAGTACGCACCGAACCCGCAGCGTGCCCGTGCGGGCACGCCCTGGTGGCGCAACATCGCACATAACAGCGTAGAAAAGTCGCGGCAGTTGCCCACCAGCTTCTTGTCCAACGACCGCTCGACGGTGAGAGGATGGTCATCCATCTCTCGAATGTGTGCCAGCATGTGCGAGACTTGACGGACGTTTACCTCTTGCTTCCGCTCCTCCGATAACTCCACGCCGTGCCGTTCCGCCCAGAAGATGTGCAACAAGAGTCCCTGCACGACCTGGCAGAGAGCAGGGATCTCGGCAGGTAGACCATTGAACAGTTCGGCGTGTTCTCCAGGGTCGGTCATGATGCCCGGACGGGCGTAGTATTCTAGTGGATTGGTTGGGTCGGGCATTACGCAGTCCCTTGCCACCACTATGCAGCCTGTAACGGTCAACACGACGTGACTACGTTCTCAGGTTGAGGTATCGCGTAGATTTGGGGCTCGCCGCCAATGAACCTCGCGCTGTAGTCGCTCAATAGAAAGAGATTTATGATGACCTGTATGTACATCTTCACTAGGATTTCTGTCTCTTTCAAAGACTGCGGTGGTCTGAATTTCCAATTTGGATTACCCCAAACTGTACGGAGGAACTCATTCATAACACGTTGAAGGAAGACATAGCTTATCCGTCCAGGAGCAAACCCATTCACATAGATCTGGTACGCGCCTGCATGTTCCTGGAAACGCTTCATCAAGTTGTTCTCCGGGCAGTCTCTTGTCCAGAAATCTTCAGATGACTTGAAGTTGTAGTCTATACCGCCATATTCCCCCGTCTTACGGTCAATGGCATGAACATTGCTAATAAACCAAAACTCAGGATGATATGTATTGCCTTCTTTTGCGTAGCCCGCAATGTGTACCATGCTACCCCCATCCTTTTCCCCAGGAAGCATTCTGGACTGCAATTCGCTTTCTAGACGATGTGCAAATCCTGAGAGAGTCAAGCCATTTACGCTGGCTTGGGATTGGATAAAATCGTTCATCCAGATGTCCATTTCCTCCCTGCCGACTGAAAACGCGCCTGCAACAGTTAGTCCTGCATTGAGAAATGGCACTTCGAAGGTCTTCTGGCCTTGACCAGCATCCATGTCCCCTGCGGTCAGACTAGAGTCGCTTGCATGTATGATTCCATACCTATTCAGATGAGTCAGTATGAGAGTCATATTTCGCTCCTTTCACTCCAGATTTAGTTTTGTGCTCGATGCCGCGCCTTGCTGCGAAAGTACACATATTCACTGGAGTGTGGCGGTTTGGGCACAGGTCGCCCCAGTTTATGGAATGCTATTCTCCCTTCTCACGCTCGGTTTCATATTGCGCTCTAGGTTCAAGAAGCTGTGGTTGTGAAACCACTTCTTCATCGCCAGCAGTTTCCGTTTCGGAAGCTTCTGCTCGCATCGTGAATAGGAACGGTTGCTCATGTAAGCCAGAAAAACGAAACTTTGAGGCTTCGAGGTATTCTTCGATTATCTCAAACGCTAACCAGTGCCTTTCTAGTCGTTCGGCCACCTCGCCGGTGATGTTGCTGCCCGCAAACGGGTCAACCACCAGGTCGCCAGGCTCGGTGAGAAACTTAATAAAGAACTCTGGTAAGCCATGCGGGAATCGCGCTGGGTGAGGTTTAATACCACGCTCGCGACACTCACGCAAGTAAGTGCTGTTGGAGTCGGTATTTGCTAATTCCAGTAGGTTTGGCGGAATGGCCCCCTTATGGTCCTTCGAGAAGTTCTCCGAGATGTTATGTCCTGAAGGTCGCAGTTTCGCTTTGTAGCCATTCTGCAACAACTTCTTCATCGAATCGCTGTAAGGCTTCAGTACGCGCCAATTGCTCGCTCTAGGATCTGGTGTCTTTGACAGCCACCAGATTGGGTCGACTGCATCCTTAACGCGAACCCGCCTCACTGTCACCCACTCGGCAGGAGAGGGCAGCTTGGATGGATTGTACCAATAGAACTCTTGGGCCAAGTGGAACCCCAATGTCTTGCACAGAGCGATCACGAGTTCAAAGTGATATAACGAGCGAGTTGGTTGACCTTTGACCCAGGAGCCACCGATGTCAATGACCAGACTACCAGTGTCCTTGAGTATCCGCTTGAACTCAACCGCGAAGACCATAAACCACGGTACATAATCTTTGGCATCAACGTTGCCGTATTCCTTCTTGCGCTTCAGGGCAAATGGTGGCGAGGTCACAATCAAATCAACTGAGTCACGCTCCATTTGACGCAAGTAGACCAGCGCATCCCCCAGGTAGGCCGCGCCGTATTGGGTTACATAGAATGGTTCTTTTCGAAAATGAATCTCGGTCATAAGCATCTCCTCTGCCTACTGAGTCGCAAAGTAGTCCTTACGCTCTTTTACCTTCATCGCTTGTTCGGCTTTGCTATTGAGAATGGCTACAATGCCTGTTGGGTCTCGACTGATGCGCTCAAGTTCGGAACCGTTCAACAGAATGACGTTGAGGTTACAAGTCTTCATCACGTGTTGAGCGTAGCTGTAGGCGTCCTTGGTGAAATCACCGGTTGTCACAATCATCACGACGTTGGAGTAGATAAATGTGAGTGACAAGCCGACT
Source organism: Anaerolineae bacterium (assembly GCA_046760785.1). Classification (GTDB taxonomy): domain Bacteria; phylum Chloroflexota; class Anaerolineae; order B4-G1; family B4-G1; genus JBHIET01. The sequence continues at coordinate 30,281 of JBHIET010000007.1, read as the reverse complement.
TCTTTTGCGACGTCGTCCAATCGAACGATTCTGGTATTCTTAGCCTGAATCTGCCAGCGGCTAAAGATAAGCCGCATCCCTTCAACAATCACATCCACTTCGGCTCCACCTGTGTCTGCACCGCGTGTGCGCCAACCTTTGAAATCCAAATCAATCAAGCGGGTGAGGTAGATTGTCAGCAGTTCAAGCGCCTTGCCCTTAACGTGCTTGTTGGGTGACTTGAGGTCAGTGAGTATCTGCGACAAGGGGAGTGCAAAGACCTCTTTGGGAACCAGTCCAGCCTTATCGGCCGCCGCTGCAAGAATCGGCTCGGAAATCTCCTGGTGAAATTTGGGCGTCCGTGAGACTTCATAAGGTTTGGCACCGCGTCCCGTCGTCGTTTTTGTCGCCTGTATATACCCAAGGTCACGCAGCGGGAACAAAACGGACTTTGGTAACTCCTTGTGATTATACTCCACTGCGTAGAGCGCACTTGCCAGATCGGCCACCTTGTTGGCAACAAAGGGGTCTGGCTCAGCAAGGCGCGTGAGGGCGCGCAAGAAGGCTCGTTGGGCTGCATTGAGTTGAGTCAAGCTATCAATCGCATCCAGCCCAATGCCAAGCACTTCATTCAGACGCACCTGGTCAGCCTCGTACAACCTTGGGCCACCTTTGACACTTGCGTCGAAAATGCCTGCTTGCGCTAGCCACAAGCGCATGCTGCTAATGTGTACTGTGCCGCGTGGAACGTGTAGCCCACGTTGCCCAAGACGCTTTCTCAAAGTGGGAAGGGTGATCTTCTCACCAGCCGTTCGCATTATCTCCAACGTTTCTACGAAGGGGATGCCTCTGAGGTTAATCAGAATATGTTTGGCGAACCGCTCATAAAGCGCATCAAGTGCGTTGGCAATCGCCAACAATTCTCCCGCCAATGTAGTCGGCGTTGCGCCGTCTTCGCCCAGCAACTCATATGCCCGCAACGCCAGTACGGTGTTATCGGCCAGTTTCCAGCGTTGAGTCTGGGAGTGGGTCGCAAAGAATTGGTCACGGATAGCTTCGGTGATTCTGTTGCGGTCGCCTGCGTATTCGTGGATGATTTGAAGTAAACCTGGTAGGTCTACCTGGTTGGGACTAAATTGGGCGCCGAATGGAATTGCGCTTTTCTTCGTCATCGTTGACCTCGTACCCGATTATAACATATCTCCCCCAAGACGCTACACCAGCGCCGCACCGGTCTGAAGCACCGGTGCTGGTATGCCCCCAGCGCCGCCTGTTTACGGTGGCGCGGTTCACTTCTCGCTACACCAACGCCCTCTCCACCGCCTCGGCCACCGAGCGCACGGGGACGGCCTCGATGCCCTCGGGCAGCGGCTCCCCTCCGCGCCGCACCGGCTTGGGCAGCAAGCAGCGACGGAACCCCAGCCGGGCTGCCTCCTTCAGCCGCGCCGCCGTCCGTCCCACGGCCCGTACCTCGCCCGAAAGCCCCACCTCGCCGACGACGGCCAGATCAGCCTTGACGGGCCGGTCGCGCACGCTGGAGGCGATGGCTACCGCCACCGCCAGGTCCGCCGCCGGCTCCCCCACCTGCAACCCCCCGATCACGTTGGCGAAGACGTCCTGATCGTAAAGCCGCAGCCCCACCCGCCTACTCAGCACAGCGGTGATCAGCAGCAGTCGGTTGAAGTCCACGCCGTTGGCCGTGCGGCGCGGATGGCCGAAGCTGGTGTGGCTGGCCAAGGCCTGTACCTCGACCAGTAACGGGCGCGTGCCCTCCATCGTCACCGCGATGGCCGACCCCGGCGCGTTGACCATGCGCTCGGCCAGAAACGCCTCCGAGGGGTTCGGCACCTCGACCATTCCCTGCTCCCGCATCTCGAACACACCCACCTCCGAGGTGGCCCCGAAGCGGTTCTTGACCGAGCGCAGCAGCCGGTAGGTGTGGAAGCGGTCGCCCTCCAGATAGAGCACCGTGTCCACGATGTGCTCCAGCACCTTCGGCCCGGCGATGGCCCCTTCCTTGGTCACGTGACCTACCAGGAAGACGGACACGCCCTCGGCTTTGGCCCACCACTGGAAGCGGTTCGCCGCCTGGCGCACCTGGCTGATCGAGCCTGCCGCCGAGGTCAGTTCCTCCGAGGTGACGGTCTGGATCGAGTCCACGATCATCGCCAGCGGCTGGATCCGTTCCGCGTGGCGCAGGATCGCCTCTAGGTTGGTCTCGGTGACGACGAACAGGTTCTCGTTGCGGATGGAGAGCCGGTCGGCGCGCATCCTGATCTGCCGCGCCGACTCCTCGCCGGAGATGTATAACACGGGCTGGCCCGTCGCCTCCGCCATTAGCGACGCCGTCTGGAGCAACAAGGTGCTTTTGCCTATTCCAGGATCTCCACCAACGAGAATAAGCGAGCCAGGCACGACGCCGCCGCCCAGCACGCGGGCAAATTCCCCCAGCGGCAGCGGCAGGCGCTCCAGTCCCTCGGTTTCAATCTCAGTCAGGCGGCACGGCTCACTGCCGGGGATGGTCGAAATGCCGGCCGATGCGGCGATTGGCTGCTCGATTACCTCAACCATCGTGTTCCACTCACCGCAGCCGGGGCAACGACCCATCTCGCGGGGCGTCGTCCGCCCACAGTTTTGGCAGACCCATTGGGTGCGTGTCTTGGCCATCGTGCCTCCTTATTGGAGATTAGGGATATTGTACCAGAACACCCGTTCTAAGGCAAGCGCTCGATTTTGGGCAGCGTTACCATATCATCAATCCCGCCATTGGTCAAATTGGGTCACTATTGCGTGTTGCGTATTCTGGGGGGGCCACTGGAACCTTCTCACTCCACCCGGCGTCTAAAGAACAGAGCAAACACTGTACGCCAGTAGGAGCAAGATGACCAGCACCCAATTACGAACTTACGAATCTACGAACCTACGAATCTACCAGCCTGTCAATCCATCAGCCTGCAAACTGCTAATAGCCGCCATCGCGACCGTCGCTCTATTGCTGAGCGCAGCCCGCCCCGCCCTGGCCGACGGTGTCATCATCCCAGACCCAATCCCGTTGCCCGAACCGCTCCCCCCATTGCGGGAATCCTGGCTCACCATTCGTTACCACCGCGTCAGCGTGACCATTGAGGATCAGGTGGCAACGACGCGCGTCGAGCAAGAGTTCCTCAACGAGCACGAGTGGGAGTGTGAGGGCACCTACGTCTTCCCGCTGCCGGAGGGGGCAGCGGTCTCCGAGTTCATCATGTGGGTGGATGGCAAGCCGGTCGAGGGCAAGATCCTGGAGGCGGACGAGGCCCGCCAGATCTATGAGGACATCGTGCGGCGGCGGCGCGACCCGGCGCTGCTGGAGTACGCCGGGCGCGGCGCTGTGCAGGCCCACATCTTCCCCATTCCGCCTGGCGGCTCGCGCAAGATTGAGCTGGAATACAGCCAGGTGCTCCCCGTCGTCAACGGCCTGGTGCGCTACGTCTATCCGCTCAACACCGAGAAATTCTCCGCTCGACCCCTGGAGGAAGTCAGCATCCACGTCGAGGTTCGCTCGAATGACGCGATGCACGCGGTCTACTCCCCCACTCATCAGGATCGAGTCTACATCGAGCGAGATGGCGATTATCGGGCCACCGTCGGCTACGAGGAGTCGGACGTGCTGCCCGACCAGGACTTTGAGCTGGTCTACACCGTGAGCCAGGAGGACGTGGGGCTGAACCTGCTGACCTACCGGGAACAACCTGACGATGGCTTCTTCCTGCTGTTAGTTGCTCCCACCGTCGAGGTGGAGAAGGGTCGGGTGATCCCCAGGGACGTCTTCTTGGTGCTCGACACCTCTGGCTCGATGGAAGGGGAGAAGATCGAGCAGGCGAAGGAGGCGCTGAGCTATGTGCTGGAGCATCTGAACGAAGAAGATCGCTTCAAGGTGATCGCCTTCTCCACCGGTTTGCAGCGGTACGCGCCGGGGCTGCGGCCCGCGTCGGAAGCCCACGAGGCCGCTGATTGGGTGCGGCGGTTGGAGGTGGTCGGTGGCACCGACATCAACCGCGCACTGCTGGAGGCGCTGGCGCAAGTTGAGGGACGACCGACGGTGCTCATCTTCCTCACCGACGGCCTGCCCACCGAGGGGGTGGTCGAAATCGAGCAGATTCTGGCCAATGTGGAGGCCGCCGCGCCGGATAACGTGCGGCTGTTCCCCTTCGGCGTCGGCGACGACGTCAACACCGTCCTACTGGACACGCTGGCCGAGCAGCAGCGGGGGGCCAGCGGGTACGTCCGCCCCCACGAGCGGATTGACGAGGAGGTCTCCGGCTTTTACGCCAAGATCAGCACGCCGGTTCTGGCTGACATCGAACTCGACTTTGAGGACATACTGGTCGAGGACACCTACCCCTACCCGCTGCCGGATCTGTTCGCGGGCACGCAGTTGATTCTAGTGGGTCGTTACCGGGATAGTGGTGCGACCAAGATCACGCTCACGGGCAAGGTGAACGGCGAGCGGCAGGAGTTCGTCTACGAGGGCAACTTCCGCGTCAACGGCGGCGACGACTTCATCCCCCGGCTGTGGGCTACACGCAAGATCGGCCACCTGCTGACCCAGATCCGGCTGCACGGCGAGCGGCGCGAGTGGGTGGACGCCGTCGTCGCGTTGAGCGTGCGCTACGGCATCATCACCCCCTACACGTCGTTCCTGATTGAGGAGGATGACATCTTGACCGCAGAGGGGCAGGAGGAAGCGGCGGAGAGACTCCTGGTTATGCCAACTCCAGCTGCGTTCGGTGCGCCAGCAGTGGAAGCTGCCGCCGAACAGGCCGAAATGCGAGAGGTGGAAGCGGTCGGCGGCGGGATGATGCCGGAGGAGGCCGCACAGGTGGTGCGACTGGTGGGCTCCAAGACATTTCTGCTTCAGGACGGCGTCTGGATTGATACGGCCTTCGATCCCTCGCAGATGACCACCACCCAGGTCGGCTTCGGCTCCGAGGGGTACTTCGACCTGCTGGCAGCCCGGCCGGAGTGGGGTGCGTACTTCGCGCTTGGCGAGCGGGTCATCTTTGTGGCCGAAGGCATGGCCTACGAGGTGGTGGATGGGGAGGGTGAGCTGGTGGAAGTGCCGCCGCTCCACACGCCTGAGCTCACGCAGCCGACAGTCACGCCAATGCCCGGTGGCGAGACAACCTCCGCGGAGCCGGCTGGTGGCCTCCTGTGCACCGGCGCGATGGTGATGGGTATTGTCGCGCTGGCCTCGGCAGTGCTGTGGCAGCGGATGCGGGGGTAAGGTAGAAACCAGGTTCTTCCGAAAAACCTGGTTTCTTCGCCTCCTTACAGCGAAATCCCCTTCCCAAACGGATCCGCCCACGCTTCCAAAGAGGCCGCCAGCTCGAGATGCTCTTTGGCCGCCTCCTTGAGTGGGACGCCCTGCATCGTGGCGTCAATCGCCTGACGGAACGCCTTGCCGCCCGCCACTGGCCCGTCCGGGTGGGCGTGGATGCCGCCGCCAGAACCAATGACGATGTCGCTCCCCAGGTCCTTCATCACCTTGGGCACCATCGAGGGAGTGATGCCGCCGGAGGCCATGGGAAAGGTAGGCTTGATGTCGTGAAAGGGGAAGGAGAGGTTGCGGGCCACGTTGATGAACTTGTCCTTGAGCACCGGGGCCTTGCCGTAGGGGGCCGGGAAGACGACGATGTCGGCGCCGGCCAACCGGGGCAGCTTGCCCAGGATGAGGTGCGAGGTGACACCGTGGTAGGGCGACATGTAGTACGCCCCCGCCACGTCCATGTGGCCCAGGATGGGCACGTTGATTTCGGGGTCCTCTGCCAGCGCGCGCAGCACCGGGAAGCCGGTCGCCAGGTAGTTGACCATAAGGGCGTTGCAGCCCAGCTCTACCGCCCGGTGGGCGTTCTCAAAGACCTGCGGAATCTCGTCGGTGACGTTGACGGTGTACAACGTGTGCTCGCCGGTCTCCTCGTAGACCTGTCGCTCCGCCTCCATGTAGAGCTTTACCCGCGCCTGCACCTCGTTGAAGGAGGCATTGGCCAACAACTCGTCGTCCTTGATGATGTCGCAGCCGCCCAGGGCCGCTGCCCGGAACAGCTCGACCCCCACCTCTGGCGTGTAGCCGGTGCAGGGCTTGATCATGTTGTTGAGCAGCGGGCGGTCGGACACACCCAGCACCTCCCGTACACCCTGGATGCCGAACTTGGGTCCCTGGAACCCCTCGACAAACTTTTTGGGGAAGCGGATGTCGAGCACCTTGATGCGGCCACCCATCGAGATGTTGCCCACCACTGTCGTCAACAGCATCGGGATCTGCGAGCCGATGTTGACCTGGGGAAAGGCGATCTGGATGACATAGTTGCGCGTCTCCAGCTTCGGCGGGACGGTGTATTCCAGGTCCGGCACCTCGTAGACGCCGATGACTTTTGCCACGTGCTGGCGGCGCACCTCGAGGGTCTCCCCCGGAACCGGGACCCAGGTGCCGGTGGATTGCTCGATGGCCAGCGCCGGGGCCAGACGAGGGATGGGTACGCTGGCCGGGAACGAAGCCAGATACGTGCCGATGAGATACTCGTCGTAATCTACCCCATCGGGCAGCGCGAGGGGCAGGGACTCTAGGTCTTGTCTTTCCATTCCAACCTCCTTGAGTTAATCTCAGGCCAGCAGCGTCTCGAGTATGGCTTGCCGCACCCGCTCTCGCTTCACTGGTGGTCCGGCGGCAATAAGCTTGCCGTTGGCGTATATGCTGTAGGCGGTCCCATAATGCAACATATCCTCCCGTCTGTCGGTCCAGTGCTCGCGCCAGAGGATCGCGTCGCCGAACGCCTGGGCCACCTCCCGCACCAGCGCCGTGTTGCGCCAATGGATGGGGCAGCGGTCAGTGTGGAAGACATCCACGGCGACTTTGCCTTCCACCAACTCCATCGCCGGCTTGCGCCCCACCCAGCGGGGCGGCTCAGCATTGGCAGTGAAGGGCCTGAAGAGTACAGCTCCGCTCGTCCCGGCAGGACCGACCTCCACAAAGCCAGCCCGCTCAAAGATCGCCCGTCCCATCCAGACCGGGTCCCAGCAGGTGACCGCCACTCCCTTGCGCCCCATCGCCCGGGCGTCGTCCAGGCAGGCTTGCAGAAGCGCGCTGCCGATGCCCTGCCGCTCGTCACGCACGAGGATGCACCAGATAGCGAGGACGTCCTGGCCTGCCAGTTCCAGGTTGGTGATCTCGATGGGGTAATACTCGACGAAGCCGACGGCGACGCCGTCCCGGTAAGCCACCTGCAGCCGGGCGCCCTCGTCCATTTTGCGGGCCAGGAAGCCCGCGCGCCGGTGCTGGCCCTGGCGATACCGTTCTACGTCCCCGGGGAACCAGGTCTCCTCCCGGTCTGCATGCACGGGGCAGAAATCCAGGATGTCCCACAAGCGGTCAGGGGACAGCAACTGGATGGATAACATTCAACCTTCCTCCACTTCCTCCCCCCGGCGCTCTGCGAACCGGACTTCGTTCACCTCCCGGTACAGCTTCTGCAGGCAGCCGTAGATGCGGTGGTAAGCCTGGTAGAGGCAATCATAGACCTCGGCGTTGCACGCCTGAGGCTCAAACTCGCGCTCCACGCAAACGACTTTCCTGAGTGCCTCAAAGTCGGAGTACAGCCCCAGGCCGATTCCGGCTGTAAGCGCAGCGCCCACCGCCCCCGCCTCCTGCGGATTGACGACGGTTTCCACCCGCCGTCCAGTCACGTCGGCGATGATCTGCATCCACGGGGCGCCACGCGCGCCCCCGCCGATGACCCGCAACACGGGCAGCGGGAAGCCAAAGGTCTTCTCCACGATCTCGATCATCCAGCGCAGGTTATAGGCCACTCCCTCGTAGACCGCCCGCAGGAGATGCTCGCGCGTGTGGTCGGCACTCAGGTTGAAGAAAGTGGAGCGCACCCAGGTATCGGCGACGGGGGCCCGTTCCCCGTACATCCACGGCGTATAGATCAAGAAGTCGGACCCGGGTGGGATGCTCTCCACGTTCTCGTCCATCAGTGCATACACGTTGGGGATGGCGGGGTCGGCCTGCTCGTGACGGTAGAACTCGTCGGCGATCCACTTGAGGCACGCGCCCGCCGTCTCCATCTCCGCAAAGAGCAGCGCCTTGCCGGGATCAGAGGATTGGATGGAGGCGATGCCGTGACAGCCGGTGGGGGTCTTGTGGGTGACGACGCCCACCCAGCCGGAGGTGCCCAGATAAATGTGTCCCTCCCCCTCTCCGACCGCTCCGGAGCCGACCGCCGCCCCCGGCGCATCCCCGCCGCCACCGAAGACAGGAGTTCCCTCCAGCAGCCCGCACTCCCGCGCTGCCTCCGCCGTCAGCCCACCCACCTGATCAACCGAGCGCACCAGTGGGGGAAACTTGTTCAGGTCCAGGCCGATGTAGCGGATGATCCCCCGCAGCCAGTCCTTCTTCTTCAGGTCGAACCCAATGGCAGAAGCGCACGACCACTCAAAGGCCATCCGTCCCGTGGCCCGGTGGGTGAGGTAGCCGTTGACGTCCAGGAAGCAGGTCATCCCGTCGTAGATCTCCGGCTCGTTCTCCTTGAGCCAGAGCAACTTGGGCAGGCCGTCCTTGCCGGAGAGTTCCGCACCAGCGACGGCGGCAAAGACCCGTCGCCCCAGGAACTTGCGCATAATGCGTTCCGCCTGCTCTGGCGCACGCCCATCCAGCCAGATGATGGCCGGGCGCAGCGGCTGACCGTTGGTCCCCATGGGGACGATGCCCAGCATCTGGGTGGTGTAGACCATCGCCGATACGTCTCGGAGCGGGGCGGTGGATTTCTCCAGCACCTGTCGCGTGGTGGCGGCGACGGCGCTCCACCAGTCCTCCGGCTCCTGCTCGGCCCAGTCGGGTCGGGGATAATGGATCGGGTAGGGTTGGAAAGCGCTGCCGTGGATGTTCCCCTTCATATCCACGAGCACCGCCTTGTTGCCGCTCGTGCCCACGTCGTGGGCGATGATGTACTGTGGCATCTTGTATCTCCAGGCGCGGGTTGTAGGGTGCAAACCAGTGACTTGCCGATGTGCCTACTCTACCACCGGCAACGCCATCACAAACGTGCTTCCCTTCCCCACTTCACTTTCCACCCAAATCCTTCCGCTGTGCGCTTCGACGACCAGCTTGCAGAAAGGAAGCCCCAGGCCGGTACCGGATCGGCGGCCCTCTATGGAGGCAACCTGCTGGAATTTCTCGAACAACTTGGGCTGCGCCTCGACAGGGATGCCGGGGCCGGTGTCGCTCACGCCGACGAGCAGGTGATCCGGGGCAAGTTCTGGATCGAGCCGGGTCCACAGCCGGACGTGCCCGCCGTCAGGCGTGAATTTGATCGCATTGTCCAGCAGGTTGTACATGACGCGACCGACCAGTTGGGGATCCACGTACAGCGGCGGCAGGCCCGGGTCGGCTGAAATTTCGAGGGTGATCCGGGCCGAGGTGGCCAGCGTGGTGAGCCGGGCAGCGACGTCTTCCAACAGCGCTCTCACGTCCACCGCTTCGGGGTGCAGGGGCAGTTCGCCGCTTTCGAGCTTGCTGATGTCAAGCAACTCATCCACCATACCCAACATGCGGTCGCTGCTGTGTCGCGCCATCTCCAGCAGTCTGTCGAAGTTCTCCGCCTCCTGCTTGACAAAGGCGGCTTCCATGAAGTGCAGGCTGCCTTTGAGTACCGTCAGTGGGGAGCGCAGGTCGTGGATCAGCATGTGGGTCATGTCGTCCTTGAGACGCGCCAGCTCGATCTCCTCGGTGATGTCGCGCAAAACGAGCAGCCAGCCGGTGATCGCCCCTTCCTGGTCGCGTACCGGGGTAAGCGTGCGCTCGACGTGTCGCTCCGACGGGCCGAGAGCGACAATGGCCTGCCTGCGACCCCACTCTCCTCCAGCCAAGGCCTCGCAGTCGGCCCTCAGATTTTCCGGCGTGTATCCAATCAGCGTGATGGGTGGCTCACTTCCATCTAACCGGGCGCCGGTCAACTCCGACTGGGCGACGCCCACGAAGTCGGCCAGTGCACGATTGGCGGCCAGCACACGCCACTCCGGGTCGAGTAACAGCATCCCCTCGCGTGTGGTCCTGAGAATCGAATCGAGCTCTTGCACGCGGTGGGTCAGCGCCTCGTCGGTGCGCGCGTACAGGCGGGCGTTCTGGACCGCCACGCCGGCCTGGGTGGCGATGGTGACGAGCACTTCCTGATGGGAGGAGTCATAAGCCTCTGGTGTGGAATATGACTGCACCGCGATGACGCCGAGCGGCTCGTCCCCGGCCAGGATGGGCACCCCCAGCCAGCAGGCAGCCGCCCGCCCAATGGCGTCTATCCCGAGCTTCTCCAGAGTGGTCTTAACGTCTCTTCGAATCAACAAGGGCGCGCGTGTCCGCAGGATGTGCTCGGTCAGGCCGCTGCCCATCCGGCGGGATCGCCACTGCACGCGCTCTCCGTCCTCGACGGCCAGCGGGAACGAGACTTCGTCTGCCTCCGGATCGTACAGGGCGACGTAGAAATTGCGGGCTGGCATGAGCCGTGCGACCTGGTCGTAGATTGCCGAAAGAACCGTCTCTGTGTGCAGGCTCGCACTGAGTGCCTGCCCGACCGCCTGGAGGCTATCCAGTTCCTGCACTCTCCGTTCAAGCCTGCGGCTGGTGAGGGCCAGGTTGCGTGTGATGAGCGACGAGACGATGATCAGAACAGCGAAGAGGCCAAACTGCACCAGGCCCAGCCGTGTGTAGACCAGCGCCGTAAGCGGTGCGAAGAGTAACGGTCCTCCCTCGTAGAAAATCAGGTTGGGCAGCGAACGCAGGTAGTGTTGCAGCAATTCCCGCCCGCGCGCGGCGATGTAGGCACCCGCGATCAGGTAGTTAACGGTCAGATAGGCCAGGCCGAGGAGCACCAGCGGCAGGAAGCTGGAGTTGCCGACCGCGGCCAGTGGCGTGACGCCACCCAATAACTGGAAGACCGTGCCGCCGGCGAGGATGCTGCCTGAGTTCATCGAACCGTTTGCTGCGGTCAGAGCGATGAACCTGAGGGCACCTGGCTCCCGCTGTTCTCCTAACTGCTCGGCCCAGAGATAGCGGATGACCCCGTGGGCCACGGCACCCACAAACGCTGCCCAGCAAGCCGGTACCAGACCCATCACCAGATAGGCCGCAGCCGTCGTCATCGGCAGCAGCGACACCGAGCCCCCGGCAAGCGGCACGCCGAAGGTCGTCGTGAAGACGATCAGCATGCCGAAGCAGATCATAGGCAGCGGGTCAACCGGGCCTGGTGGCATGGCGATGGTCAGCCAGACCAACAGCGCCAGCACGATGACACCCGCAACGATAGAGAGAAGATAGCGGTGCTCGCTTCTCATTGAGGTATCTAGCCCTCAGGAATTGCTTCAGCGATCATCTTTTGCAGGATCATCTCTTTCATATCCGCTGGGATCTGGGAGACCTGCTCTAGACAGAATTTGAACGTCTCCAGCACCCGGTCCAACTGCTCGTCGTTGATGGTCAGCGGCGGCTTGATCTTGACGACGTTGCGCATTGTGGGCTTTCCGTCCACGATTTCGGGCATGCTGAGATCGAAGATGACGCCGAGTTTCTTCGCCAGCTCGACGAAGGCAGCCGCCCGCTCCGTCGCCGGGACCTTGCTCTCGCGGTCCTCCACCAGTTCGACGCCGATGAAAAGCCCCGGGCCGCGCACGTCGCCGATGGTCTCGATTTCCTCTTGCAGTTGGCGCAGGTAGGCGGTGGCCTTCTCGCCCAGGGCCCGCGCCCGCTCGCACAGCCTCGCGCGCTCGATGACCTCGATATTGGCCAGCGCGGCCGCAAACGGCAGCGGGTCGGAGCCGAAGGTGGTGTGTTCCTCAACCATAGTGAAGCCCAGGAGATCAGCCCGCGCCACCAGCGCGCCGATGGGGAAGCCGCCTCCCAGCCCCTTGGAGAGCACGAACATATCGGGCATCACGCCATAATACTCCGCCGCGCTCATCGCGCCGATGCGCCCGAACGCGGTCTGACACTCGTCGAAGATCAGAAAGATATCGTGCCGGCGGCAGAGTTCTTGCAGGCCGGCGAGGTAGCCAGGTGGAGTGGGCACCTGGCCGCCCGCCCCTTGCATCGGCTCGATGATCAGGCCGGCGACGGAACCACTGGCATGGCGGATTGCCTGCTCCACCAGATCGAGGCAGGCCAATCCACAGCCCCCTCCCCCAGTGGGAGAGGGGAGGCCCAGGGGACAGCGGTAGCAGTAGGGGTAGGCGAAGCAGACGAACTGGTCGCGCCCCAAGCAGGGGAAGCGGGTGAGGAGGGGGAAGTATTGGCTGGCGGTGATCGTCGCCAGTGACGCGCCGTGGTACCCACGTGAGGCGACCAGGAAGATGTCAGCGCCGGGTTTGTTGATCATCGCCAGTTTCATCGCCGCCTCAATCGCCGCGCCGCCGCCCTGGATGTTGAGGCAGACTTTGCGGGTTTCGCCGGGGAAGAGGGTTGAGAGACGGTTGATCAGTTTGATGCGTGGGATGGTGGGGTAGCCATAACGGACGTGGGTGAGATATTTCATCTGCTCGACCGCGGCTGCCAGCACGTCAGGGTTGCAATAGCCGACGTTCAGCGTCCACGCCTGGGCGGTGCAGTCAATGTAGGTGTTGCCCTCGTCGTCGTGCACGACGGCGCCGCCCGGCTCGCCACGATAGAGGATAGTGCTCTTGAGCGGAGTGAGCGAGAATTGGCGGGCGTGGGCAACCTCCTCGTCACTGACCTGGCTCAGCAGCGAGGCGATTTCCTCCTCACTGAGCACCTGTGGGGAGAAAGGTCCGGTCATCGTTGCACCTCCTGACATCACCAGTTAATGGTAGTTGGGACCGGCGATCCCTGTATACTATGCTCGGCGTTACGCCACCTCCCTCACCACCATCCCTCTGCTCACCAGCCGGGCTGCGCCGCGCAGGACGAAGATCGCCGCCACGCCGGTCAGCGTCGTCACGATCCCAGCCGCCACAAAGACGGTCTGCACTCCGAGCAGGGAACCGAGCAGAGCTGCGAGCCCCTCAGCTACAGCGGTGGCGGCGACGACGAGCAGATTGACCGCCGCTTGCACCCGTCCTCGCACCACGTCGGGTGAAAGCGCCTGTGAGATCGTATCCAGCGCCCCACGGGCAACCACAACGCACAGACCGATGACGGCGACGCTGGCCAATACGACACTGTAGTTCGGTGCGAAGGCGAAGGTGACAATGGCGGCTCCTCCCATGACCAGCATCCCACCCACGATGGTGCTGGTTGGAAGCCGCCGCGACAGCCGGTTGACCATCAGTCCGCCCAGCACAGAGCCCAGGCCGAGTACGCTCATCGCGACTCCGTATTCCAGGCCGCCGGCCCCCAACTGCGCCTGCAGGTGGGGGATGGCCAGCAGCACGATCGCGCCGATCCCCAGGGTAGCGATGGCCGTGATGACCAGTACCTGGTTCAGGGCGCGGTTGTGACGGATGAAATCGAGCCCGATCTTCATATCCTCCCAGACACTTTTTTCCCCGGCTGTGTATGATGGCTCTGGAACCGTGTGGGGAATCTTGAGCACGGCGAGGATGATCGCGGAGACGAAGAAGGTCGCGCTATCAAAGATGATGGCTGATGGCATCCATAGCTCGACTGCCACACCAGCGATGACCGGCCCCACGATCAGGGCGACGATGTAACTGCCCTGGATCAGGCCGTTGGCCGCCAGGAGCAACCCCGGCGGGACGATGTTGGGAATGGCGGCATTGCGCGCCGGGTAGAAGAAGACGCCCACAAAGGCCAGGCCCGCTGCCGCAAGGTAGAGGATCCAGAGGGACTGGACGCCGCTGACGAGGAGAATACTGAGGACGATGAGCCCGCGCAAGACGTCGGATCCGATCATCGTCAGTTTGCGGTTCCAGCGGTCGGCCGCCACACCGCCCACCAACCCGAAGACAAGCTGTGGGATGGCGATCGAGATCACAGGGATGAGCATGGCCCACGGCGACCGGGAGAGACTCGAGATCAACGTGATCGCTGCGATCAGCAGACACTGATCGCCGATCTGGGAGAGTAACTGCCCGGCCCAGAGCAATCTGAAGTTGCGGTTGCGGAACAGTTCGTAGACCGCCTGTTGTTGGTCTGGCGGGCGAGAGGATGACGGATTGACCGGCATACTCTACACTTCCTTTTCGTAGACGCGGTAGATGCGATACACCTGTGCGCCCAGCATCTCGGCCGTGCGGCGCATCATCATATTGTTTTCCAGAACCCACGAGATCTCCGCCCGGCGGTAGCGGGGGAGGGCGACCTCGGCCATCTTCACCATGAGCACAGCCTCCACACCCCTTCCCCGGTGCGGCTCCAACACTCCACCGGCGAAACCGCGCATGGTGTCCACGCAACGGCGCACCTTCCAGTACCAGATGAGTTTGGCCATCGTCCACCACTCCGGCACGCCGGGGCGGGGGTAGGCTCGAATCAATGCCTGGTTCAGGTCGGGGAGGGGGAGCATCGCGCCGATAGGCTCGCCATTCTTTTCGGCAAACCAGACGATGTCGGGGTCGAGGATTTGCCTCAGCCCGGCGGCGGTGTGGTCAATCTCGGCATCGGTCATGGGCACAAAGCCCCAGTTCTTCTCCCAGGCTGAGTTGTAGATGCGCTTGAAGCGGGCCACCTCCCGATCAAAATCGCGCATATCTACCGGGCGCACGGTGAAGCCCCCGCGCTGCTCGATCTTCTTGGTCACACGGAGCAATTTCGGTGGCAGGTTCTCCCCGTGCGGCCCGAACTGAGTCAGGTCCAGGATGTAGGCCAGCAGGTCCATCGCCTTGTGGAACCCGGCACTCTCGATGAAATCCACGTAGTAGCGCGGGTTGTAGGTCATCATGATGACCGGCGGGCCGTCCCAGCCGTCCACCAGCAGGCTGACCTCCTCGTTGGTGGAGAAGTTGGCCGGGCCACGGATGGCGGTCATACCCTTTCCTCGCACCCAGTCGCAGGCGGTCTCCAGCAGCGCCTGCGCTGCCTCCTGATCCCGCAGCACCTCGAAGAGGCCGAAGAAGCCCACCCGCTCTGCGTGAAACTCGTTGTGCCGGTTGTTCAGGATGGCGGCGATGGTGCCCACGGGCTTACCGTCACGGCGAGCCATAAAGAGCTCGACCTCCGAGTGCCGGTGGAACGGGTGGCGCTCTTTGTCGAGGAACTCCACCCGTTCGGAGATGAGGGGGGGCACCCAGTTGGGATCGTCGCGGTAGACTTCCCACTGGAAGTAGATGAACGCCAGTCGTTCTTCAGGTGTTTGCACCGATTGAATCGTCAGTTTGCCATTCGACATACTCGTTGTCCTTTCGACATAGCCGGTCTGATTAGGCGAGACGCTCCAGTATGCCCCCTCGATCGGGTAACCCGGCGGGAGGAGGCTAGTCCTTCCCGCTGATTTGATGCCACAGCAGGCCACCCACAGCGCCCAGCGCAGCTCCCAACGCGACGTTCACCACGGCGCACAGGCAGTTGCCGCCAAGGTTATAGATCCAGTAACTTTGAGCAGTAGGCACCGGGATGTCAAATTGGCGGTAGAGATTGGCCAGGGTTTCGGGCCCCACGATGAAGCCGTTGATGACGGCACCGACCATCTGTCCTATCAGGCTGCCCACACTGGCGATGGCACCGGCCTTGGCCCCTTCACCGGCACCAGCTCCCGACGTGGCGGGACGCTCCCATACAGCGGCCAGCACGCCGACGCCGAGTCCCAACAAAAGCGCCACACAGGGGTTGCAGAGAGGTGTGAGCACTGCGGCGATAATCGCCAGTACGAAACCAACTCCTGCACCGATAAGTCCTGCTTTCAGCATTTTAGTCCTCCTTAATCAGATGTTGGAAGCCGTGATATTGTACACCAGAGCAGCGCCAACGCAAAGTCACAACGCGATGTCAGATCGTCGTGTGCCGGCGTCTAAATAGGCAGAAGACAGCTCAGCTTCCCTCGGCTTGCCGGGGGCAGTGGGGGTCGGAGTCGCCGAATTCGCCGCCGAAGGCCATCACCACTGCCGGGCAGCCCCGGCATAGATTGAGGTGGTCGCAAGCGCGGCACGGCCCGCGCATCACGTCCTCCAGATCTCGAAAGCGGGCGAGGACAGCCGACTTTCGCCAGGCGCGTATCACGTCGCCATCGCCCACGTCCGACCAGCGCACGTGGCTGTACGGAAGCACGTCTCCCTTCTGTGTCACGGTGACGAACTCGCGAGCCGCCGAGCAGCCCCACACGCCAGCACGGTAGAGTGTCTGAGGTGAGCGGTCGGTGAGGAGGAAGGTGAGGGAGGCGTGTATGGTGATTCTTGTTGCTGGATGCTGGGTACTGGATACTGGATGGCGCAGGAGGTGGGACATTTTTCGGTAGTCGGCGGAGGTGGGGGACTCGCGCTCCAACCAGTCACCCCCGGTAGTGGAGGCTTGGGACGCAGAAGGTTGACGGTGGCCGCGCGCTTATGCTGCCCTAGGCGGATGACCGCTTCCAGGTCAGGCAGGTTGCTGCGGGTGAGCAGGACGTTGAGGCCGAAGCGCAGACCTGCCTCACGGCAGGCCTCGACTGCCTGCAGCGCCCCGGTAAAGTTGGGGCGGGTGGCGCTGTTCGTCCTCTCCGACGCGCCGTTGAGGGAGATCTGTGCCTGGCCCAGCCCGGCCTTCTTCAGCGCAGCCGCTACCTCGACTGTCAGGAGGTTGCCGTTGGTCGTGAGGTTAGGTACGATACCGCTTTGACGAGCCAGGCGCACCATATCGAGAGGGCGACTGTGCAGCAGCGGCTCGCCGCCGCCCAGGGCCATCTGGAAGACACGGGCCTCCGCTGCCTGGCGGACGATGCGTTCGAACAGCTCAAAGGGCGCGTCGGTCGGCGCGACTCCGGAGCCGGGCCGGGCGGAGTAGAGGCAGCCAGCACACGCCTGGTCGCAGCGGCCGGTGACGGAAAAGTGAATGGTCTCCGGAGCAGCCAGTGCGCGAGGTGGGGCCATCGCCGTGGGAGCCGCGTCGCGCACTGCCGCCACTCGCTCCAGGGAGCCGTCGGGGTGAGCTTCTACCACGAAGCGATGTGCCCGTAGGTAGGCGACGAAGAACGGCGGGTAGTCGCGCAGTTCCCCCTTGAGCAGGAAGTAGAGCGCGTCCAATCCCTCCAGATCCAGCAGAGCCGTCTCGGCGGTCTCTTGCTGGAAAAGCAATGCTCCGTTCGGTTCAGGCCGTATAACAGTGTGAGGCGAGAGGCTGGGCATTAGAGACAGTATGTCCCAATCTTCATCCCGGCCTTCTTCGCCGCCCGCCCCAGGAGGTAGTCGTAGTAGGGGAAGATGAACTGACCGTCGTCCATCCAGCGGCCGGTGACGGTGAGAGTGGCGTCGGGGTTGAGGCGTGCCCGCAGCGTGATGTTGTGGCGGCGGTTGATGTCCTCCTGTACGTAGTCGCGCGGCCCGTGGCCCATGAAGGAGCCCATCCCGACCAGTTCATCTAGCAGTCCGACCTGCTCGTACTTATCGTGCACGAGCTTATAGGCCCGCTTGGCCTCGCGGGACTCGAGTTTGCTGGCCGGCACCAGAGAGCAGCCCAGGAAGAGGGCGACGCCATCGAGGGGGATCTCGTCCTCAGAGTAGTAGTCCTCCTCCTCCACCAGGCTGCCGGGCTCGAACTCCTCGTCGTAGCCGTAGTCCTCGTACGTCTCCTTCTGCTCCTCGGTCAGTCCAAAGCGGAAGGTCTCGGCCTCCAGGAGTTCCTGCTGGTGGGTGCCGACGTAGTTGAGGATAGGCTCGATGGCCTGCACGCCGATGCGGCTGGCTTTCCAGCTATCGGGGTCAAACTTGGCGATTTGCTTCTCCAGGTGCTCCAGTGTCTTGGCTGCCAGTTTGTCCTCCGTCTCGCCCCGGGTGGTGATAAAGTCACGCAGCCAGGTCAGCGGCTCCTGAAAGAGCAGGTAGTAGGAGCGGACGAAGTAGCCAGAGGTGAGCAATCCCCGCACCAGCGCGCCCAGTTGCTCGGGCTGGGGTACCTGGACCTCGTAGGCAGCCTCCGATGAGTCAATTTCGTAGCCATGCCAGTGGGCTTTTAGCATGTTACTCTCCTTCCTCTACGTGTATCTGTAGCCACTCACTCACATAGCGAGCGAAAGTAGCGAATTCGTCATACGTCAGAGGGCGAAGTTCCCGCAAGGCTTTCACGCTGTTTGTGATGACGTTCAAGCGCTCCACGATAAGGGTTATGTCTACTGAACAACTCTCCTCCCAATGCATCAGCATATTGCCTGAGATCGAATTGCTCCATCGTAGTACCTACATCACCGATGCCGCCATCTGCGCCACCAATGCCAGCATGCCCATGGCCAGGAGTGCGTAGTTAGCGAGCTCACCCAGCGGGTAGACGTAAGTCTTGATGACCCGACCGTCCTCCAACTCCAGCTCGCGCAACTCGAAGAATGGGCGAGGGGCGCGGCGGAACCAACCTCGCGCCTTGCCCGTCATGCCGATCAGGCTATCCGCCCGCAGCAATCCGAACAGCGTCTCCCACAGCCGCGCTGGCTGCCGGTAGTCGAGCACGATGTAGCCGGACCGATCTTGCAGAACCAGGTCCTCGCTCCAGTACAGACCCGGGATACCCTTGCCGATGATGCGCCCCTGCAGCGTCCCAGGCACGGCGCGCACGCGGCTGACCTTTACCTCGCTTACCAATTCGCTCACCGTGCGTGGCTGGCTCAGGTTGCGGGGGTAGACGAAGCGCCGCTTGAGCCACCAGGCAGCGCCCCAGGCCAGAAGCCCCACTCCCACGCCAGCCAGCGGCAGACTAGCTGCCATACCCGCCATTGCGATTCCCACACCCACCAGGAAGCCCAGCCCCGACAGGCTGTTTATCGCGAAATCCACCAGGAACTCATCCCAGTAGCTCTCCGGCTGCTCGGCGCGGAAACTGAAACTGGGCATCTGATGCAGTGTCTCGGTCTGCTTTTCGAGGGCGCGGATACGTTTGGCCGGCAGTGGGTGGGAGGAGGAGAGTTCGTACCACCTGGCCCACGGGTTCCACAGATCCCACCTCATCGCGTCGGTCATCGCAGCGGTCGAGACCACGCCTGTGCCGGCCCCGGACAGGGCCAGCGCCTGGGCCACCTTCGGGTCGAAGATGCCGAAAGCACGCCCGGCGACCATACGGGTGTCGTCCTTCTTCCTGCCTTCCTGAGGCGCACGGGCCAGCCCGTAGGCAATCTTGACTAATGCCCGCGCCAGAGAGTCAGGCTGCCCGGTCACCTCGCCCGAGAAGCGGTCGGCGTAATACTCGCGCACCCGCGAGAGGACCAGCACAATGTACTGGCTGACGAAGTAAGCCACGTAGGCGATCAAGCCCACCAGCGCGATGTATCCGCTGCCTTTGCTGCGCTGTCTGCGGCCTCGCCCTGCACCCCAGGCGAAGCGGGCGAAGATGTACAGCAGCAGCGGCACAGCAGCCGCCACCGTCATCACCACGAAATCCCAATGGGCGATGTGGCCCAGTTCATGGCCCACGACGCCGTTCACCTCAGCCGGGGCCAGCATTTCTAGAAGCCCTCTAGTGACGACCAGGCGGGCGTCACCAGGATAGTGACCGAAGGTGAAGGCGTTGGGATTGCCGTCGTCAATAACGCCGAAGCGGGGGACGGGGAAGTTCCGGCGGGCACACGTCTCTTTGGTGAATCGTGCCAACTCTGGGCTTACCCGTTCCGGCTCGACCCAGCGAATCTTGTAGATCCACTCGATGACGGTTGGACCGAGGATGTATTGGAGGGCTAGAGTGCCGAGGGCGAAAGCGATTGCCACCCAGATGGGGAGATCTAGGTAGGCAACCACCATCATCCCGACGGCGAACAGCAGGCCGAACAGCAGAGCCAGCACGAGCGTTGAGCGCAATAAGAGATTCACCATGGCGCACCTCCCGGTATGATTTCGCGAGACAGAATCAAGAATATGATAACACAAAGACTGTGAGCGGTCAATTGGGAGAAAAGCGCTATCAGGTGGCCGGGCTACGGCACAAAAGGAGAGCCGTCTTCTGCAACCAGCCACACGTTCACCCGACACTCCACGCCCCGCTCATCCACGAAGGTGATAGCGGTGGTGAGGGGAGAGACACCGAGTGGCACAGTGGGGATATCGGCTCGGATCCAGGGTCGTTCGGTGTAGCGGGCCAGTGGACGCTGTGGGCCAATCACTGTGATAGTAGAGGGGGCAGGCGCTCCTTCAACGGCGAAAATGGCGACCCACTCGCCATCGGCGGGCAACCCATGCCGCACGGCGACAGCACGAGCGTAGTAGTCCAACACGTCGGCCGCATAGCGGCGCGTGACGCGCAGGTGAATCTGCCCCCATCCGCCGTTATAGGCAGCCAGCGAGTAGTACAGGTCCCCCTTGCCATCGCGGATGGTGTGGGACAGTGCCCGCGCACCCCAGTACACGTTTGTCCAGGGGTTCTCCAGTTCTTCGGGGCTAGGCCGCCAGTCGAACGGCATCAGCCCCATCAGCCCGATGGCCCCAACCACACTGTGCTCCCGCGGGCGGCCCAGTGATTCCTTCCAGATCACGGCCGCGACGAGATCTGGGTCCAGGCTGCGCTCCTGGGCGTACCGGAGGATGATGGACTCCCAGCGGTGGACCGCGTAGTTCCAGTAGGAAGAGAGGGCCGGATCATCAGGGGGATCTCCACTCTGCGCGAAGGCAGAGCAGGGAGACAGAAAGGCTATTGTCGCTGTCAGGAGTACAACGGCAAGAGTCAGACGCCAGGGCTGCATTGGGATATGGTTACTCCTCCCCTCTCCACCGCGGGCTGTGGGGAAACTGCCGCTACTATATCGGAAAGGGCGGGATTTGTCAAGCCTGCGTCGTGATCCTTCGCTGCTCTCTGCCGCACCACCTCGAAGAGGATCACCGCCGTCGCCACCGCCGTGTTCAGCGATTCGACTTCCGCCGCCATTGGGATGGAAACCCGCCCCTGCGCGAGCGCCTGGGCCCGCTCCCCCGCCCCGGTTGCCTCGCCCCCCACGACGAGCGCCACCGGTCGTGTCCAATCTACCGCCGTGTAGTCCATCTCGCCGTCGGCCGCTGCCAGCCACACGTCGCAGCCAGTCACTGCTTCGGACATGGCCTCCCACCCCAGCGCTGCCAGAGGGAGATGCAGATGCGCTCCCATACCAGCTCGCACCACCTTGGGATTGCTGGCGTCTACTGTGCCAGGCGTCAGCAGCACCTGCTCCACCCCTGCCGCGAGCGCCGTGCGCAGGATGGTGCCCAGATTCCCAGGGTTTCGCACGCGATCGAGGATCAGTGTGATGGTGGGGTGCTCGGGACGGGAGAGGTTGGGGATAGGAAGCACGGCCAGAATACCTTGGGGGGTTACTGTATCGGAGCAAGCGGCCATCACCGGCACGCTCACAGCGTGACAGGAGACGTTCATCTCGCGGAGTGCCTTCAGCAGTCTACCGCCTTGCTCATCGCTCTCCAGGGCCTCGGTGTAGAACGCGAAAGCGGGGGGGATGCCGGTTTGGACAGCCTCCTCGACGAGCCGTACTCCCTCGAAGATGAAACGTCGTTCCCGCTGTCGAACGCGCCGCCGGCTCTGCAACGCCCGTACGTATCTGACCTTGTCGTTCTTCAGACTGGTGATCATCCCCGATAGATGTAGAGGCCGTGGCCGGTCTGCAGACGAGCCACGGACATCGTCTCTCACGGATTTCCTGCTGGCGTGGCTAGTGCGGCGGGATGCGCAGAACCTGGCCGGCGTAAATGCGTGAAGGGTTGGCGATGCCGTTGTGCTGCGCCAGGTACAGGTAACTCATGTTGTAACGCAAAGAGATGCGGAACAGATTGTCACCGGGTTGTACCACATAGGTGGTCTCGCCTGCGGGTGGCGATGGAGGCTGAGCGCCCTGGGATGGGATGACCAACTTCTGCCCGACGTAGATAAGAGCCGGGTTGGCGATACTATTGGCATTGGCGATTGCCCGCACCGTGGTGCCGTAGCGCAGCGCGATGCGGAATAGATTCTCACCTCGCTGAACCACGTGTGTGACCTGGCCTGTGGGGGGCGGCGTTGGAGTCGGCGCCGGCGTGGTGGGGGCCGGCGTGGTGGGCACAGGAGTAGAGGACGGGGTCGGCGTATCCGGTGGCGCGGTGGGCGTTTCGGTGGGTAAAGTCTCGCCTTCTCCTTCAGCTTCAGCAGCCTCCTGTGTCAACAAGGCAGAATTCGCGGCTGCTGTGGCCACCAGATCGGGCGTCCCCTCCTCCAGCGGAACGGCCTGTGCACCGGCTCCCGGCGTCGGCGTCACGTCGGGAGCCACTTCCTTGTAACAGCCAGTCATCGTGCCCAGTACAATCAACGTGCCCAAAAGCAAAAAGAGTCGGGTCTTCCTCATGGGGCTACCTCCTTCCTTATGTGCCGCATCAGCCGAATCACTGTACGCTTTGCATAGTACCATAATAGTCTGGTAGCGTCAAGCGATACAGCGTGAAGTGCGCAGTTGCTTCATGTCGTCGCTAACTGAGCACCTCCCTCTTCTCCGTACAGGCGATTCCCAATTGCTCCAGTTCTCCCAATACTGGCTCGTAGATCTCCGGCAGCACCGGGATGTGGACGCCGGTCAGGGTGATTTCCTCCTCGAGGATCATCCGCGTACCGATGGCCGCCGGTAACCCCACCGTGCGCGCCATCGCGCTGTTCCCACCGGGGACGCCGAAGTCAATCAAGGTCGAACTGATGTGCTCCCTGCGTTCCGCATACTCAGCGATGAATTCGTGGACCAGGATGACCAGATCGCGCTCTCCCTCGCGGTAGGGCATCTTGACGAGCATCTGATCGGCCAGGATGTCCAGCAGCGTCGTCTTGTCCGAGACGGGAGCGTCGTCCAGAAGTCCTAGCCACTCCAGCGCCATCATCACCCCAGACGTAGGGGAAACGTTGAGGAAAGCGGCTAGATCGGCCTTGAGATTGTCTGTGTCTCTTTTGCCAATCAGTTCCGCCATCACTTGCCGGAAAGTCCTACCAGGCAGATCGGGCCGCTCGTCCGGGCTGAAGTAGCCTAACTTGTTCAGTTTCTGCATCACATCGCACCAGCCCAGGTTGCGCAGCGTACCCCGATACATCGTGTCGGTCTCCGGGATGGCGTAGATTTCGATGTAGGGGAGCGAGTCGCGGTTGGGATACGCTTCGAAATCGCCCAGCCCCTCGACCCAGGTCAAGTAATGGGTGGCGAAGAGGCGGGCGTTGGGAACTTCCACGACGTGACCGTTTTCCAGATAGCGTGCGTCGTTGCGCCCCGCCAGCACCACCCCGCGCGGGCTCCAGGAGAACTTGTAGCCCAGAGGGTTGTCGTTGGCCTCGGGGGCGGGCAGGCCACCGCAGTAGGAGCGGAATGACTTGATCTCTCCACCGGCGTCGTGCACCCGGTTGATGATTCGCTTCGCCGACATATGGTCAATGCCGGGGTCGAGGCCGATTTCGTTGAGCAGGATGACTCCCGCCTCCCGCGCCGCGCCGTCCAGTGCTCGCATCCCGTCGCTGACGTAACTGGCCGTGACCAGATGCTTGCAGTGGCGGGTGCATTGCTCGGCCACCTGCACGTGGTAGATGTAGGGCAGCAGGCTGACGGCCAGATCGGCCTGGGAGATCAGGTCGCCCAGCGCTGCGCCGTCCTGCGTGATGTCGAACGCGACGGCCTTCCCCTGTGGATGGTCGCCTACCAGTGCCTCGGCCTTGCTGAGCGTGCGGCTGGCGACCGTCACGCGATACCCGGCCTGATCGAGCAGGTATTGAACCAGGGGACTGGCGACCAGGCCGGCGCCAAGAACGAGAATGCTTTTCATTAGAATCCTCCCGTTGCTGAAGTTTCAAGTTAGAGGGTTTCGGGTTACAGGTTGATCAAAGTGAGACTTGAAACCTGCAACCTGAACTCACTTCTACGTGTGAAGATGCTGTTCAAGGTACCGGTAGTCGGGCGTCAGTTCGCCCTGATAGACAATGACCGCCCGCTTGATCTCCGGCGGCAGGGCCAATTCCTCGAAGGGCACCGAGTAATCAGCCTCGGCGATGGTCGGGACGTACTCCATCAGCACGCCGCTGAAGTATACCGAGGCATCGCGGGGCAACTCGCTGGGCAGGATGTCCACGGCCATGATCACCGGCCCTTGTCCCTCGATCCCGTCAACGGCGCGATCCTCGCTGGGGTCGTAGACGAAGACAGGGTCGCCAGGCTCGGTGGATTTGATTGTGCCCTCGATGGCCCCCTCGATGTCGCAACTGATGTCGCCGATGACCCGCAGGCGTGGGGGTTCTGCTCCTCCGTATAGCTCTCTCAGATCCGCCTTCGTCACCAACCGGGGGTATTTCGCCTCCCAGTAGACGCAGTTGACCAATGTGGTCAGGTAGGGGAGGTAGGTGTGGAACTTGGAGCGGTATTTCTCGGGATGGTCGTAGTAGTCCTGCAGTTCGAATTGGTCCTGCGGCGAGATGGGCTCCACCGTGTGCTCTTCTTTGAATACCACTTTGTACAGGGCGTTTTGGGCATAGTCGGCGGATTGGACCACGACGCCGACCTCGTGGGGTTCGATCTCCTGCACCGGCAGGAGTTCAATGATTTCGTTGGCTCCCCTGAAGACGTTTCCATATCCGGCGAAGCCGCAGATGAAGGGAGTGATCGATTCAGGCAACCCCTCCTGGGCGATACACTCCCCAACCGCCGCTACCGCTGCTTTCGCCTCGACCAGGCTGCTATACTTGTGCGTCTGTTGTAGGTCGCTGAAGGGGTTAGGCACGCCCTCCCAGTTCAGCCGCTGCCCCAGGGCCCATAGCGTATCGATCATTCCTGCCAACCCTGCGTGGCGGCCGAAGAAGATCAATCGTCGTCCCTTCTCGTCGGTCACCTTCTCGTAGTCAATCAAGTGGCATCCCAGCTCCATCATGCGCTTGAGCATGGGCATGTTATACGACTGGCCTTTGATGACGTGAGCGAAGAACACGTATGTGTGGCTGGGGTAGAACAAGTGGGCGGGGATCTCCTTGACGGCGAAGACCACCGGGCAGGAGGAGAGATCTTCCTCGACCCGGACGCTGGCCTGCGCAAACTCCTCATCGCGGAAGACGCGGATCTCCGACGGTTGCACCCACACCTCGATGTCGTGTTCTTCCTGCAGTTGACGCGCGTGCTCCGGGATGATGGGCACACGGCGTTCCCAGACGCTTTTATCCTCACGGCGAATGCCGATGCGTACGCTCATTTTCCCCTCCTGGTATCAATCTCCTTAGCCTAGATTTCGCACTCCGCTAGCAGCTAAATCAGGCCGGTCATCCTGAGTGCCGCGAAGCGGTGTATCGAAGCCTGTCCTGAGCCTGCCGAAGGGGGTGACTGGCCGCCAAATCGCCCCTTCGATATGGCCTTCGGCCTACCCTTCGTCTACGCTCAGGACGTAGCTCAGGATGCGATTTGGCTATGAGCTGTGCTACTGTTGTTTTACGATTCCCAGGGGTGCGAAATATAGGCTCAGATCGTCCTGTGCAGCTCGATTGGGTTCAGAAGTCATCGTCCGCCTCCTCTCCGCTGGCGCGCCCGAAGGCACCGTGGGCCACCGCGTCGAGCCAGCCCTGGAGCCAGAGGCGCGCTCCTGGATGCACCAGCCGGGCCAGGGCGAAGACAAAGTCGCGGTGGTGGCGGAAGCGGGCCATCTCGTCCTCGTCCTCCGGTGCAATCACCTGCTCCATGGCCTGGACCATCAGCGCGGCGTTCTGCTCCGGCTGGCTCAGCCAGTCGAGAGCCACGTTCTGGTAGGGGAAGGCTTTGAGATGAACTCCTCTGGCGATACCTCGACATCTTCGACTGACGGAGGTTCGTAGGCTGGCGCGGCGGCCTGTGTCTCTTGCTCTGCCTGCCATTGTTCGAACGCGGCGTCCTCCTCAGCCCAGCGCTCGTCCCAGCCTTCGGGGTCGTAGCGGGCGATCAATGGGTAACCGCCGTCGTCGTAGTGCCAGTGAAAACCATGTTCCTCGCCGGCCTCGATGGCTGCCTGGACCTCTCGGTACTCGGCCTGACAGACGGGGCAATCATCCTCGAAGAACTCGGCCAGGCGGTCGGGATGAATGGGGTTGGGCTCTCCTTTCTGCTCAGCCCAGATCAGGTCGCGGGGCGCACAGCCGTGGAGCTCATCTTGGGAGGTGAAAAACCAGTCGCGGATGGCGGTGTCGAGCCGCCCTCGTTCTGTCTCCACATTGCTACCATCGCCAGCCAGTAGTTCGGCAGCGCGGTCGCGCAGGTAGAGCACCAGATCACCGTACAACGCACATTCCTGATAGCACACGGGCCACCTCCTGAAACGTGATGCGTGTTGCGTGAAGACCAGGACAAGTATATGCTCAACCTTGTAATTCGGCAAGTCTCCTGCGTGACTGCTAACTGCTAACGGCCAACTGTTACTTGACCTCTGCCGTCTTATGCGTTACACTTGCCACCCGTATTGAAATGGAAAAGCGGCGCTGGAATTCGTCAATCGTCACCGTTCTGCTCCTTGGCCTGCTCACGTGCGCGGGCTGTGCTCGCGGCCCAACTCCCACGCTGACCGTCGCACTTACCTCTTCGTCGGCAGCTACGCCGACGCGCACACCTTCCCCAACTCCTACGGACACACCTATCCTAACCTCCACCCCTACCTCTACGCCCCCATCCACTCCAATCCCTATCAATACCCCTACCCCCACACCAACCACCCAACCAACTGCTCCGCCTCCCTTCGCCCCTGTCCCCCCGCCCGGGCGTGAGTTCGCCAGCCTGGATGACTTCTGGGCCGGGGGTGCCGAGTGGATATTGGAGGTATACGACGTGGGCTTGCCCGTGGGCGAATCGGACACCGTCTACCGGGGCGGGGGTGAGTTTTGGTCCTATCTGCACGCGAGTTTTGAGTCAGCGGGTGTGATAGATAAATGCGGCGGCCCCGTCCTCTTCCCCGGCTGCGTCACGCTGTGGAAGAGTCACGATGGCGGGCTCCGCTTTTCGCTCGAAAGTCCCCGCTGTCTCTTCCCCTGCGTTACGTGCCCCTGCGACCCTAACCGGGATCACACGCACCAGCAACAGTACCCGCGCGTCTTCTTTGACACTGACCGCGTCTACATCGTCTACGAATGGGGGGCAGCTACCTTTCTGCGCACCTCCGCCGACGGCCTGAACTGGTCGGCCGAGACTCACGTGCCCGGCACCGGGGCCTGGCACACCGACCGGGGGTCGTGCAGCGAGGCGGAATCCATTGGCGAGCACCCCCACATCTATTCGGAGTTAGAGTTCGAATGCCTGGTGGGCGCACCACCGGGCATCTACGTCGAAGGCAGCCTGCTCTACGTCTTCGTCGGGCTGGGGCGGGCTCCGGGGCACATGGGCTGTTATGTGGGCGATAAGTACGCCGGGGTGGGGGGCTTGCGTAAGTGCGCGTCCAATCCGCTCTTCGGCGCGGAGCTCGGCTACGGGCCGGTGGATGCTCTGGGGGTGGCGGCTAACCCCTACTTCGAGTTTCGCACCGTCTCCTCGGCCGACGTGGTGGGGGTGGGCGACCACTACTACATGGCCTACGAGGGGGTGCGCGGCCCCAGCGATCCCACCGTCAGGGATGACCAGTTCGGGCTGGGGTTTGCGCGCAGCGTGGGACCGGCCATTGACGGGCTGTGGGAGAAGTACTCTGGCAACCCGGTGATAATGGACCTGCCCGGCAACGTGGGCGTGGGCCACGCTGACATCGTCATCGTCGGCCCGGCGACCTATCTCTACACGGCCACCTCGACTACAACACGTGGGCGGTACGTGCTGGTGCGACGATGACTGCTTGTGCCACACGCAATGCGAAATATGTGAGTAACTACCCAGCCTGGGCTGTTACACGGAGTTTCACAGAGGAACACAGAGAAATTTTCGGTATCTCTGTGAATCTCTGTGCCTACTCAGTGGCTCTCTGTGTCCAGATCGGAATAGCCTGAGTAGCTTGACAATGTCACATTCGGCCAAAGGCTCTCAGCCCTCGTCTCCGAGGGCGTGTTCTTGGGGCAAATCTCGCCTGAGACGCCCCCGAGGCTTCGTCCTGAGGCTCAGCCCGAAGGGACGGGGGCTACGAGCAGCGGCGAGCGGGTGTAGCCCGCCTTATGTTAATCTGACATTGTCAAGGTAGTTACACATGTGATACATAATGCGTAGAACGTAGCAAACACGAACCGGAGGAAACCTATGGGCACACATATACACCACATCGC
This sequence comes from Anaerolineae bacterium, assembly GCA_046760785.1. Lineage (GTDB taxonomy): Bacteria > Chloroflexota > Anaerolineae > B4-G1 > B4-G1 > JBHIET01. The sequence continues at coordinate 2,041 of JBHIET010000007.1, read as the reverse complement.
CATCGCCGTGCACGATCTGGACGCGGCGCTGAAGTTCTACCGTGACGCACTGGGTTTGGAAATGACCGAACGGCGGGAGGTGCCAGAGGAGGGGGTCGAGATCGCCTTCCTGCCCGCCGGCGAAGGAGAGATCGAGTTAGTCCAGCCTCTGGGCGAAGCAGGCAGCGTGGTCCGTTTTTTGGAGAAGCACGGCGAGGGGCTTCATCATATCTGCCTGGCAGTTGAGGATATCGAGGCAACGATGGAGCGGTTGCGGGCTGCTGGGGCGCGGTTGCTGAGCAAGGAGCCTCGCCTGGATGTTCACGGCACCCGCTACATTTTTGTCCACCCCCGAAGCACCCACGGTGTGCTGCTCGAACTGTACGAGGTGGTGGAATAGGGGGTTTGGATTGGACAAACCCGGCGAATCCGGGTAAACTACCCAGCGTTCGCGCACCGCCAGTCGCGCCAGGAGGTACACCATGCCGAAGAGCCACTGTCCCAGTTGCGGACGGTACGTCGGTCCTTATGGGGATGGGGCCTGCCCCTACTGTGGTGCCCACCTGACCGGACGCACCCCCATACGCATCGTCAAGATCGCCGCCATTCTGCTTGCCACCGTGGGACTCGTCACCCTCTGGTTCGCCGCCATCCGCGCCGAGGTGCCCCTGATTCAGATCGGACAGGCCGGCGCGACAATAAACATGGCCTACGTGCGGCTGGAGGGTCGCTGCACCCGCGCCCCCACCTACGACCCCGAAAGTGACTATCTCAGCTTCTGGATCGCGGACGAGACGGGCGAGATCCGCGTCTCGTCCTATCGGGCGGAGACACGGCAGATCATTGAGGGGAGCCGCGTGCCCGCGCTGGGCGACGAGGTCGAGGTGGCCGGGACATTGCGCGTGCGGGAGGATTTTCTCGCGCTCACAGTCAACGTGCCCGAGCAACTCACAGTAACCCGCGCTGAACCGGTGGATCGCACCATCGGGTCCATCGGGCCGGAGGACGAGTACCTGCGCGTGCGGGTGCAGGGCGAGGTGCGCCAGGTGTACGCACCGTATGAGGGGTTGACACTGATCAACGTCCGCGACGAGACCGGCTCCATCCCCGTCGCTGTGAGTGATGACCTGATTGCCCTGAGTGGTAGCTCTCCTGCCCTTCACAAGGGCCAACCCGTCGAGATCACAGCGACCGTCTCCCTCTACGGCGACACACCGCAGCTCGTCCCCGCCTCCGTCGCCGACATCGTGGAACTAGGCCAACCGCTGCGCGTCGGAGTGGAGAGGTTCATTGGAGAACTGACCACGGCGGACACCGGGCAACTCGTCCTCGTGCGTGGCACGGTGACGGAGATGGCCTCCTTTTCTGCGGGCGTCAAGCTCACGCTGGACGACACCACCGGCGCGGTCGTCGTGCTCCTGTGGGAGTCAGTCTACGACGAGCTGCCCAACACGGCGGCGCTGGGTGTCGGCGCGGAGGTGCAGGTGCAGGGCGAGCTCTCTCAGTACCGGGGCGAACTGGAAGTGCTCCCTGAACTGGCCGAGGACGTGCAGGTGCTCATCGCCGCAGCCCCACCCGCCGAGACGACCGTCAGTGCATTGACGACCGGCGATGTGGGCCGCGTGGTGACGCTTCACGGGACGCTCGGCCCGCCCGATCCCTTCTCGTCCGGCGTCAAGTTCACCCTTGACGACACCACCGGCACCATCGTCCTGCTCCTCTGGCAGAACGTCTACGACAGCGTTCCCAACACCGACCAACTGGCCGCCGGTACGCAGGTCACGGTGGTGGGGCGGATTGACGAGTATCGGGGCGAGCTGGAGATCATCCCGCAGGCGGATGGGGTAGAGGTGACAAGGTGAGGGAGTGACGGGGAGACAAGGGGCAGGACACAGGAGGTAATACCAATTGCCGAATCAAGCAGCGCAAATGAACGAGTGCCCGCTGATTGAGCGATGCCCTGAGCTTGTCGAAGGGTAGGCCGGAGGCCGCATCGAAATCCTTGTACTGAGCCTAGATTTCGCACTCCGCTAGCAGCTAAATCAGGCCAGTCGTCCTGAGT
>JBHIET010000006.1:0-69318 GCA_046760785.1 Anaerolineae bacterium | reverse complement strand
TATGATCTGTACAATCACTGTTACGATTTCCAGGGGTGCGAAAAACAGGCTAAGTCGTGTCAATCTGTGTCTTACCCGTGCTGTCCTGCAACCCGCCGTTCTACCGCCCGAACTCGCGGGCTAGTTGCTCCACGCTCAGGTGGATCATCGTGGGCCTTCCGTGGGGGCAGGTACGCGGGCTGAGGCACTGCTCCAGCCCTCTGATCAGTTCCTCCATCTCTGCCTGTGTCATCACCCGCCCGGCCTTGATAGCGGCCCGTTTGCAGACCTGGCGTGCCACAGCCTCCTCCACCCGTGTGGCCAACGGCGTGTCACCCACCTGCAGCGCAGCCGCCACGTCCTCCAGTATCTCGCGCGGGTTCTCCTCCGCCACAAGCGCCGGAAGCGCTCGCACCAGCACCGTCATTCCGCCGAAAGGCTCCACTTGGAACCCCAGGCTTGCCAGCGCTCCCAGTTGATCCTCCAAGACTCCCGCCGCCTCGGGTGAGAGTTCCACGGGCTGCGGCTCCAACAGCGCCTGCGAAGTCACGTCGGCCCGTTCTCGCTGTGCCAGCAACCGCTCGAAGAGCACTCGTTCATGGGCGGCGTGCTGGTCAATCAGGTACATTCCCTCCGGCCCTTCGGCCACGATGTAGGTCGCACCCAGTTGCCCCACCAGCCGCAACGGCGGGAGCCTCCCGACCGGTGGCGCGAAAGCACCCGCAAGCGCTGTCGCGTCCGGCGTCTCCGTTTCGAGGCGCAACTGCGCGCCGGCCGGTCGCAGCCTCAATCCGGACAGTCGCTCACGGCCTTCCTCTCGCTGCTGGACCGGAGGCACAGGCCAGGCAGTCGGCGGACGGGCGGCGATGGGCACTGGCGACCGCTCCAGCAGCGTGCGTCGCACCGCCTTCTGCACCGCCCGGAACACCGCGTCGCCGTCGCGGAAACGCACCTCCGCCTTGGCAGGGTGCACGTTCACGTCCACGTCCTCCGGCGGCAGGCGCACCATCACCATTGCCAGCGGATACCGCCCGGTGGGAAGGAGTGTGTGGTAAGCCTGGATGATCGCGTAACTCAGACGTGCGTCCTGCACCCAGCGCCCGTTGACAAAGAGCGTGATGTAACCACGATTGGCCCGATGCAGTGAGGGAGGGCTGACAAAGCCCGTGACCTGGATGCTGGATGCTGGATGCTGATCGTCAGGCATGATCTCGAGGACGGCAGCGCCGACCTCCAGCCCGTAGACCGCGATCAGCACGTCGCGCAAGCGGTCGTTTCCGGGCGACTGAAAGACAACCCGTCCGTCGTGGCTCAACGTGAAGCGCACCTCCGGGTAGGCCATCGCATAGCGGGTGAGCCAGCCGTCAATGTGCCTGCGCTCAGTCCGCTCAGAGCGCAGAAACTTGCGGCGAGCCGGGACGTTGAAGAATAAATCCTCCACCGTCACCGCCGTTCCTGGCGGACGCCCGCTCTCCTGGCGAGTCACCACCCGCCCCCCTTCCAGCCGCAGCAGCGTCCCCACTGGCTCCTCGGCTGCCCGCGTCACGAAAGTCACCCGGCTGACGGCGGCGATGGAGGCCAGCGCTTCACCTCGGAAGCCCAGCGTGGTGATGCGCGTCAGATCGTCTGCCGTAGCCAGTTTGCTGGTCGAGTGGCGGTGAAAGGCCAGTTCCACATCGGCGGCTGGTACACCACAGCCGTCGTCAATCACACGGATGAACTGTTTGCCGCCAGCGCGCGTCTCCACCCGGATGTCGCGGGCACCAGCGTCTATGCTGTTCTCGACCAGCTCCTTGACCACGGACGCAGGGCGCTCCACCACCTCGCCAGCGGCGATCTGCGAGGCGACCTCTTCCGAAAGCACGCGAATGGGCATCAAGACCTCCCGCATTCATTCTATCACATAACCTCGCTCAGGCAAGGGCGGTCAGCCTTGCTTTTTGCGAGATTTTGCCTATAATCGAAACGTCGTGGTGGTAGCTCCCTTACATCCCGGCAACACCCCCTGTCCTTCACCATCCCCCACGCCAACAAACCAGAGACCGAGAAACAAGCGTGAGGTTGACCTCTTGTCAACTGCCCTTGGATGGCATCACACCTAATCCCACCACGCAGTGAAGCACACTTCGTATTCAGGAGGAGGCAAATGAAAATCAGACCAGTCTTCTTGACCTTGGGCGCCGCGTGGATCCTTGGCCTGGGGCTGACCCTGGCTGTGGGACTTTTCGCGCTCAGCGGCCAGGCCGCTCCGCCGACCACCTCGGCGTCTATCACCTACGACGAAGCCATGCAGACGGGCCTGTTGGCGCAGATGAGTGCTACCACTGGCACGCTGCGCCTCGCGCATGGAACCGGGCCCATCTCCTCTACCATCTGGCAGTTCCGGACCGCCGTCCTGGGCGGCAGCGGCCTCTTTACCGACACCGGCCAGACCCTGCCCATCTCTAACACCTTTGGCGTGGCGCTAGGGGACCTGGACGGCGACGGCGACCTGGATGCCTTTGTGGCGAACAACGGTGAAGCCAACAGGGTGTGGCGGAACAACGGAGTAGGGACGTTCGCCGAATTCCAGGACCTGGGCAGTTCGGACAGCCGTGACGTGGCGCTGGGGGACCTGGACGGCGACGGCGACCTGGATGCCTTCGTCGCGAACTATGATCAGGCCAACAAGGTGTGGCGGAATGGTGGATCGGGGACTTTTAGCAGTGGCTGGACTCAGAGTTCGGGCTTTGCATACAGCGTGGCCGTGGCGCTGGGGGACGTGGACGGCGACGGGGACCTGGACGCCGTCATCGGGAATTATGGTCAAGACGACAGGGTGTGGCTAAACGATGGAACGGGGGCCTTCAGCGACAGTGGTTGGACCCTGAGTGGTGGATACAGCTCTGACGTGGCGCTGGGGGACGTGGACGGCGACGGGGACCTGGACGCCGTCATCGCGAGGTTTGATATAGCCAGCCAGGTCTGGGTGAACGATGGGACGGGTGCCTTCCAAGACAGTGGCCAGACCCTGGGGGGTCTCAGTTCAAAAGGCAGAGGCGTGGCGCTGGGGGACGTGGACGGCGACGGCGACCTGGACGCTTTCGTCGCGAATACCGAGGGCAGGGCCAACAAGGTGTACCTGAACAATGGAGGGGGGACTTTCACCGACAGCGGCCAGAGCCTGGGGAGTGCAAACAGTGAGGCTGTGGCGCTGGGGGACGTGGACGGCGACGACGACCTGGATGCCTTCGTCGCGAATTGGGGTCAAGCCAACAAAGTGTACCTGAACAATGGAGGGGGGACTTTCACCGACAGCGGCCAGAGCCTGGGGAGTGCAAACAGTAAGGCTGTGGCACTGGGAGACCTGGACGGCGATAGCGATCTCGATGCCTTTGTGGGGAACAACGGAGCCAACAGGGTGTGGCGGAACGGGGAGCCGGTGGCGGTAGAGTCGACCACCCCGGCTCCTAACACTCACAGCGCTGGCGTCAACACCGACGTGGTCGTTACCTTGAGCGGAGGGGTGAACCAGAGCGCCGTCACCACGCAGACCTTTGTCGTGCACGGCGGGTTCCAGGGTCGTCTCGAGGGCGACATTAGCTTTGGCAGCATCGTGTTCGACCCCGCCGGTGATTTCCACGCCGGCGAGCTGGTCGAGGCCGATGTGTCCAACGGGATACTGAGCACCGCCTGCGTCTGGCGGTTCCGCGTCGGCGTGCAAGGCGGCAGCGGTGTCTTTACCGACAGCGGCCAGACGCTGGGTATCTCGAGCACCGTGGCCGTGGCCCTGGGAGACCTGAACGCCGACGGTGCCCTCGACGCGTTCGCCGCGAACTATGAAGGTGACAAGGTGTGGCTGAACGATGGCACAGGGACGTTCATCGAAGGGCAGAGCCTGGGCACCTCAGAGAGCCGTGATGTGGCGCTGGGAGACCTGGACGGCGATGGCGATCTGGACGCTTTCGTCGCAAAGTATATGCAAGCCAACGAGGCGTGGCTGAACAATGGGATGGGCACCTTTACCAATGAGTGGACGCAGAGTTCGGGCTCTGCAAGCAGTTGGGGCGTGGCGCTGGGGGATGTAGATGGCGACGGCGACCTCGATGCGTTCGTGGCGAATAGCGGAGCCGACAGGGTGTGGCTGAACGATGGGTCGGCCCACTTTACTGACAGCGGCCAGAACCTGGGAGATGAAAACGGCATGGCCGTGGCGCTGGGAGATGCGGAAGGCGACGGCGACCTCGATGCGTTTGTAGTGGAGAATACTGGGCCCAACACAGTGTGGCTGAACGATGGCACAGGGACCTTCATCAGTCAAACGATGGGCAGTGCCTTTTCATTTAGCTATGGCATGGCGTTGGGAGATCTGAACGACGACGGCCTCCTTGACGCCTTCGTCGCGAATTACGCTGCGGCCAACGAGGTGTGGTTGAACGAGGGAGCGGGGACCTTCACTGTGACCCAGAGCATAGGGGGCTCCACACCCAACTATGATGTCGCGCTGGGGGACGTGGATGGCGACGGCGACCTCGATGCCGTCGTCGCCCAATGGAGCGATGGGCCCCAGAGTGTCTATCTGAACGATGGGGCGGGTCACTTCAGCACCCACCCCCTCGCCCCCACCTTTGGCAGGGACTGGAGCCTGGCCGTCGCCCTGGGGGACGTGGACGGCGATGGTGACCTGGATGCCTTCGTCGCGAATGACTACTATCACGCCAATCAGGTGTGGCTGAACCAGGATCAGTTCAAGGTGTATCTGCCGTTGGTGCTGCGCAATTCATAGCGGCTGCTCCACCACGCTATGTCAGGGCCGGCCACAGCGCCCCGGCGTCTCTTCAGCGTCGGGGCGCTTTTGCCCTCCGCACGATAGACCGCTCATTGCCCGTTTGACATTTTACCTTCCCTGCGGTAGCATGACGTCGGTCGTGCTAGACGGGGAGCTGGCGGTGCCCTGTACCCGCAACCCGCCATAGCGGGGTCGAACTCCCCCCCGAGGGTCGGGCTACTCGAAACTGCCGTGTTCAAGCGGCGTTGAAGATTGGGTCCTGCGCGGCAGGAACCCCCGAATCCGTCAGGTCCGGGAGGAAGCAGCGGTAAGGGGCCCTTCCTGGGCGCCGCAGGGGTGCCTGGTCGGAGCTGGTTGATCCCGGTAAGCCGGGGGGTGCGATTCGACGGGGGGTGCACGACCATCCCTCCCTCTATCCCCCCCAACGGGGGGGATAGAGGGAGGGAAGGTGACTTATGAAGACGACAGCGACCGTCCCATCCTCCCTGCCACATTTGTCAAGGGGTCTCAAGGCTCTTGGGGCACTGGTGTTCGTCGTCGTTGCGCTGGCAGCCGGCTACCAGACGACGCTGATGCCCGTCACCCTGGTGATAGACGGTCAGCCACAGCAACTGCGCACTCATCAGGATACCGTCGGCGCGCTGCTGATGGACGTGGGCCTCAACCTGTACCCAGAGGACCGCGTCACCCCCCCTGCATTGGACACGCCACTTGAACCGGGGTTGATTGTGCAGGTGCAACGAGCCCGTCCTGCGATTATCAGCGCCGACGGGCACACCCTCCTGCTCCGTACCCACGCCACGTCGGTCGAGGAGGTGCTGTATGAGGCGAGGGTGTCGCTGGGGCCGTACGATGAGGTAGAGGTCGAGGGAGAGTTCCTGCCGGTTAATCGGCCAGCTGGAAACTCGCGGCGAAACCTTATCGTCACCCAACCTGAACCTGTCCGCATCATAATTCACCGCGCCATCCCCTTCACGCTGCACGAGGACGGCCGGCCGACGACGCTCTATACCACTGCCGCCACCGTCGGGGAGGCATTGCGTCGGGCTGGGCTGACGCTCTATCTGGCCGACGGCATCCAGCCGGGGCTGGGTGAGCGTATGTCGGCGGGGCTGCACGTCTACGTTAACCGCTCCACACCGGTGACGGTACAGGTTGATGGGCGGAGGCTCCGCACCCGCACGCACCGGGAGCGCGTGGGCGGGGTGCTGGCCGATGTCGGCGTCGTCCTCACCGGTCAGGACTATACCATCCCCGCGCTCGACGCATCCCCGGACGAAGACGCCACGATCCGGGTTGTTCGGGTCAGCGAGCGCTTCCTGATCGAGCAGGAGCCCATTCCCTTCGAGACCGTGTGGCAGCCCGACCCGGACCTGGAGATTGACCATCAGCGATTACTGCAAGAAGGGGCGCGTGGCATCCTGGAACGGCGTATCCGCATGCGCTACGAGGACGGTCACGAGGTCGCACGGACGGTCGAGAACGAATACATCGCCGTCCCACCCACGACGAAAATCATGGGATACGGAACGAAGGTCATCGTCCGTACCCTCGACACCCCGTCCGGCCCAATCGAGTATTGGCGGGTGATCCGCATGTTGGCAACCTCCTACTCCGCCGCTACCGCCGGCACGCCCAGGACGAGTCCCTGGTATGGACGCACGGCCACGGGTATGAAGATGAGGCACGGTATCGTCGCCGTAGATCCGCGGGTGGTCAACTTGCGCAGCCAGGTCTACGTGCCCGGCTACGGCATCGGCATTGCCGGTGACACCGGCGGTGCGATCAAGGGGCGGCGTATTGACTTGGGGTACGACGACGACAATTTGATCCTCTGGTACCGCTGGGTAGATGTCTATCTGCTGACCCCTGTGCCGCCTTCTGGCCAGATCAATTATATCCTCGGGCCTTAGTGACGGCTAATGGACGCGCGCAGGCTGCTGAAGCAATGGGACCTTTGGCCAAGCAAAGGGCTGGGCCAGAATTTCCTCTTGGATCGAACCGCTCTCGAAAAGATCGTCGCGGCTGCGGAACTGACCCCCGGCGATGTTGTCTTGGAGGTCGGCGCGGGGTTGGGGACGCTGACCGAGCGGCTGGCCCAGAACGCCGGACACGTGGTCGCCGTTGAACTGGATCAACGGCTGATGGCCGTGCTACGAGACGTATTGGCCGACTGCGAGGGCATCACGCTGATCCAGGGTGACATCTTGGCGCTCGACCCTGCAGCGTTGATCAGCGCCACCAGCGTCCAGCACGCACTATCTGACATGCACTACAAAGTTGTAGCCAACCTGCCCTACTACATCACCTCGGCTGTGCTGCGTCATTTGCTGGAGGCCAGCCTCAAGCCACGACGGATGGTGGTCACAGTGCAGCGAGAGGTGGCGGAGCGCATCGTCGCGAAACCGGGGCGGATGAGCTTGCTGGCGGTGAGCGTGCAGTTCTACGGGCGGCCGCGATTGCTCTTCCGCATCAAGCCGGGTGGTTTCTACCCTTCGCCGGGGGTGGAATCGGCAGTGGTGCAGGTGGATCTACACACCACACCGCCTGTGCCTGCTGAGGATACAGATGCTTTCTTCCGCGTCGTGCGGGCTGGCTTTGCCCAGCGCCGCAAGCAACTCCGCAACGGGCTGGCCGCCGGTCTCAGAAGGTCACCTGAAGAAGTGACGACCAGATTGAGGGAAGTCGGCGTGGACCCCCGGCGGCGCGCACAGACACTCGCTCTTGAGGAATGGGCCAGGGTCGCCCGTGTGCTGAGTGGCCCCAGTGAGGGAGAACGGAGGTGACCATAATGTCAGGCCAAGACCAAGCGCAGCGTGTTCAGAACCTGGCAGGCCAGAAGAGCCGGGGCGTGGCAGTTATCATCTCGCTGGGGATCGCGCTGCTGGTAGTGGGCTGCGCGCGCTTCACCTACGATGAGATGCCGATGCCGTCCTCGGTGCCTTACGTCGCTCCGCCCCCTGCCTCAACCCTCGCAACCTCCACCGCCGTCGCTGCCAGTGACACTCCGACACCCATGCCAACCCTTGCGGGACCTACGATGCTGCGCATAGAGCCCTCCGTGGTGGACCTCGCCGTCGGCGAGACGCGCCTGGTACAAGTGTGGCTCGACAACGTGGAGCGGCTATACAGTATCGAGTTGCACGTCGGCTTTGAACCCGGATACGTGCACATCGAGGATGCCGACCCGGACGCGGAGGGGATTCAAATCGGTAAGGGGGTCATCCCTATGCCGGCACAGGTAACACAGAACGAGGCAGATAACGACGCCGGCCTCATCGTCTACCACGTAGCGCAAGCGCCGGGAACCCCGGTAAACGGAAGCGGAATGGTAGCCTCCTTCACCATACGGGCAGTGGCTGAGGGAGGCAGCCCCTTGCGGTTCAACATCGTCAAGCTCCTGGATCCCGAGGAACAGGCGTTGCCGGAACCAGAGCAGGCAGACGGGCTGGTTATCATCAGCGCTGGCGACGCCACACCCGAGCCAACGGCCGAGGCGACGCTCACGGGGACACCTCTTGCAGCGACGTCTTCAGCCACCACACCGGTCACGACCGCGCCGATCCCCACTCTGGTTCCGACCAGCCCCTCGACGACCTCTGGCATCTACTATACCGTGCAGCCTGGGGAAAACTTGTTCCGCATCTCCCGGCGCTACGGCACGACCGAGGATGCCATCGTCGCGGCCAACAACCTGCCCGACCGGAGCTCGGTGCAGGCTGGCCAACTACTGCTCATCCCGGTCAGCCCTCCGAACGGCACGCTTGCTTACGTCGTCCAGCCAGGCGACTGGCTCTGGTCCATCGCGCGTCGCTTCAATACGACGCCCGAGGCACTGGCAGCGCTCAATGGGATCGCTTCACCTTACACCATCCAACCTGGTCAGATGCTGGTCATCGTCCCGTAGCAACAGCGCGGGGCCGTCCAAAGCGGGCAAGTAGAGCAGGCAAGCATCAAATGCCGGCCCTTTGTCTACCCGTTCCCTTATCTATTTGTTTCCTTTCCTTCGGCCACACTGGGACGAACATGGCCCACTGCTCCGGCCAGGCGCGGATGAACTCCTCCAGCCAAGCGGTCACGCGCCGCAGATTGATTTGCAGATCTTCATCCCGATCGCCGGTGCGGATCATTTCCAGCAGTGGAGAGAGACGCATCGTGTTGCCTTTCTGTGAGTCGCGATAGGGGCCGGCGACGAGTATGGCCGCATTGGTCTTGAGCGCCAGTCGCACGTGACCGGTCGGTAGCGGGGCCGGGCGGCCGAAGAACTCGACCAGCCTCCCTACGTCGCTCACCGGCCGGTCCACGCCGGTCAGCACGATCCCTCCGGCGCGCAAGCGGCTGATGGCCTCCCGCAGTGTTTGAGGACTGATGGTCGTCAGATGTGCGCCAGTGCGTTCGCGTAGCTGATCCATCAGATCGAACCCTCCGGCCGGCGGGGCTGCCATTCCCAGTATCTGAACCTCCTGCCCGTGGGCTGCCAGCGCCAGGATGCTCAGATCAAAGTTGCCCGTGTGTGTCCCGACGATGATCACCCCTTTGTCGCGCTGCCGGGCTTGCTCGGCGCGGGCCCAAGCGTCGGGTGGGATGTGGACGGCTGCCCGTATCGCCTCCGGTCCCTTACCTGCCAAGTGCCAGAGGTCGTAGTTATTACGTGCGTTGTTGCGAAAGACCTGGCGCACTATCCGGTGCAGCGTTTCTTCGTCCACCTCCGGCCCCACGACCTGGCGCAGGTTGGCATGCAGGATCCAGTAGAAGTCTGGCTTGAGCCAGCTGATCAGCCCGGCGATGAGACTCGCGATTCCGTGCCCGATGGGCGGAGGCAGGTGCTTGCTGAGGAACATCCCCACGCCAGTGACCAGGCGGCTGCTGAGGAAGCGCTGGAGGGGCGTGAGTATGGGTCGCCCAGGATGGCGGTCTTGGGGCATCAGTTCGTTTCTTCTGTCGCTTGCGCGGCTGGACCGCCCTTCGATCCTTCGGCTACGTTCAGGACAGGCAGACTCAGGGCGCTGCCCTTCAGGTAGCCGTGCTCGCGGAACCAGGCCAGCGCATCACGACAGGTCTGCTCGAAGGGGATGGGCTCCAGGAGGCCGAGTTCCTTCCGTGCGCGAGTGGTATCGAGCGGCTGCCAGTGGCGGATAGCGCGCAGGTGGTGGGTGCCGGGGACGCCCAGCAGGCTTCCCACCTCTGCGATGACCCGTACCAACCACAGCGGCAGTTTGGCGCGCGGCGGCTTGCGCCCGGCGGCCTCGGCGATGATAGTCTGCATTTCGCGGAGAGTTAGATTGTGGCCGCCCAGGATATAGCGCTGGCCCGGCCGGCCCCGCCGGGCGGCGGCGATGTGTCCCGCCGCCACGTCCCGCCCATCCACGACGTTGATCTCCCCCTCGATGTAGCCCGGGATCCGCCCTTTGGCCACCAGCAGCAGCAGCTTGCCGGTAGTCGGCTTGACATCGCCTGGGCCGAAGACGGCGGTGGGCAGGACGATGACGACCGGCAGCCCCTGGGCCGTGGCTCGCAGCGCCTCCATCTCCATCGCCCACTTGACCTCAAGGTAGGGATTGGGGATGGAGCCGGGGGTATACAGGTCGCGCTCGCCGGCCAGGCGGCTGGGGTCCGAGGGTGGCCCGATGGTGGTGAGCGCGCTGGTGTAGACGAGCCGTTTGACCCCGGCGGTGGATGCGGCTGCTAGCACGTTGCGCATACCGGTCACGCCGTGGCGCACCGTCTCCCAGACGTTGCGGGCACGGTGGGGGTAGTAGCCCGCCGCGTGGAAGACGAGGGGACAGCCGCGCATCGCCGTCACCAACGAGGCCGGGTCGGCTAGGTCGCCGGATACCCACTCGATCTCCAAGTCACCGATGGCACCCACGGCATTGGGGCGGCGGCGCAGGCCGCGCACCTGCCAGCCCTGGGCAACGGCGGCACGCGCGATCTGCCCACCGATGAAGCCGGTGGCACCGAGGATGCAGCAGCAAATTGGGACATTATCAGATTGAGGCATCAGTAGAGTTCCTCCTGAAAGCACCAATGAGTGAGATCCTGCGCAGTCGTAAACGAGCGCCGGGTCAACTTCAAGGATAAGCCTTAAGCCATCATCTGCGAAATCCTGCGTGAATCTGTGTCCTGGCCAACTTGTCGGTTTGAGGCGAAGCTTCGCTGGACGGTTACGCCAATTATACTCTGCAGACCTCTGACGGACAAACGTGCGTCAAGGGAGAGCCGGCCTGGAAAGGCCAGTGCTGGGCAACTTTCTAATGAGAAAGCTACCCAGCGCCGCCTGTTCACGGCGTTGCGATCCAACTGTTGCCCCAGAACTGAATTGCACCCGGAGAGGAGCGGATCACGAACGGATTCCATCCTTGTTCTCCGCTCCTTTACCAATCTGCCGTTGTCTCCCCCACCAGTATGAACAGCAGGTCGTTCACGTTCGTCCCCGTCGGGCCGGTGCGGATCAGGCTTCGCCGTGAGCGCCCCTCGGCCTGAGATTTCGCTGAGTTCAGTCGAGGCGCTCGGGACGAAGGCTCAGCCGAACGGCGGTCCAGCGCGTCGAAGAAGGGATAACTGTCGTTGGCCTCCAGCGCCGCCCTGGGATCCAGCCCCAGCGCCTGGGCACAGGGCACCGTCTCACCCGTGACGATCGCGCCAGCGGCGTCGGTGGGGCCGTCGGTGCCGTCGGTCGCCAGCGCCATCACCAGCATCCCTGGCCAGCCGGAAAGCTGAAGTGCCGCCGCAAGCGCCAGTTCCTGGTTGCGGCCACCTCTTCCCTGCCCTCGCACGGTGACCGTCGTCTCGCCGCCCCATACCAGGCAGGCTGGCGGAGGCAGGGGATCGCCGTGGGCGCGCGCTCCCTTCGCCAGCGCCGCCGCCACCTTCGCCACCTCCCGCGCCTCCCCTTCGATGTAGGTGCTCAGCAGCAGCGTGTTGAACCCCAACTGGCGGGCCTTCTCCACCGCCGCCAGCGCCGCCAGCCGGTTGGAACCGACGATGACGTTCTGCACCCGCTCGAAGGCCGGATCGCCTGGCTTGGGGGTTTCGTGAAGTACCCCCCCTCTTATCCCCCCCTGGGAGGGGGGGAGGGTTCGGATCTCGTGCCGTTTCAGTACCGCTCGTGCGTCCGCCACCGTCGTCGGGTCGGGCACGGTAGGGCCGGAAGCGATTACGTCGAGCGGGTCGCCGACCACGTCGGAGAGGATGAGGGTGATCAATGTGGCCGGGGCGGTCAGGCGGGCCAGGTGGCCGCCTTTGATGCGCGAAATGTGCTTGCGCACGGTGTTCACTTCGTTGATCGTCGCGCCGGAGCGGAGCAGTGTGTCGGTGAGGGCCTGCAAGTTGGACAGCGTCAGGCCTGGCACGGGCAGTGTCAGTAGCGCAGAGCCGCCGCCGGAGATGAGGCATAAGACCAGGTCGCGTTCCGTCGCGCGGGCAACGCAGTCGGCGATAGCCTGCGCCCCGCGTACAGAGTTCTCGTCAGGCACTGGATGCCCCGCCTCTAGAAACTGGATGCTGGATGCTGGATGCTGGATGCTTGCGGTGTGGCCGTATTTGGTGACGATGATGCCTTCAATCAATTGCACGCCCAGGATGTCCGCGATGGCAGCGGCCATTGACACGGCGGCCTTGCCGCCTCCGACGACGAACACGCGCTCGTAGTCGCGCAGGTCGTAGCGACGGTCGGCGACGGTGAGCATGTCCCCCTGACGACGGACGTGCCGGTGCACGGTAGCCGCAGGTTCGACGGCGGCCAGCGCAGCTTGTTGTAGTTCGCGAGCGTCGGCACGCAGGTCACGACCGGGCATGGCATCACTGTCCAAGGATCTCGATGGCAGCGGCGGCAGCTTCCTCGGGGGTAGCCTGCCTTCTCAGCACGGCTTCCAGTGCTTCCTGCATAGCCTGCCCGATGGTTGCCATCACTTCTGGCTGGGGGGCAGCGACGGCGGCCTCCATCATGCCGCGCAACATAGCCCAGTCCACATCCGATACGTCCCATAGCCGCAGCGCGCTGCGCGTACCCGGCAGATAGCCGGCCGCCTGCGTCCACTGCGCGCTCTGCTCGGGTGCGATGAGCCAGTTGAGCAGCAACACCGCCAACGCCTGGCGCGCAGGGTCGTCGGTGACCATCGCCACCACCCAGCCCCGGGCGATGCTGAAAGGGTGCCCGTCGTGGGTGGGCACCGGCGCGGCGGCGACGGTTTCGTCGGCCTCGAGCCAGTAGCGACTGGCTCGCACCACTGCCATTCCACCTTCTCCAGCCTGAAACCGCTCCCAAGCTTGGTCTGCGTCTGTGATGCCCAGAACGATCGTCGGCGAGATCGTGGTGGTGCCGATGCAGTCGCTGTAGAAAGTGAGGACGCTCACCATCACGTCTTCGTCCAACCACGGGTTGCCGTCCGCGTCGGTAAGCCTGCCGCCAGCGGCCAGGTATTGTATCAGTGTCACGTCGTTGGCCTGTCCGTCACGTCCTCCGGCAGGGAGAAAGAAAGGGATGGGAGGGGAGATGACCTGCGTCCAAGAGACAGGGGGCGAATCGAACAGGGTGGGGCGATAGGCCAGGTGCTGCATATCGGAGGCCGTAACGAAGCCCAGAGTCTGTTCATTCACCGTCCCTAGTTGCGCGGCGAAGGGAAAACGGTCGCTCATCTCGGCCGGTGAGAGGAGGTGGTCAAGCGGCTGGACGAGGCCCGATCTGGCTGCGGCCTCCAGGTCGGCTGCGTCCAGCACCACCAGGTCGGGTAGAACCGAGGGGGCGGCATCCCGCGCCGTACGCAGGAAGTCGAGCAGCCCGCCCCGCCCGTGGGCTTTCTTTACGGTCACTTCGACCTGAAGATCGGGGTAGGTTTTGCTGAAGTCGGTCAGTTGCTGCGCCAGGAGATCCGCGCCCGGCTCCTCGCCGTAGGGGTCCATTTCCTCGGGTAGCCATAGCCCGAGAGTGATAATCGTCGGCTGTGACTCGGGGGTCGGCGTGGGGGTGGCGAGAGGCGATGATGGGCCAGGTACCGGGGTCGGCGGTATAGACGTCGGCGTTACCGCTGCCCCCCTACAGCCGGTCAGGATCAGGGCAATGAACAATGAACAATGAACAATGAACAATGTCCCACGTTTGGTGATTTTGGGCCGCATATTACCTCTTGGTATTATAGGTTTCGTAGGTGGTTGACACCACCGTCAATATGGGTAGAGTATCTCTGCCCCATTGTATGGACAACATTCGTGGGATTCCGTTGGGTCAGATCCTGTGCGTCTCCCTAGATGTCCACAAGTACTTCCACGTGGTGATCATCCACAGCGCGCTGGGAGAGGATCGTGACGCCTACGTTTGAGATCGATATCTTCCAGACCAGGTTTGACCAACTGTGTCAAGCCCATTCGACACAGTTGCAACGCACAGAAGAACTTGGGGGAGAAGATGCCTCTCCCCCAAGCACTCACTTGAGGCGGCGGATGTAGAATGTAAAGACTCCGTCTCCCTTCTCCATCTCCAACAGTTCATTACCGGTGCTTTTGCACCAGGCACTGATATCTGCCATAGAGCCGGGGTCGGTGGCAATCACTTCCAAGATGTCGTCTACAGAGATGCTTTTCATTTCCTGGCTGGTCTTTACCACCGGCATCGGGCACTTTAACCCGCGCGCGTCTAGGGTTTTGGTCGGGGTAATCTGATCCATATTTGCCTCCTGTTTTGAATGTTATACAAATAGGGTAATATCGGCCTGTTGGGCCTCGAGCACATACGTGGCCGCGCCGACAGGCTTTTCCATCTCGTCAATCAGGTCCTCGCTGGTGATTTCCATCACTTCCATGCTCATCTGGCACGGCAGCAACCTGATGCCCATATCAATCGCCATTTGGCGCAGCTCGGACAGCGAGGTGACCTCCTTGTCCTTCATCATTTTCTTGAACATCCAGCGGCCCACACCGCCGAAGTTCATCTTACTGGGGCCGATGCTGTCAATGTCCCCGAACATAATGCCAAGCATCCGTCCGAAGAGACCGCTGCCTGTCTTGACCTTCTTCTTAACGGCCTGAAGGCCCCAGAAGGTGAAAAACATGCTGGTCTCCATGCCCATCGCAGCAGCGGTGGTGGCGATGATGAACGCTCCCATCACTTTGTCCATATCTCCGCTGAAGACAACGATGGAACACTTCTTAGTACCGTTATCACTCATCTACGTATGCTCCTCCTTGAAAGTTTGAGAATCTGCACTATGCAGGCTGCGTTGGGCCTGCGATACCTCATTCCATTCTGTAAAGAAACTAGTTTCCACTCAGATGTTCGGCCAGGTCGGCCCGCTGACTCAGGAGATCCGCCAGCATCATCCGCAACAGGTCCAGGGCCTCAACAACCCGCCGATCGGCCAGGGAGTAGTAGACGGCGGTTCCTTCGCGTTCCGTCACGACCAGCCCGCGCTCCCGCAAGATCTTCAAATGATGAGAGACAGTGGGTTGAGGCAGTCCTAGGGCCTCGGCCAGGTCGGTGACCCGGCAGGGGCCATCGGCCAGGGCGTAGAGGAGCAGAATCCGCTTCGGGTCCGCCAATCCCTGGCAGACCTGAGCATGCAGCAGGTTAATCTCCTGTTCGAGAGAGTTTTCCATTCCTAAGTATCAATATATCAATATGTTTAGATATTTATATTGATAGATTATACAACAGGCTTTTCGAAAAGTCAAGTGGGCGATGCGTCGTCCGGGTTCTCCAGGGGGAGAATGACCTCGATGGGGATGAGCGAAAGCCCCAGCCACTTGATATGCATGAGCGAGAAGCGTTCCGCCCACTCGTGGGCGGCTAGGTCGTCGTCGAGGATCTCGCCGCCGCTCTGAGCGATGATGCATTCCAGTTTCTCCAACACCTGTCCCTCCCGCCAGGCCGGGAATATGAGTATCTACCTTGGCAATGTCACATTTGGCCAAAGGCTCTCAGCCCTTGTCCCCAAGGGCGTGTTCTCCGGGCAAATCTCGCTTGAGACGCCCCCGAGGCTTCGTCCTGAGGCTCAGCCCGAAGGAACGGGGGCTACGAGCACCGGCGAGCAAGTGCAGCTTGTTTTATGTTAATCTGACATTGTCAATATAGTAACCGCGCCCTTTAGGCGCTCAGAGTGACGGGTTTGGTAATCATCACTGGCTGCCCTTGACGGCCTCAGACTTCGTGGTACACTTTCGCCGTGAGCAAGAATTCTGAGAGCCTGCCTCCCCACTACCGCTGGAATTTCGTTGCTCTCTTGGTGGACTACATCTGCTTCGGGGTGGCGTTCGCCTTCATCAGCCCCTACAGTGTGCTGCCTGCGTTCGTGGGCCAGTTGACCAACTCAGCGCCCGTGATCGGGCTGGTCGGTACGGTCTTCAACGGCAGCTGGCTGCTGCCCCAACTGGCTGTTGCCCATCTGATCAGTGGCAGGCCGCGCAAGAAGCCGTATATGCTTGCCGGGCTGAGCGGAAGGATCATGTTTGGGGTGATGGTGTTGGCATTGTGGGCCGGACTGGCCCGCTACTCCACAGCTATGCTGATCCTGTTTTTCGTCTGCATCGGCTTATGGGCTGCCACCGATGGGGTCGCTGCCGTGGCCTGGTTCGACATTATAGCACGAGCCATTCCGCTGAAGCGACGAGGGCGTTTGATTGGGTTGGGACAGGTCATCAGCGGGCTGGCTGGTGTTGGGGTGGGAGCATTGGTGGGGTTGATCCTAGATCGTTGTGCTTTTCCTGAGGACTACACGCTGATCTTCACACTTGCGAGCGTGGCGTTTGTTCCTTCGATACTCGCCTTGGCCTTGATACGGGAGTCCTTGCCTCAAGACGCGAACCCGGAGACGAGTAATCGGACGGAGAGAGGGTGGTTGAGGATCATTTTCGCTGATCCGGCCTTTCGCCGCCTGATAGCCTGCCGACTCTTAGTCGGTATGATGGGATTGGTAGTCTCGTTCTACGTGGTGCACGCGGCTGACGTGCTGCACCTGCCGCAGAGTGTCATCGGCAGCTTCGTGGTCGCTCAGACGTTAGCAGGGACGGTCTCCGGTGCAGTGCTGGGTCTGGTCAGCGAGCGATGGGGGCCGCGGTACGTGGCGCGCATCGGGAGTGCTGCAGCCGCGGCAGGGCCGCTTTTCGCGCTGGTGGCGCATCTGGCGGGCTCCGGCTGGCTGATTCGGGCTTATCCCTTCGTTTATGTGGCGCTGGGAGTTGTGAACAGCACATGGATGCTGGGTTTCACCAACTACCTACTGGAGATCGCGCCGGAGGGAATGCACTCGGCCTATGTCGGCCTGGGCAACACCATCATGGGGGTGCTGACGTTGGCGCCGATGGCGGGTGGGTGGTTGTTGGAGGCGACTTCGTATACTACGCTCTTCAGCGTGACGGCGGCGATCGTGGCGATCGGTTTTCTGCTCAGTCTGGGGCTGAAGCCGCCACGGCAGACCATGCCTGCGGAGGCCCAACGGTGAACGGGCTTCGCCGTGAGTGCTCAGCCGAACGGCGACGGGGGGGTGGTTGGACGTGGATACGTGCCACGCTTCTCGCGGTGCTGATTGTCGCCGTTGTGGGTGGGCTGTGGTACTGGCACGAGTCGCTGTGGGCTTTCTTCGGCAACCGGGAGCGCATACGGGAGTGGATGGTGAGTTTTGGTCTGTGGGGGCCACTGGTCAGCATCGCCCTCAACGTGGCGCAGGTGCTGTTGGCACCGATCCCGGGCCAATTCGTGGGGCTGGTGAACGGCTATCTGTACGGTGTCTGGCTGGGCACTCTATACAGCATGGTCGGGCTGTTGCTGGGAACGGCGCTGGCGATGGCGTTGGGCCGCTGGTTCGGGCGGCCGTTGGTGGAGCATCTGGTGAAGCCGGAGCAGTTGGCGCGCTGGGATCGGATCGCCGACCGTCGGGGGCCGCTGTTTCTCTTCCTCATTTTCCTGTTTCCTTTTCTCCCCGACGACGTCGTGTGCTTCCTGATCGGGCTGAGCCCGTTGGCGATTCCGCGCATGATCGTGCTGGCTGCGCTGGGGCGGCTGCCGGGCGTGTACATCTCTTGCTGGGTGGGGGCCTACGCGACGGAGTTACCGTGGTGGGCGTGGATCCCATTGGGCGGTGGAGCGGCCGCGTTGGCCTGGGTCTTCTGGCGCTATCAAGCGCGATTGGAGGGCTTGACGGTGCGTCTGATTCAACGACTTGTGAGACGTGAAGCGTGAGTCGTGCGCCACATTGCTTGGCCTCCGCTGACATCAGTGGTATAATCGCACCCGCACAAAAGGGAGGGCGATGATACTGGTCACCGGAGCCACTGGTTTCGTGGGGCGGGCTGTGGTGCGCCGACTGGTGGCCGGGGGGCGCGAGGTGTGTTGTCTATTGCAACCCTCTCGGCGCGAGCAGCGGTTGCCCACGGACATTCTCTTCTCCTCCGTATCGGCCAGCATGGATGAGCTGCCTGCGTTGCGCACGGCGATGCAGGGCGTGACGGCGGTCGTTCACCTGGCGGGGGAAGCAGATCTTGAGCGGGACGTAGGGCTGCATGGCCACGCCGAAGATACGGCCAATCTGATCGAGGCGACGCAGGAAGCAGGTGTGCGTCGCTTCATTTATCTAAGCCGCCTGGGGGCTGACCGCTCCTCCGCCTACCCGCTCTTCCGGGCTTTGGGAGAGGCAGAGGCCGCTGTGCGCGAAAGCCGATTGGACACCACCATCCTCCGTGCAGCCGTCACCTATGGCCCGGAGGATGCGTTTACCAACGTGCTGGCCATGCTGGCCAAGACGATTCCCGCCGTACTCCCCATACCTGATCCGGGCCTGTCGCGCTTCCAGCCACTGTGGGTCGTGGATTTGGTACAATGTATCGTGGACACACTGGATCGGGATGATCTGATTGGAAAGACCGTTCCTATTGGCGGACCGGAACACTTCACTTTCGAGCAATTGATGGCGGAGGTGCTGGCAGCGGCGGGAGTACGCAGGCGGCTGGTGCACGTGCGGATGCCCCTGGTGCGAGGCGCGATCGCGTTGTGCGACGCGTTGCTGCCGCACACCCCAACGCCTCCCTGGTGGCTCGATCTCCTGGCCGTGGGCAGCGCGACGGACCTGCTGATCGTCCAGCGCCACTTTGGCTTCGACCCCTATCGCTTCGCCGACTGTCTCGACTACCTGCGCCGCAAGCGGCCCTGGCGGCGTGACTTGTTGCGCTTTGTGTTTCACCGTGGCTAGCCAGAGTGTCACAGGAGAACATCAGCGCAGACCCCAAGGGTTTCAAGAATCCTTGGGGTCTTTGTCTATCCGTTTGGTAGGTTTTCGAACCTACGGGGGGGTTGGCTAACGTTTGACGAGCGCTGGACAAATCTATCAAAATCGTGTATCATTCTGCCGTTCTGTCCTCAGTGAACGATGGAGCGGCTTCTGCATCCAAAACCAGAGAGGTAGGTTATGGCTAACACGCAAACCCAGAACACCCTGCAAGAACTGGCAGTCGCGCTGCGCGAACAGATCGAAGGCTTCCAGCCGACCGTCGAGGCAGTGGACGTCGGCACCGTCATCGAGGTCGGCGATGGGATTGCCCGCGCCTCGGGACTCGCCAACGTGTTGATGAGCGAGTTGGTCGAGTTCCAAGGTGGCGTTCCTGGCATCGCCTTCAACCTGGAGGCGGATAACGTTGGTATCATCATCACGGGTGACTACACGGAGATCGAGGAGGGCCAGACGGTGTGGGGTACAGGACGCATCGTCTCCGTTCCTGTGGGGGACGCTCTCCTGGGCCGCGTGGTGGACGCGCTGGGTCAGCCTGTGGATGGGAAAGGCCCCATCGCCGCCGACCGGTACCGCCCCATCGAGCGCGTTGCGCCGGGCGTGGTCGAGCGACAGAACGTGGACACTCCGGTTCAGACCGGCATCAAGCCGATTGACGCGATGACCCCTATCGGGCGGGGACAGCGCGAGTTGATCATCGGCGATCGCCAGACCGGCAAGACAGCCATTGCGCTGGATACCATCATCAACCAGCGGGGCAAGGACTTGCTCTGCATCTACGTGGCCATCGGCCAGAGAAAGGGCCAGGTGGCACAGGTGGTGGCGACGCTGGAGCGGCATGCGGCTATGGATCACACCATCATCGTCGTTGCCTCCGCCTCGGAACCGGCGGCACTTCAATACATTGCCCCCTACGCTGGCTGCGCCATGGGCGAGGAGTTTATGGAGCGAGGTCGGGATGCGCTCATCATCTACGACGACCTGACCAAGCACGCCTGGGCCTATCGGCAGGTCAGTCTTCTCCTCCGCCGTCCTCCCGGCCGCGAGGCCTATCCCGGCGACATCTTCTACCTGCACTCGCGGTTGTTGGAGCGAGCGGCACGGCTGCACGATGACCGGGGAGGGGGCAGCCTGACCGCGCTGCCCATCGTCGAGACCCAGTTGGGCGACATCGCCACCTACATTCCCACCAATGTGATCTCCATCACCGACGGCCAGATTTACCTGGAGACGGACCTGTTCAACGCTGGCATCCGTCCCGGAATCAACGTGGGTGTCTCCGTCTCCCGCGTGGGAGGCGACGCGCAGACCAAGGCGATGAAGCAGGTGGCCGGGCGATTGCGGCTGGAGATGGCGCAGTTCCGCGAGCTGGCCGCCTTTGCCCAGTTTGGCTCCGACCTGGATGAAGCCACACTGCGGCGGTTGGAGCGAGGCCGCCGGCTGACGGAGATCCTCAAGCAACCCCAGTACGAGCCGGTGCCGCTGGAGGAGCAGGTGATGATTATTTACGCAGGCACGCATGGCTTCTGCGACGGTGTGCCGTTGGCAGAGATGCGCCGCTACGAGCAGGAGATGCTCGCTTTTATGCGCACTCAGCGTTCCGAGGTTGGCGCCGACATCGCCGCGCGAAAGAAGATTGCCGAAGAGACCGAGGAGGAGTTGAAGGCCGCGTTGGCAGAGTTCAACCAGACGTGGGGCGCGCAAGTCAAATCGGGTGGAGAGATGAACAGTGGCGACAGCGCGTGAGCTCCGCCGGCGCATCCAGTCCATCCGTAATCTGGGGCAGGTGACGCGGGCACTGCAGGCAGTTGCCGCGTCAAACGTGCGTAAGGCGCAGGCGGCTGTGTTGGCAACGCGGGCTTACGCCCACGCTGCCTGGGAGGTCATCGTCAATCTAGGTGCGGCCGCGAACGAGACGCTGCATCCTCTGCTGACCCGCCGAATACCGGTGACAAACATCCTCATCATCCTCATCACTGGCGATCGAGGGCTGTGCGGCGCGTATAACCACAATGTCGTGCGGACCGCGCTGGATTTTGTACAGCGGCTGGGTCTCCCGGTCCGCTATATCGCTCTTGGACGAAGGGGCCGGGATATGCTGTGGCGTATGGGAGCGGAAATCGTGGCGGCGTTCCACGGCCTGCCACCAGTGCCCGGCCTGGCCGATGTCTCTGCCGTCGCTCGCGTGGCAATTGACGAGTTCCTGGAAGGCCGGGCGGATGAGGTCTATCTGGCCCGCACCGATTTCGTCAACATGCTAGTGTACCGCCCTGTCATTCAGCGGCTGCTTCCTCTCCGCCCAACCGAACTGGATACACAGGCGATGTTGGAGTACGTGGTGGATGTGCAGCCGGCGCGGGTGGCGGACTACATTTATGAACCTGATGCCATCACTGTCTTAGAGGCGCTTCTGCCTCGCTTCACCGAGCTGCAGGTCTACCAGGCGGTGCTGGAGGCGCACGCCAGCGAATATGCAGCGCGTATGGTGGCCATGCGCAATGCGACGGAGAACGCAGCCGCGCTTGTTGATGAGCTGACGCTGGACTACAACAAAGCCCGCCAGCAAGCTATCACCCGCGAGATTCTGGACATCGCGGGTGGGGCGGAGGCGCTGGCGCAGGCGCTGGCCGAAGGCTAGGAAGATTTCTCTTTTCTGGTAGTCACCCTCTTAAGTGTTGGCGTTGTCCTGCTCGCCCCGCCGGACGCTGAACCGTCCGGCTGAAAGCTCAACCCTCCCTCGGAGGCTATGGAAAGCCCGTGGAGCGGGGTTCAGCTCTGAGCCCGGCGGGCCTGCCTGAGCCTGCCTGTCCTGAGCGTAGCCGAAGGATCGAAGGGCACAGTCGAAGGTTAGCGCCGGGCGACCAGCGATCAGAGGCACTACCAACACACTACGAGGGGACCACCTCTTTTCTCAAGGGAGGATTATGATGAAGCAACAGCCGCAAGGCCGAATCGCCCAGGTCAAAGGCGCGGTGGTGGACGTGGCGTTCCCACCGGAGCAGTTGCCGGAGGTCTACACCGCTCTCGAGGTGTTCGTGGACGGTCGCAAGCTGGTGTTGGAGACCGAACAGCAGTTGCCCAACAACTGGGTGCGCTGCGTGGCGATGGATACCACCGATGGGCTGCAGCGGGGGATGCCCGTCGTCAACACCGGAGGCCCGATCTCTGTGCCGGTTGGGGAAGCCACGCTGGGCCGCCTGTTCAACGTCCTGGGTGAGCCAATTGACGACAAAGGCCCGGTGGAGGCAACTGAGCGCTATCCCATCCACCGCCTGGCCCCTCCGTTCGAGGACCAGTCAACTCGGAGCGAGTTCCACGAGACCGGCTTGAAGGTGATTGACCTGATCGCCCCCTTTACCCGAGGTGGGAAAACGGGCGTTTTCGGCGGCGCTGGCGTGGGCAAGACCATCATCGTCACCGAGTTGATGTACACGATGGCGAAGTACCACCAGGGCATCTCTGTCTTCGCTGGCGTGGGGGAGCGGAGCCGCGAGGGCACCGAGTTCTACAACGGGTTGACCGAGATGGGCGTGATTGATCGGGCGGTGATGGTCTTCGGGCAGATGAACGAGCCGCCGGGCGTGCGCTTTCGCGTCGGGCTGACGGGCGTGACGCTGGCCGAGTACTTTCGCGATCAGGGGATGGACGTGCTGCTGTTCATTGACAACATTTACCGCTTCGTGATGGCGGGGATGGAGGTCTCGGCGTTGCTGGGACGCATGCCCAGCGCAGTCGGCTATCAGCCTACGCTGGGCACCGACATGGGAGAGCTTCAGGAGCGCATTACCAGCACTAAGCGGGGCTCCATCACCTCGATGCAGGCGGTCTACGTGCCGGCCGACGATTACTCCGACCCGGGGCCGGTGGCCACTTTCGCCCACCTGGATGCGACTATCGCGCTGGAGCGGGCCATTGTCGAGAAGGGCATCTACCCAGCCGTGGACCCCCTGACGTCCACCTCCCGCATCCTCGACCCGCGCATCGTGGGGGAGGAACATTACAACACCGCCCGTGAGGTCCAACGGGTGCTGCAGCGGTATAAGGACCTGCAGGACATCATCGCCATCCTGGGCATCGAGGAACTCTCGGAGGAGGACAAGTTGACCGTGCACCGGGCGCGGCGCATCGAGAAGTTCTTCTCCCAGCCCATGTTCGTCGCCGAGCGGTACACCGGCCAACCCGGTCGTTACGTCTCCATTGAGGAAACGGTGCGCGGCTTCCGCGAGATCCTGGAGGGCAAACACGACCGCCTGCCCGAAGACACATTCTACATGGTCGGCACGATAGACGAGGTGGTGGAAAAAGCGCAGGAGATGCAGGTGGCGTAGGGAAGGTTCCCAGGTGCTCAGTGTTGACTTGACGTCCAGAAGTTCATACCCTGTGCACAAACAGAAAGGGAGTGTAGAAACCGTGTATAACTTGACAATGTCACATTCGGCCAAAGGCTCTCAGCCCTCGTCTCCGCGTGTTCTTGGGGCAAATCTCGCCTGAGACGCCCCCGAGGCTTCGTCCTGAGGCTCAGCCCGAAGGGACGGGGGCTACGAGCAGCGGCGAGCGGGTGTAGCCTGCCTTATGTTAATCTGACATTGTTAAGATAGGCACGTTTGTGGTTATTTGTGACCATAAACATGTATTTGGGCGGCCCGCGCAAATTGAAGCCTGTTTCTAGATCAAGGAACTACGTTTGATGATGGTGGGATGAATCGCAAGAGATTGCTACCGCAAACGGTTCGCTTGATGTTGTTTTTGCTGCCTCTGGTAGCATGTGGCATACCCCGACCTACACCCACACTCGTCCCGCCAACTGCCACACCCACAGCCGTGCCGCCAACTGCCACCACGAGTGAGACACCAGAGGCTGCGGACGGAGCCGACATCATTTTTCACAACGGTGTAATCTTAACAGTGAATGATGACCAGCCTCAGGAACAAGCTATTGCTATTAGAGGGGAGAAGATCGTGGCAGTTGGCAACTACGTGGACATCCTGGCTCTGCAGGGGCCACAAACGAGGGTGGTGGACCTCGCTGGCCGGATTCTCCTCCCTGGTTTCGTCGACGGCCACACGCATATCCTTTGGAGGGGAAGGACTCTGGACGAATCACAGGACGTCGCCTTGAGATTCGGTTTCACTTCGGTGACTGAGATGTGGGCTGATGAGCCATTTCTTGAGGAGCTGATGCAGGCCGAGCAGTCTGGCCAGCTCCGCCTGCGGGTCAACGTCTTCGCAAGTTATAACGACGGGATACTGCAAGACGGCGAAAAAGTGTTTGTGAGGGCATGGTACCCTGAGAATGATCCTATCCTTGACTCTGATCGAATGCTGCGTATTCCTGGGATCAAGGTCTTCGTCGATGGCGGTAGTGGGGGAGGACGTGGCTGTCCGGCTTTGAGTGAACCCTATGAGCCAGACTTTGTAGCGACAGATTGGTTCAAAGGACAATGCGGCAGCGACCGAGGGGATTTATACTGGACTCAGGAGGAGATAAACCAGGTCGTCGCTGATGCACAGGCGGCTGGCTATCGAGTAGCTTTCCATGCGATGGGAGACCAGGGGATTGAGACGTCGCTAAATGCCATCGAATTCGCCCTGGACGGTCAGCCGAACGAACGGTATCGCCATCAGATCCAGCACAATGCCCTGATAAGGCCCGATTTGTTAGAGCGGTATGCGGACCTTGACATTCTGGCCTCACTCCGGGGCTACTTCAACACTTGCGACCAAAGTGGCTACGTCACCTACCATGGCCCACATCGTTACGAGTGGAACGCCAATCGCTATAGGCTTCCAGGGTTGGGAGTCCACGTCTACATTGAGACAGATTTTACTTGGGATGTAGATCCTACAGACACTTACTGGTCCCGCAACCCCAATTCAATGCTCCAGCTCTACGGGCTGGTCACTCGCCAACAGGTGAACAAGGATGGCACAATCTGCACACCGGAGCCCTGGTTAGTGCCGCATGCAATCAGTGTTGAGCAAGCATTGCGCATCATGACGATCGAACCGGCCTATGCTGTTTCACAGGAAGATGTCATCGGGACCTTGGAACCTGGTAAATATGCCGATTTGGTTATCCTCTCCGGTAATCCAATGGCCGTTGACCCCAACACGATCAAAGACCTGGAGGTTTGGATGACGATGGTTGGAGGAAATGTAGAGTACTGTGCTCCAGGGCAAGAGGGGTTATGTCCAGGATTACCAAGTCCATTTAGCGGTGGTCTGAACTCAGGTGACCTGAGTTACGCGAGTACGGGGTTATGCCAAGACTGTCGCGGCGCGGCTCAAGCGCAACCGTTATGCTGCCCCGAAGACCACGAGGTGAGGTTGGCCCCCGAGGCCCAACGTGTCGTGGGCGCAGTAGAAGCCGTTTTGCATCTGGTGCCGGAGCGGGCTAGGCCGGTATGTGCGAGAGTGTGAATCTCAGAAGGGGATATTTGTGGCCGGTTTGAAATTGACCATCGTCTCTCCAGAGCGAGAGTTGTATAGTGGCGAAGTAGATATTGTGCTTGTGCCGGGCGTTGAGGGACAGTTGGGCATCCTGCCCAAGCATGCGCCACTCATCACTCAACTGGCGGAGGGCGAGTTGTGCACGCGGGTTGGCGAGGAGGAGTACTACTTTGCCATCCACGGCGGCTTCATGCACGTCCTGCCCGATGAGGTGATCGTCCTGGCCGACATGGCTGAGCGGGCTGATGAGATCGACGAGGCGCGGGCGGAAGCGGCCCGCCAGCGTGCACTGGAGATGCTGGGTACAGTGCCACCCGAGGAACGGCGGCTGACTGAGGTGGCGCTGCGGCGCTCCCAGGTGCGGCTCAAGGTGGCAAGACGGCGCCGCCGGCGCCGCATCACGCCGCCATATCCCGAAGCGGGCACGAGCGAATAATCGGGAAGGAGGACTAAGCGATACTGGATGTTTGGAAAACAGCTGGGGGTTGACCTGGGTACGGTTAACGTATTGGTGGGCGTGCGAGGGCAGGGGATCGTTTTGCAGGAGCCCTCGGTAGTCGCCATCTCGTCCGACGAATACAGGATCGTGGCCGTAGGCGAGGAAGCCAAGGCCATGCTGGGTCGCACACCAGACGCCATTGAGGTGATGCGCCCGATGCGCGACGGCGTGATCGCGGATTACCGGGTGACCCAACGGATGCTGGAATACTTCATCCGCAAAGCCTGTGGGCGTTTCATGCTGTTCAAACCACGGGTGATGATCAGCGTGCCTTATGGCGTGACGAGTGTGGAACGGCGAGCGGTGCGCGAAGCCGCGCTGGATGCCGGTGCCAGCCGGGCGCACTTGATACCAGAGCCGTTGGCCGGAGCACTAGGGGCTGGCTTGCCGATTGGGGCACCGGCAGGCAACATGGTCGTGGACCTAGGAGGTGGAGCGACGGAAGCGGCCGTCTTTGCGATGAACGGAATTGTGGTGGCAAATTCGATCCGCATTGGTGGCCTGCGAATGGATGAAGCGATCGCGGCCTATATCCGTCGCAAGTACAACTTGATGATCGGCCAGCCGACGGCGGAGGAGATCAAGATCCGCATCGGTGCCGCGCTGCAGCTGGAGGAGGAGAAGTGTATGGAGGTGCAGGGCCGCGATCAGGTCGCTGGGCTGCCCCGCACCATCACCATCAGTTCCGAGGAGGTCACCGAGGCACTTTCTGAGCCTCTCTCGGCAGTGGTCAGTGCGATCAAGTCGGTGCTGGAGAAGACGCCGCCGGAGTTGTCGTCGGACATCATTGACCGTGGTATGGTACTGGTCGGCGGCGGTGCGCTATTGCGCAAGGTGGATGAGCTGATCGCGCGCGAGACCGGTGTACCGGCCTACGTGGCCGACGCTCCCATCGCCTGTGTGGCACTGGGGGCGGGACGGGCATTGGAGCAGTACGAGATTCTCCGGCGCAGCGTGCCTGACCTATAGCGAAAGAACAGTTGAGGGGACAGAAGGCGCAGGGGGGTACCTTGCGCTTTTTCTTTTAACCGACCACCGTCTCCTCGATGGTTGTCCCCGCTTCAGCGGTCGCGCCGTGCAGGACGATAGCCCGGCGCAGCGTAGCCCCTGTGCCAATACGACAGCCAGCCTCAAGATAGACCTCCGACCCGACGCAGCAGTTGGTAGTGCATAGATACGTTCCCAGGAGGGCTCCCGGAACTCCAGCCTCCGGGTCTCGCCGACGGGTAGTCTCCCTCTTGGGTGTTGGTGCTGCTTTACCCGGCCCGCCGGACGCTAAACCGTCAGGCTAAAAGCCCAACCCTCCTTATGGAGGCTGTAGGGGAGCCCGCGAAGCGGGGTTTAGCTCTGAGCCAGGCGGTTCAGCGCCTGGCAGTGGGCGACAAACGCTACCAACACTTTACAGGGAGACTACCCGCCGACGTATCTGCCAATAATTTGGGGTAGAGACAGACTTTGCGCCCTTCGGGCTGAGGCTTCGCTGCTGAGGGCTTCGACGGCTCGACTGAGCTCGCCGAAGTCTGAGCTCAGTCGAACGTCCTCAGCCGAAGCGCCTCAGGACGAAGCCTGCTCGCCAGGGCGACCACAAGGGTTCACGCCTACATTTCGTACACCTTCCAATACGCCTTTTCTGGCTCCCACCGGGCACGGAACTCCTCTGGCACGGTGGTCAGGACAGCTTCGCACTCGGCGGTGACGGTGCCGTCGAGCAGGCGGATCTCGCCAGCCACCCGTGCGCCCGTCCCGCCCATCTTCTCTACCCAGCCCACAGCGGTCAGGAGGGTTTCGGTAGGGGTGGGGCGGCGGTAGTGGACGGTAAGGCGGAGCGTCGCCATCAAATTCTCGTCAGAGCCACCCAGCATCACTGCTCGCCCGGCGATCTCGTCCAGGACAGCGGCGACGATGCCACCGTGGACGACGCCGGGGTAGCCCTGGTACTCTGCGGGCACGATGAATTCGGTCTGCACCTGCCCGGTCTCGGGGTTCTCGTAGAAGGCCAGTTTGAGGCCGACCGGGTTTTGCAGGCCGCAGAGGAAGCACATGCGGGAGTTGGGTTGTTTGTTCATATTCGATGCTCAATGCTTGATACTGGTCTCGAGAAAGTCGCTTCTTGAGTGACGGTCACTGTCATTGAAATCAATCCCACGCCCGGCCCAGCAGCCACACTAACACGATTCCTATGACCAGCCCGACCGGCAAACTAAGGAGTGTAGCGGCGCGATCTCCCTTGAAGAATATGAGTGAAGCTCCAAGCATAGCCAGAATGGTTATGGGGGCTATGATCAACCTGGCCACTTTCCGCACTGTCCACCAGCCTTGACGTATGTCCTTGAATTGGGTACGGCGAGTGCGTTTTGCCATGCGCGCTACTTCGTCAACGAGTTGTTTAACCGCTTTTCGCGGGAAACCTCGTTTGACCAGCCGCTTGACGATCTCTTTTCGACTCCTGCCGCTGGCCAGTTCTTGGGCAATGAGAGCGGAGAAACCCTCCAGTGCCTTCCGCTGCTCTGGAGGCAGTTGATCTAGTGTGCGGGAATGGTCCAACGTGGCGGGAACGGGCTGAGGCGGTTGCGGCTGTGCGAGGGGCACCTCGGCGACCCAGGGGAAAGGTTTTGCCGCCTTCGCGGGTTTGCTCGCTTGTTTCTCTTGGAGCGCAGCCAACCCACGTTTTGCCGCCTCGCTGGCTGGGTTGATCTCCAGGGCTTTGTTGAGGCACCTCAACCGCTCTTGGTCGCTTTCGACGGCACCGGATAGCCACAGCCACGCTTGCTCGTCTTGAGGGTCCGTTTGAATGGCGCGGCCGAGCAGGCGGCGTGCTTGCACTTTGTCCCCCGCTTTGAGGGCTGCAATGCCCCGTTGTAGCAAGTCGCTCATTTCTTCACTTCTCATCGCCAGGATGACGTTGTTGTCTCATCGGGATCACGTCGTTTTCGTTCCATGAGCCGCCTTTGCAAGCACGAAGTGAAAGCGGCAGACATCCGGAGCGTGCGTGCTCCAAACAGCCGCCATTGAGCAACCGGCGTTGGGGGGATCGGCTGGTTCATCGCCACGACATTCGCTGCCGTAGTGTTACACGAACGATGTGGGCGGGACTCTGCATCTTGGTACGATTATATACTCGCCCTGTGCGAAATGTCAAGAGGCACGTTGCCACTCGGGCCGGATGCAGTTTTGAGCGAGCGCTGGTTGAGTAGCTGTAACCACAGGGAGCGGTATATCGAAACCGTTCGGAGGACGGGGGCTACGAGCACCGGCGAGCAAGTGCAGCCTTTATGTTAATCTGACATTGTCAAGGTAGTAACGAGGCAACTACCTTTTCTTTCATTGCTATGGTATAATCTTATGGCAGTTGGCGCGAGGTGAACGTGTGAATTGACTGCCGATGGACCCTGGTGTACAATCGGGACAGCTTGGGGCCAACACCCACCACCGGGCCGAGCAGCAATAGCCTCCAGCCAATCACAACTGGACGATGAAGCTTCTGCAAGATTTTGTCGAATTGATCATTACTCCGCCTGGTGATTTGGTCTATCATCTGGTGACGCTGTTTGCTATCCAAATCGTTCTGGGAATAGCATTCGGGCACTGGAATCGTCACCGCCGTGATGCGGCAGCCATGCGATTGCTGGTGACCGGGATCGGTTTAGCGCTTGCGCGCACGTTGTTGATGCTCGTTGCTGTAATGGATCTCGTTGGCGTGGTGTCGCTCAACGTCGTTCTGCCCCCGCTTGAGCGCTTCCTTGACCTCGCCACGGTGCTGCTGGCTGCTTGGGCGTTCCTGCCGATCCTGGAGCGACATGCGCGCTTGGGCCTGATGCTGTTGCTCCTTACCCTCCTGATAGCCATGGGTGCTTATGCAGCCTTTGCCACTCTCTGGCCGCAGGCTGAGGCCCAGGGCTTCATCTACGGCGGCTATTGGCAAGAGAAGGCGTGGGGACTCTCCAGTATAGCGACCCTCGTGTTGGCCCTCATTGCCAGTTTGACTTGGCGCAGGGGTGATTGGAGCCTGACTGCCTGTCTGTTTGCTCTATGGCTCACCGGTCATGCCCTACAGTTTGTCTTTCCGATCGCTACTTCCCACGTCGCCGGGTGGGTGTGGTTGGCCAACCTGGCTGCATTGCCGCTGTTGGCGGGCCTCGTGTACCGCCGTGCGCTGAGCGTGTCTCCGGTCACTGGTGGAGATGCCGCTCTGGAAGTAGTCAGCATCCTCGACGCTGTCCGGCGCATCGAGGCAGCTCGCGATATCGAGGCCGCTCTGAAATCAGCCGTTGTGCCCATCGCTCGCACGCTGGGAACCGACATGGTCGCCATAGGCCTTACGCTTCCGAAGCCGCCCAGGGGAGTACGCATCGTTGCTCTCCATCCTTCGACGAGCGCGATGCTGGCGCAGCAAGAACTGAAATTACGTGCATCCGCCCATCCCTTGCTGTCTACTGCCCTCCAGACCAACCGCTTGCAGCGCGCACGTGCACCGCGCAAGGATCCCACCGTTGTTGCTCTGTACCGCAGCCTGGGCTTCGAGCGGCCAGGCCCTTTACTGATACAGCCCTTGAGTGGTGGGGAAACCATGCTGGGCGTTATGCTGGTCGGGAACCCGGTCTCCCAGCAGCGATGGACAGCGCGCGACGAACAGATCGTCCGGGCCGTGGGTGCAGCGCTCGTTGCGTCGCTGGTCAGTGCCCGCCGCTGGGAGGCGCCTGGCCGCAGCGTCGAACTGCAAGAAGCTCTCAGCGAAGCACACCGTATGGCCCAGCGAACGGCTGAACTGGAAGACGAGCTGGAGCGCCGCCGCCAACGAGTTGAGGAACTGGCCACCAAATTACGCCTGCGGGAGCAGGAAACTGCTGCTCAGGGTCGGGCCATAGCCGAAGCCGATGTCTGGCGACAGGAGATAGGCGAATTGGCTGAGGCTCGCGCTGCGTTGGAGGCCGAGCTGGCCGAGTGGAAGGCGAAGGCAGAGCAGCTTGCCTACTCCAGGGATGATTTGCAGAGCCAACTGGTGCAGGTACAGACTGAACTTGAGGAAGCGCAGAGTCAGGCAACCGAGTCAATCGAGTGGAAGGAGAGGGCAGAGCAACTTGCCCGCTCCAGGAGTGATTTGGAGAACCAACTGGCACAGGTACAGACCGAACTTCAAGAAGCACAAAGCCAGGCGGCGGCCAAGTGGAAAGAGAGGGCCGAGCAACTTGCCCGCTCTTGGAATGATTTGCAGAACCAACTGGCACAGGTACGGGCTGAACTCCAAGAAGCGCGGAACCTGGCGGCAGCGTTGGCCGGGTGGAAAGAGAAGGCAGAGCAACTTGCCCGCTCGCGGGATGATTTACAGAGCCAACTGGCGCAGGTACAGGCCGAGCTTCGGGAGGCACAAGACCGGGCAGCAGCGTCGGCCCCGGCCGAGCGGCCAACTGACGGTAGGCTGAGTGGCACCTTGCTTGGTGACGAGCAGGGCAATATCATCATGGCCAGCACGGGGGCTCAACATCTCATAGATCCATCCCTTTCGACGTTGGCGGGCAAGCCTCTCAAGGCTCTGTTCGCTGAGCCATTGTGGGGCCAGGCGGTCGACAGACTCTCGCGCGAAGGGGCTAAGGCTGGCGAGACTGCCACAGTGGCCTTGGATCTGGACGGACAGATGGTGCGGGCGGAACTAACACGCCTCCCCGGTGCAGCCGGTTCGCCGGGGGTGCTGGTTGTGACGTTTTATTCGGAGGAGGAAACAGTTCAAAGCGAGATGGTTGTCTCACTCATTAACGAACTCCGCACTCCGATGACTTCCATCACTGGCTATGCGGATTTGTTGTTGGGCGAGACAGTTGGCATCCTCGGCGAGACACAGCGCCAGTTCTTGCGGCGCGTTCAGGCCAACGTCGAGCGTATGGGAAGGCTGCTCGACGATCTGATCAGGGTCACCACCATAGACGCCGGGCAGGTCTCACTTTCACCCGGACCAGTTGACATCGTCAATGTCGTCGAGGATGTGATCATGTCGCTGTCTGCCCAGTTCAGTGAGCGTGGACTGGCCGTGCAACTCGACATGCCGCCTGCGCTTCCTCCTGTGCACGCGGATCGAGATAGCCTTCACCAGATCGTATTGAATCTCCTATCTAATGCCTCTCAGTGTTCACAGCCCGAAACTGAAATCCTGGTTCGTGCTAGGCTGGAAGAGCAGGACGACCAGGTCGAGGGCCTGCCTGATTATCTGCTCGTGTCCGTGACTGATACGGGTGGTGGCATAGCCCCTGAGGATCAGCGCCGGGTCTTTCAGCGTCTGTATCGGGCCGATAACCCCCTCATCGCTGGCCTGGGCGAAACCGGAGTTGGTCTGTCTATCGCCAAGGCCCTGGTGGAGGCGAACGGGGGGCGCATCTGGATGGAAAGCGAGATGGGAGTGGGCAGCACCTTCAGTTTCATCCTGCCGCTCTCGCCCGAGGATGACAGTGACTCGTCGTCGGAGACTGGCTCCAGTGAGGCTGAGGTAGAGGGGTGAGCGAGTCACTACGTTCCAGTGCGAGTCAGGCCTCTGGTGTGCGGCAGTTGCTCGGCAGCCTTGCCATCACGTTCATCAGCGTGGGTATGCTGCTGGGCGGGTTCTTGCTGAGCCAACTCAATACTTCGCTACCTCCACCTCCTACCCAGGAGATTGTCGTGCCCTGGCCCTCCCCGACCATATTCCTGCCCACGGTCACTCCTTTATCTTCTCCCACCGCTCCGCAACCCGCGACGGAACCTGCGGCGGAGACAGAAATCCCGCCGACGCTTACCCCTTCTGCGCCCCCTACCTCGCCTCTTCCCTCTTATGCCAGTCCCACTCCGCAGCCTTACACTTGCGGCCCGCCCCTCGACTGGGTTGTCTACTACGTGCAACAGGATGACACTCTCTACTCTCTCTCACGATATTGTGGCGTGAGCATTGAGGCCATCCAGCAAGCCAACTGTCTGTCTGGCTATAATATCTACGTCGGGCAGGCGCTCTTCCTGCCACTGTTGCCGCCTACGCGCACCTGTACTCCCACCCCTGTTCCTACTTGGACCCCTGGGCCTACTTCTACGCAGACCCCTACCCCCACTCTCACACCCTCCCTCATTCCTACAGGCACTGGTACGCATACCCCGACACACACTCCCACACCTACCGAGTCCCCCACACCTACTGAGTCCCCCACTCCCACCTTGACGCTCACCTCCACACTGACACCGACTGTGACTTCTACTCCAACAGTGTCTTCCACATCCACGCATACGCCGACCCCCACCTCAACGTCGTCTCCTACATCAACACACACGCCCACCTCTACCCCAACAGCATCCCCTACATCCACGCACACGCCGACTCCCACGGCCACGCCGCCGTGAATGGGCTACGGCGCGAGTCCTTCTCAGCCCGGAGGGCCGGTGCGGTTTACGCCAAACCTGTCCCCAGATTGAAGTACCCCCGTTGCTGGTGGTGACTGGCTTTCGTGGTATAATGTGCTAACTTTGCCTGGATAACTGGAGGAAAGAAACACGGACGACATGCAACGCTCCCCGAGTCATTTGTCGGAAGGGCTGACTCTGATCGTTATCCTGGCGCTGGTGACTGTGGTCAGTCGTTGGGTCATCACCGCTGCTCCGGAGGTTGCCCAACCGCTTGCCACAGCGCCACCTACTGTCCGTCCATCGCAAACGCCCACGCCTACGGTTACGCCCACCCACGCGCCTACGCCTACCCACTCCCCCACCTCCACGCCCACACCCACCTGTACCCCCACGCCCAGCCCCACGCCTCATCCGCCTGCCGCGTTGCCTGCCCCGCCCGTCATCCTGACCGGTACCAATGCTACGCCTCCGCCGTTGCCCATACCCTCGCCGGTGCCTCTGGTGGAGCAATCCAGCGACGTGATCAACATCCTCCTGCTGGGCTCCGATCAGTCCTCCACTGAGCATGTGGGGCGCACCGATACCATCATCGTTGTCAGTGTCAATCCTGAGCTCCCCTCAGTCGCGCTTCTCTCCATCCCTCGCGACTTCTATGCCTGGATTCCCGGCCACGGCTTCGATAAGATCAACACTGCCTACAGCCATGGAGTACGGAATAGCTATCCTGGCGGTGGCCCTAGCCTGATCAAGGCTGCCATCGAGTACAACCTAGGGATACGCATTCATTACTACGTGCAGGTTGGCTTCGATGGCTTCATCAAGATCGTGGACGCGCTGGGCGGCGTGGACGTGGCTGTAGAATGTTCCTTGTCTGATACTTTCCCTGAT
Source organism: Anaerolineae bacterium (assembly GCA_046760785.1). GTDB lineage: Bacteria > Chloroflexota > Anaerolineae > B4-G1 > B4-G1 > JBHIET01. The sequence goes on along the minus strand of JBHIET010000006.1, from coordinate 35,168 downwards.
CCCGATTCGCCCACCGGCCAGACCGACGTGGACTGGCTGCCGGGTATCCACCATCTTGATGGTAAACACGCGCTCTGGTATGCTCGCTCCCGCTGGAGCACTCATGACTTTGACCGTAACCGCCGTCAGCAGCAGGTACTGCGGGGGCTGTATCGCCAAATCCTGACCCTGGACATCATCCCCAAGATTTCTCAAGTGTGGGAAGCACTTAACGAGACCGTCTCCACAGACCTGGGGTTGGACGAATTACTCTACCTGGCAAGCATCAGCTCGCAGTTGGATATGGTGAACGTGAAAAGCTGTTTCGTGGGACGTAGTGTTCTGCAAACGTGGACTGCGCCGAATGGGGCCTACGTGTTGGTTCCTTATTACGAGGCCCTCGGCTCCCTGGTCGAAGAAGCGCTGGCACCTCCGGCTAGCGCCCGTGCGCAACAGCCTGCCTTCCGGGTCGAGGTGTGGAACGCCACCTCCTACGAGGGGCTGGGCCATGTGGCAGCCGAAAGGCTGCGCTGGGAGGGCTTCGAGGTTATGAGCGTCGGGCCAGCCGATGGCCCCTATCCGCGCACGCAAATTGTGGAGTTTACCACTACTTCTAAAGGCTCGGCCATCTCCCGACTGATGCGTCTCTACGGGCGGCACTGGAGTGACGTTATCTCTCAGCCGACTGAGGACAGGACGGTAGATTTCCGGGTCATACTTGGTTCTGATTATGACCCCTGTATCGCGACCAAGGTCTATTGGTACCTCGGGTCGCTTCCCACGCCGACCCCACTCCCTACGGCGGTTCCCTGAGGCCTGGGTACGGGCTGAACTCTCTTGGGTAGAAAGTACTATTGCTTTTCCTGCAGTTGATGTTACAATAACTTAAAATGGTTGTCCGATAATCTGGCCCCGAACGCCTTTCTGACTCCGAGGGATGAGAGGATGGGGACGTGGGGAGGCGATGTTCAAGCACAAGCAATGTACATATCTCCTCGGGCCGGGAAGGCGATTTGCTTTCCCGTTTGTATATATCGCGATACTGCTCTTATTCTTGCTTCCTGCCTCGGCCAATGCCCAGCCCACCGGCTACCAGGAGTATTACGTGTTGGGCTACGAGGAGCACATCTGGCGGGCGTTTGACATCATCTATGATGGTGGCAGCGTACCAGGTCAGATTTGCTCAACTGTCAGCCTTGTGGCCACCGCCGACTACCAGGTGGTTTACTACGACCATTGGGAAGACGGCTACGAGGCCGACCTGTTTAACCCTGTCCAGAGCAGCACCGAGGTTTATACTCTGACCGTTGGTGCTTCTCTTTCTCTGACCAGCACCCAGAGCAGCGGACCAGCGATAAACCGGTACGTGCCGGTTGCCTCTGGGCGCGACCCCGCTGACATCCGCTACGACGGCGGCGACCGTATCATCACCAGCGGTGGCCCGGTGGCCCTGACCCACGCTATGTGGCCGCTGAACACTTCGTGGGTCGGCGGCGCGTGGGAGGTTTACTCCCGGCAGGCCTACGTTGACTCCGATTCTCATTCCTACCGCGTACCCATCGGCGAGGATTTGTACCTCAGCGACCCTGATGCCTACGGCGACTTTCGCAACGTCTATCTCCAACTGGGGGCCTTTGAGGACAATACTGCCGTCTCGATTGACAACGGCACAGACGTCGTCAACCTGACCCTGGACCGGGGGCAGAGCTATTCCAGTATGGGCTATATCAACTCCATCTCAGCTCCCACCATCACCATCAATGCTGGCACCGCGATCCGTTCCAGCAAGCCAATCCAGGCGGGGCTGGTGACCGGTGCAGATAGCCCTCCCTTTTCTTTCCAGGGCCGCTTCCTGATCGTGCAACCCGAACGGCAGTGGGGAGCGGATTACGTTTTGCCTGTTTCCAGCGGGTACCCTGGCGACGAGGCCGAGATCTACCTCTCCAACCCCAACGACTTTGAGATCACCGTCAACGCCTACGACCGCTTTGCCCAGACCACCTTCGTCATCAGTCCCACGGCCTACATCAGCTCGACGGTGCCTTATTCTGAGAAGAGGGGAAGCTTATACGTGCCTGTGGATACGGCAGTGCGCTTCACCTCCCCCGATGGGGTCTTTGGCGTCGTCGTCTGTGCCGATACCTCAGATCAGACTTACGATTGGGGTTTTTCCGGCATCCCTGCCAGATACCTCACGCGGGACTATTACGTTCCCTGGGCGCCTGGATCCTACAACATCCCCCCTGCAGAAAACGGCTCGCCGGTGTGGGTCACGCCGCTGGCCGATGGCACTATCTTCTACGTGGACTTTAGCCCGCTAGACGGCGTCGTAGACCAGACCTTTGCTCTCAACGTATTGGAACAGCGGCGCATCTTTGATCCCGACAACGACAACACTGGCATGCACGTCTGGGCCACGGGCGATTTCGCCGTCGCCTGGGGCGAGGACCCGCGCACGGCCGGAACTGGAAACCCCTATCTGGACCTGGGCTTCGCCACGCTGCCCCTGCAGCAGCGCTGGCTGGAACCGGTGCTCGCGCTGGACAAGACGGCCGAACCAACCGTCCTGCCGGCCACCGGCGGAGCCGTGACCTTCACGCTGGTGGCCCAGGCACAAGAGGCTCCCCTGGTCAACGTGGATATCACCGACACCCTGCCCATCAGTTGGACCTACGTGTCGGGCAGCACCCACGTCGCCTATCCCGACGGCGGCGCAGGGAACCCGGAACCGACGCTTGGTAATCGTACGCTCTATTGGGACCTCTCGGCCGACCTGGACCTCAACCAAAGCCTGACCCTCACCTTCCAGGCCCAGATCGCCACTGCTGGCAGCGTGGGTGCTACCATCTACGATGGCTTTGAGGATGATAGCTACTCCGGTGGGGAGAACTGGGCAAGCAGTTGGCAGGAGGGAGGGGAGAACGACGGCCCCCATGCCGGGAATGTTGTTGTCATCAACACTACTCCCTTCCTCGGCGACTATCATCTACGTATCGTGAGCTCGACCCTGGCCCTTTCCAGGACGGCCGACCTGAGCGGTTTCACCCTACCGACCCTGCGCTTTATGCGGCAAATTGATGCGGTCGAATCGGGCGATGTTTTCTATCTCGACGTCTCCAACGGGAGCGCTTGGACGACGGTGTTAGCCTGGACCGATGGTGACCAGGAAGGCGACTATGTGCAGGAGGTGGTGGACCTCGTACCCTACGCCGGGGCGACCACTGCCATCAGATTCCGCAGTGGGGGCACTGTTGATGGGGATGATTATCTCTACGTTGACCAGGTCGAGGTTTACGACGCCGTGGCCGTCAACGTCAACCGGGGTGAAGCGGTTGGCAGGCACGAGTATGCCGATGTGCTCTTTAATCCCACCGACGAGGCCACGGTCTACATTAGTCCCCTCAACCTGACCAAGTCGGTCAGCAGCGCGCAGGCCGAAATCGGCGATACGCTGGTCTACACCCTCTCCTATGCCAACCTCAGCGATTCTATCACCGCCACTAACGTCAACCTGCGCGACGTGGTGCCCATCCAGTACGTTACCTTCCAGTCCGCCTCCGATGGGGGCTCCTACGACCCTACCAGCGGCACTATCACCTGGACGCTGGGCACACTCGCGCCGGGGACCAATGGCACTGAGACGTTTGCTGTGACGGTGAACAACTTCGTGGAAGAAGGCACTGTTATTGGGAACAGGGGTTATATCGCCAGCGACCGGACGGTGGAGGCGGGCAGCAACGTGGCCCAGACCGCCATACGGGCACCTGATGTCGAGTTTGCCAAGTCGGGACCCACCGTTGCCGGACAGGGGCAGGTGATCACCTACACGCTTTCCTACGAGAACGTCGGCGGGGTTGCGGCCACCGATGTGGTGATCTCGGACACGATCCCCCTCTCCACCACTTATGTGTCCGGCAGCATGGCTATCAACGCAGGTAACGGGTGGATCGTGCTGACCGACGCCACCGATGGCGATCAGGGCGCTTATATCTCCCCCACGCTGGTCATCACTCCTGGTGTCACCCCCGGCACCGTTTCTGCCGGTGAGGCAGGCCAGATTCGCTTCAGCGTGCGGCTCGATGACGACCTGCCTGCTGGTGCATTGATCCAGAACTGGGCTACGCTCGACCGGCGTTTAGACATCCCCCGTGAGTCCAACCTGGCGGTCACCCGCATCTCGAGCCTGCTATTTGGCAAGGAGGCCGAGCAACAAGCAGTGACTCCGGGCGGCGTGATTTCCTATAGCCTGACCTACGAGAACGTCTCGACGACAATTACCCAGACCGGCGTCTACGTGCAGGAGCCGATTCCAGACTATACCAGTCTTATCTCAGTCACGGAATCCGGCGGCAACCAGGTTGAGTATTCTTGTGACAATGGCGCTACCTGGGCCACCACATTGCCCATCACGCCGGTTACGCACGTCCGCTGGTACGACGCTGAACTGCCTGCCAGTACGCAGGTGACGGTCGGCTTTGCAGTGCAGGTGACTGCTACCCTACCGCCCAACACCACCATCCAGAACATAGCTCACATCAGCAGCACAGAGACCGCCGAGTATCTCAGCGAGTGGATTCCGTCGAACCAGGTCGAGGTGGCGACGGTGGACCTGTGGGTAGAAAAGAGCGTCAACCAGCCCATTGCCCGGGTTGGTGACTTGATCTCCTATACGATCTCCTACGGCAACCACGGCAGCGCGGATGTTTTGGGAGTGCAGATCGTGGACACCGTTCCCGTCAGCACCACCTGCAGCGCGGGGAGCATCTGGGGGGCGGGGGCGAACGACAGTGGAGTGCCGGACCTGGTGTGGAACGTGGGGACGGTGGCTGCTGGTGCCAGCGCCCAGGAGGTCGGCTACGCCGTCGTCCTGGATAGCGGCCTTGAGCCCGGCGCTATCATTACCAACACCGCTGCCATCAGCAGCAGCCTTGGGCTGGTGATGAGCGACCCGGCGACGGTGGTCGTCGGCGCCGACCTGGCGATCAGTAAGACGGCAATTGACCTGAACGGCGCTCCGATCTATCCACGCGACGAGATCGAGTACCGGGTAGTGGTGACCAACACCCACAGCATCTACACTCAGAGCAACGTCGTCATCGCCGACCCGGCGCCAGCGAACACGACGCTGGTGGCGGAGAGCGTGACCTGTACGTCAGGGGCGACCTGCGAGGCAGTGGGTGTCGCGGCTGCCACCGCTGTACTTGCTCCCAGAGATTTCGGTGGAATGGCCGTGGCCAACATTGACCACCTTGGCCCTGGCGATGTCCTCACCCTCACCTTCCGGGTGACGGTGAACGATGGTGTCTCTTCCATCGGCGGGAACATCGGCGTGACAGAGAGCGATAGCCAGAGCGCCCAGGAGACCGAGCCAGTCTATCCGCCCAGTGGCGGCACAGTGGAATCTGGCCTGGTCATCGGTAAGACGGCGGTGGACCTGAACGACGCGCTGCTCCGGGCGGGAGAGACTGTCGAGTATCGCATTCTCGTCACGAACACCAACGCCACCCATGCTCAGACCAGCGTCACCATCAGCGACACGGTGCCAACGAGTACGACGCTGGTGGCGGGGAGCGTGGCTTGTTCGCCGGGTGCGCGCTGCGACGAATCCGGCGGCGTGGTCACCGCCACCATCGGCACCCTCGGCCCTGGCGATGTCCTCACTCTCACCTTCCAGGTGACGGTGAACGGCGATGTCTCCGCTATCGGCGGGAACGTTGCTGCTGTAGAGAGCGACAATCAGAACAGACAGGCAACTGAATCGGTGTATCCGCCTAGCGGCGAGACGCTTTACATCCGCGTCTACCTGCCTTTCGTGACACGAAACTACAGGCGGGGAGTGAATCTCATCTATCTGCCGGTGGTGGTGCGAGACTCTTGAGGGAGGACGTGAGTTACGGTGGCGGGTTCGTCGTCGGGCGGGTGAAAATCGCCAGGTCGGCCCCGTCCCCGACCGCCCAGAAGGTCAGGTCGTTCCCCAACATGGTGGTCCCCATCGTCACGGTCCACGTGGCTCCATCTTCGTAGGCCTGAACGGGGTGGCTCGACGAAGCCCCGGTACCACTCCCGGAAACGGTCGCGGCAATGCCATCCCGCATCGGCGTGTGCAGTGTCACTGTGCCATTATCGTCCATGTCCCAGTTGTGCTGTTCGAACGTTGACGTCCCGGCGGCGACGTATGGATAGAGCCACTGGGAAGCAGCAGGGGTGAGTCGGAACGTCCACGAGTAGGCAAAGGCACGGCTTTCAGTCGGGACTGTATTTGTCGTCGCATCAGTGCTTAGTACTGCGTGGTAAGCATTGCCATCGTCACCACTGGCTCCCTCCACCACCAGCTTAAACACCCGCCTGCTGCCGACCAACTCCCCGGCGCTGGCCGGGTAGGGGCCAAAGACGAGACCCCAGTTGCCATGGTACGTCGCATCGGCTCCGATCACAGTCCGCGTCAGCAGTGTGCCGGAGTTGATCCCCGCCGCGTTTGGGTTGTGTGAGCGTGCATTGGGATCAGTATACGTGTTGGTGTAACCTCGCAGTGTGTACGTGACCGTCGTGTTATAGCCTCCGACTGGCTCCAACTGGTCTATTGTCTCTCCTAACCCTCCACCGCCAGTGTCGGCGTCAAAGATGCGGAAATACAGGCTGTCGGTGATGGTAGAGGGCACCGCGAAGAAAATCAGTTGCACGTGATCGTCGTCCCCCCCTCCGGGCGCACCAGGACCGAAGGTTGAGAGGTAGCCTGTCTCCAGCGTCGTATCGGGGCTGGGCGGGTTAAGCGCGGTGTAGGCTGGTGAGAGCGTGGCGGATTGAGAGTCGGGATTGATGACGGTGAGGGCATAGACGCCGGGCGTGAGACCAGCCGGCACCGTCCCGTTGATGGTGGTGGCGGTGGCAGCGGTGACGTTGATCGTATTGCTCCCAAGCTGTACCGTGGGCGTGCCGAAAAAGTTGGCCCCCTGGATAACCACCGGCACATCGGCGGAATTCTCCCCCTGGTTGGGCGTGATGCTGAAGATGGACGGAGGTGGTATGGGCGTGGGGGTGTCGGTAGGCGTCGGCGTGGGGGTGTCGGTGGGTGTCGGCGTGGGGGTGTCGGTGGGCAGCGGCGGCGCGGGCGTGTTGGTTGGCGTAGGCGTGGGCGTGGGCGTCGTGGTGGGTGTGGGCGTCGTGGTGGGTGTGGGCGTCGTGGTGGGCGTCGTGGTGGGTGTCGGCGTGGCCGTAGGCGTGGGCGAAGGGGTGAGCACGGTCGCGGTCGCGCTGGGGGAAGGGGTCACTGCGGCCACTCCCCCCGGCGTAGCTGTGCCCGCCGGGGGCGGGCCCAAGACCGTTGTAGGAACGGCGACCGGCGATCCTATGGGTGTCAGGATGCTGTTCCAGTCCCAGGGAGGGGTCATCACCTCTGGACGGAGCGGTTCGATTTGCACCCCTTCAGTTTCGCGCTCCTCGTCTGGGTTCAGTTGGGAGAGCATATTGGCAGAGACTTGCCATATAGGCGTCGGCCTGACTGCCATCTGTGCCGCGATCAGGAGGCAGGCGAACCCCAGCAGCAGCAGCACGAGGAATACGAGCCAATCGCGCCAGCCCCGATCTCTGGCGTTCTCATGGTCGCTGTGGGGGTCTCTCGTGGCCATAGCGCTCGCTTTCTGTTGTGGGGTACCTCAGGCTATGTCCTCTCACCCTCGTGCCTCGGTAGGGCTGGAAGAATTATGCTGAACGTGCTGCCGCTCCCCTCTTCACTGACGACACGAATCTCTCCTCCATGTGCCTCGACGATGACCTTAGTCACGTACAGTCCGAGGCCAAGACCCCGCGCTTCTTCGTCTGACTTGTAGCGGGTCCGCACGACATTGTAGAACCGGCTGAAGATTTGCTGCTGGTCTTCGGGAGGGATACCTGCACCGGTGTCTATGACGTCGAGAATCACCTGGCCATCCTGCTCGGATAGGTGCAGGGTCACGCTACCGCCGGCCGATGTATACTGCCGGGCATTGCGCACCAGGTTGATGACCGCCCAGCGCAGCCGTCTGGTGTCTGCGTTTACCAAGGGTAGGTCGGCAGGAGTTTCCACCTGAAACGCCAGACCCTTTGCATCCATCTGCGGGCGCCACTCCTCCGCTATCTCCTTGACGAGGGTGGATAGCAGGACAGGACGCCGCCGCAGGCCCAACCGGCCTCCCGCCTCCATCTCCGAGAAGTCCAGTAGCGCGTTGATCATCGCCACCAGGTTGTCGGTGTGGCGGCTGATTGTCCCCAGGAAGCTACGCTGTTCCTCCCCGAGCGCGTCGCCAGCGCTGGCGAGCAGCAGTTCGCTATATCCCTTGATCGCCGTCAACGGCGTGCGCAGTTCGTGCGATACGTGGGTGACAAAAGCGTCCTTGAGATGCTCCGCCTCGACCTCGGCGGTCACGTCCCGCAGCACGATCACAGTGCCCAGGTGCTCGCCATCGTCGGTTTGAACGGCTGCGGAGTACGTGTTGATCACCTTCTTGCCCACCTCGAAGCGTCGGCGGTCCAGAAGCCAGGGACTCAGTTGCAAGTCCGAAGCCTCGTCATAATCTGCTACGGGCAGTTCACGCAGTGGGCCGACCATAAAATTGGCTGCCATCTCTTCCAGCAGGGTTTCGGCTGCTGCGTTCAGGGGGATGAAGTTTCCCTCCAGGTCCTCCAGCATCACGCCATCGCCAATGCTGGAGAGTATAGATCTCATGCGACCAAGTGCCTCCTCCAGCTCATGGGTTCGTTCCTCTAATCGCCCTGTCATCTTGTCGAAGGTCGCAGCCAACATGCCAATCTCGTCAGCGCTCACGATGCCGGTGCGCTGATCGAGATGCCCTTCCGCTACAGCCTGTGATGCGTGTACCAGGCGACTGAGGGGGCTGGTGATACGTTGGGAGATCAGGTATCCGACAAGTATGACGCACGCCGTCGCGGTGGCAAAGATCAGCGCATAGGTATTGCGGCTGGTAGCGCCGGCCTGGACGATGAAGTGCGAGGGCAGGACGACGGCGAAAACCCCCAGGCTCTGATTGGCCACGCGCAGAGGGTTGCGGGCGATGCGGTACCAACGACCGCTAATGCGGAAGTTCTCGCCGGGAGTGGAATCGACGCTATACAGGATACTCTCGTACGATTCTGGCGAGATCGAGAGTTCATCCACAGATGCGGCCGCGCCAAAGGTGGAGGCAACGGCGTGGCCGCCATCAAGATAGATAATCACGTCGGCCAGCGAGGTGAGTTTGAAGTGTGGTAGCAACGTGTCGAGCGAGGTGCCAACGACGACGACGCCGACCATCCTGTTCTCCAGCGCGACAGGGATAGCCGTGAAGTAGTAGTAGCGCTGATTCACCAGGTGTAGCCCCAGGCTACGCTTGGGCAGACCGTTGGGATCGCCGTCCGCGAGCAGTGTTTGCACCATCCACAGTCCCGAGGTATCAAGCTGCCCCTCTATGGTCTCAAACGAACCGTCATCTTGCTGCAACACGTGCAGCATCTCCTGGCCGTGCGCGTCAACGATGATGAGGCATTCCACTTCCCGGACGATGGCCGCTGGCTTAGCCAGAGCAGACACGCTATCCCGGTCGCCGGCCTGCAGAGCCTCGGCCAGCCCCGTCGTGAAGGCCACTGCCCGCGCCGACTCCAGGTGGGTCAGTTCCTGACGTGCCAGGCTGTCCGAAACCACACGCCCCGCTTCAAGCAACTGGTTGGTCAAGCGCTCGTCGAGAGAACTGGCGACCAGGCTGGTTACCACGTAGGTGCCGATGATCGCTACGATCAGCGTGAGAATCAGATAGGGCAGGACGATCTTGCCTCGGATGTTGAAGGCAAGCAGGCGACCTAGTGGCTGTCGCCATTCAAGACGCTCTTTTGACTTTAACTCTTGTACCACCGGTATCCCTCCGATCGGTTCGACTGAGTTTGTCGAAGTCAGGGCGCGGCGAAGTAGGCCAGCGCCTGGCGCACTCGCTCTTCAATAGACAGGTCCTCATCGCCTCGGGGCAGGCTCTGAAGCGCCGCCTGTGCCTCGACCAGGCTGAAGCCCAGGCCGGTCAGCGCGGCGATGACCTCGGCGTCGGCTTCACTTAGCAAGAGTGCTGCCTCTACCCCGGTGGGGATGATTTTATCCTTCAGGTGAAAGATGATTGCCTTGGCGGTCTTAGGCCCGATGCCCGGCACCCGGGAGAGCAGGCCTGGCTCTTCCTGTACCACGGCCTGGCGGAGCGCATCCGGCGAAACGGCGCCCAGCAGTGCCAGCGCGACTCTCGGCCCGACCCCGGAGACGCTCAACAAGAGTTTGAATAGTGTCAGTTCCTCTGCTGTAAGAAAACCGTAGAGCGCCAGCTCGTTTTCACGCACGTGCAGGTGGGTGAATAGCTCCACCGGCTGGCCCACTTCATCCAGTTGTGCCAGCACACCGGAGGGCACACGCACCTGGAAGCCAATCTCGCCAGCGCGAACCACCACGTGATCCTCTCCGATGCTCCACACCGTCCCACTGAGCCGGGCGATCATCTCGCGCTCATTCCTCGGAAAGCGCCGCCAGGCGGGCTGAGTGAAAATGGCAGATGGCGACTGCCAGCGCGTCGGCTGCGTCGTCGGGGGATGGCACCTCCGCCAGTCCTAGCAGTAGCCGCACCATCTCCTGCATCTGCGTTTTGTCCGCGTTCCCGTACCCGGTCACTGCCTGCTTGACCGACGATGGGGTATATTCGGCCACAATGAGGCCAGCATCGGCCAGAGCCAGAAGCGCCACCCCGCGTGCCTGGCCCACACTCATCGCCGTGCGCACGTTGCTGCTGAAAAAAAGCTCCTCCACTGCAGCCGCAGATGGTTCCCACTTCGCCGTCAGATCCCTCACCCCTCGGTAAATGGACTGTAGGCGCACGGCAAGAGGCTGATCAGCGGGCGTCCTGATCACCCCGAACGCCACCGATTTCAGATCTCTGCCCGCCTCTTCCACCACGCCGTAGCCCGTGATGGCGGTGCCGGGGTCAATGCCGAGCACGCGCATCTGAGTTCAGACCGTCGCCGTTCGGCTGAGCTTTCGTCCCGAGCGCCTCGACTGAGCTCGGTGAAGTCTCAGGTCGAGGGGCGCTCACGACGAAGCCTCGTACTTGGCCATCACCTCGTCGCTGATGTCCAGGTTGGAGTAGACCTGCTGGACGTCGTCCAGGTCCTCCAGCGCATCAATAACCCCCATCACTTGAAGGGTCTCCTTTTCGCCCAGTTGCATGGTCGTCTTGGGGATCATCGAAAGTTCAGCCGCCTCAAATTGGATGCCTGCGTCTTCCAACGCTTGGCGTACTGCCTGGAAGTCCTTTAGTTCGGCGTAGACTTCAATCATGTCGTCGCCGAAAACGACGTCCTCTGCTCCTGCCTCCACTGCGGTCTCGAAGACGGTGTCCTCATCCGTCCCATCAGGCGCTATGGCGATATATCCCTTGCGGTCGAATTGCCAGATGACGGCGCCCGCGTCGGCCAAGGTTCCACCCTGTCGGGTGAGGACACGGCGAACCTCAGCGACGGTACGGTTCTTGTTGTCGGTGAGCACTTGCATCAACAGGGCAACCCCGTTAGGGGCGTATCCCTCATACATCACCTCCGCGAGATCTTCACCTTTGAGTTCCCCGGTGCCGCGCTTGATGGCCCGTTCGATGTTGTCTCTGGGCATGTTGGCGGCCTTGGCCTTGTCCACAGCCAGGCGCAGGCGGAAGTTCACGTCGGGGTTGCCGCCCCCCTTGCGTGCTGCAATGGTGATCTCCCGCGCCAGGCGGGTGAAAAGCTTGCCTCGCCGGGCATCCGTGGTGGCTTTCTTGTGTTTGATGGTTGACCATTTGCTGTGACCGGACATATCTTACTCTCCACTACTACCTGAGAGTGACAATGGGCTATTGATGCCTGTGAGCCAATGAAGGACCGGCGTAAAACGTGAGGCGTGAAACGTGGGGAGGCTCTATGCTGGGGCAAGACTGCGCCTTACGTTTTACATGATTATACCACTGTGTGCTCTGGTTACGCAAGCGTCGGGACGGGAAGAGAAACTCTTTTCCGCTCGCATTCAACGAATGGAACGGACAGTACCTCTCCGCCCCTCTGCTCTATTCGCTATTCTTGCGCCACCCCTAACCGGCTACCCACGAAATCGCGCTGGCCGCGGAGGAAAGCCTTGATATCCATTGACCGCTTGCCAGCTAACTGCACTTCCTCCAGGCACAGTGCTCCATTGCTCGTGGCAATGGCTGCGCCGACTTCGGCGAGCGCTTCGGCTGATGACGTTCGGCTGAGCTCAGACTTCGGCGAGCTCAGTCGAGCCGTCGAAGCCTCAGTCGAGCCGTCCGCCAGGGCGATCACTGTGCCCGGTGGCACCTCCCCCTGCCATCCGAGCAATGGTACAGCTCGCAGCACCTTGAGCCGCCGGCCGCGCCATGTCGTGAACGCGCCTGGCCACGGGGTGAATGCCCGTATCTGCCGGTCTAGCTCAACCGCCGAGCGCGACCAGTCGAGCAGACCGTCCTCCCTACGCAGTTGGCCTGCGTAGATCACTCCGTCCTCCGGTTGGGACCGGGACAGCAGGACTCCCGCCAGATATGCCGGCAGCGTCTCCACCAGCAACGCCGCTCCCAGCCGCGCCAGCCGCTTCCCCAGTGTCGCCCGTGTGTCGTCGGGCCGGATCGGCTCCTCCCGCTGGGCCAGGATAGGCCCGGTGTCCAGTCCCGCGTCCATCCGCATAATTGTCACGCCGGTGATCTCGTCGCCAGCCAGGATGGCCGCCGCTATGGGCGCTGCGCCCCGCCAGCGCGGGAGCAGGGAGGCGTGGACGTTAAGGCAGCCGTGGGGAGGCAGGTCGAGCACGTCCTGTTGCAGGAGCTGCCCGAAGGCGGCGACGACGATGACCTCTGGTTCCCAGGCGGCCAGTTGCGCCACCGCCTCCGGCGTGCGCAGCGACTGCGGTTGAGACAGCGGCAGGCTGCGCTCCAGCGCCACCTGCTTGATCGGCGACGGCGCCAGCCGCCGCCCGCGCCCGCGTGGCCGGTCCGGCTGTGTGACAACGCCAGTCACCTGGTGCGCATTGGCCAGCGCGTCCAGTACCGGCACTGCAAACTCAGGCGTGCCCATAAAGACGATTCGTGCCATAGCAGACGGATTTTAGCACGGGATGGCGCGGACGACAAATCGGAGGGGATGAGGAAGGGTTAAGAAGTCAAGAACATCTGGTAGCAAGTTCTGCCCATTGCGATTGTACCATGGCAATGAGTAAAAGGTAGTTGCCTCTCTCCCTGAGCCTTGAACTTCGGATGAAGTGTGCTAGAATAGCACGCGCATCGGTGCCGCCTCGTGTCCGTGCACTACAGTAGTGCCACTTTGCTCAAAGCTCGCTGGAGGCTCTGCTACACTCAAGCCTCCGGCTCACAAGCGAAGCCCCTGCGGGGCTGAGATGAGCCCGCAGGGCTTCGCTGGCTGAGGGCGGGCGTGCGGGAAACCGGCAACGACTTTTAGGAGAGGCCAGTACCCAGAGGGCGTTCTAAACATTCCCTGATATTCTCCTTGTTGCGCCGAGCTAAAGCTCGCCGCTGAGAGTAAAGCTCTGCGGGCTGAAATCCAGGCCCCGAAGGGGGCTTTGCCCTTTCAGCGGTTTAGCGCCCGGCAAGGCGGCCGGAAGAACAGAACACCCAAGCGGGGGACTACCCTTCAGCCGAACGACGGCGAAAAATGACATTGTCAAAGTAGTAACCAAAGTAGAAAAATGACTCAACGTTCTCGCCCGGATCCATCCGCCTTCTTCCTGGGGGGCGGCCCCGTCGGGGTGCTGCTCATCCACGGCTTCACCGGCTCCCCGCCGGAGATGCGGTTGGTGGGGGATTATCTTCACCAACGGGGCTTCACCGTCTCCGGGCTGCTCCTGCCCGGCCACGGGACCACTGTGGAGGATATGAACCGCCGCAGGTGGACCGATTGGACTGGGCACGTGGAGCAGGCACTGGCCGATCTCCAGGCCCGCTGCGAGACGGTCTTCGTCGGCGGTCTCTCGATGGGTTCTGTACTCACCCTCTACTTGGCCGCCCGCCATCCTGAACTGCCTGGCGCCGTCCTCTACTCCCCCGCCGTCATGGTGGGCAACCGGCTCCTCTACCTAACTCCCGTCTTGAAGCACCTGATCCACAAGAAGCCCAAGTCTAACAAAAGCGATCTAACCGACCCCCGAGCCGAACTGCGCCTCTGGCATTACGAAGAATACCCTGTCTTCGCTGCTCACGAACTCCTGAAACTGAATCTCCAGGTCCGGAGGCTCTTGCCCCAGGTAACCTGCCCCCTGTTGGTCATCCATAGCACCCTCGACCGGGACATCCACCCGAAGAGTGCCCGGCTCACCTACGAGCGGGCTGGCTCCGCAGACAAGGAGTTGATCACCCTCCACAACTCCGGCCACTGCCTCACCGTAGATAGCGAGTGGGAGTTTGTGGCAGAGAAGACCTACGAGTTCATCCAGACACATCTGGAAGCCTGAATCCATGCGGTTTGCGAATTCCACCCGCGTATGATACTACAACGCGCTCGGAGGTTCCGGCTATGCACGTGAAGACGCCTGTAACCAACGTACCTATTCCTACGACGTTGACGTATCCGCCGCGCACGATCCAGGATGAACGCGGCGAAGTTGTCGGTGTGGTGTTGTCTCAGAGCGACTACCGCTTATTCTTGCGCGTGTTGGCCTCCCACGCCGATTGGGAGGCACTACCTCCCTATTTACAAGACGCCATTGACAATATGCTGGCCGATGAAGCCCTGACCGAAGAGGGGGAGCCACGCCTCTTTCGCGCTCTCCTGGATCAGGAGTAGGCAGTGTCCTACGTGGTCTTATGAACCTTTTCCACGCTCTCCCGGCCCTCCGCTGCCATCCCCTGCTGAGGGGCAAGACTGTTGCACTCGTCGGCGTCTCGGCCATCGTCCACGACGACGCGGCCTACTACTTCGAGATCGGCAAGCCCAAGTACTGGAAGCAGCGCGAAGATGGCACCACGATCGTCGGCGTAGGTGGCATCGGTGGAACCATCGAGCGGGGCGAGACCATCCTGGCGTGCCTGCGGCGCGAGGTGGAGGAGGAACTCGGCGTGCGAGTGCAGCTCGAACTGCCCCAGCAGACGTACCTGATTCACGAGTGGCAAATCGCCGACACGTTGACTCTCCCGCCGAGCAAGAAGCGCCCCACACCTCTGATGGTGATTCTCACCTTGCCCCGCCTGGGCGGCCCCAGCGTCCCCGACCACCCTTTGGGCCGAGCCTCAGGGCGAGGCCTGGCCATCGTCACCCTACGCACGCGTCTTCGAGGCGTGCCAGCACCCCGCGATCTCTTTGGCCTGCTGCGCGTCGAAACCAACGCTCTGCCCGGCTTTTTCGCCCGCGACGAGTGGCCATTGACCGAAGTGCAGGCCTACCCCGGCCTGACCGCTACCCTCAATGGACCACCTCCGGCCGGCGCTATCCTGTGCCCTATCCTGACCGCCCGCGCGTTCCAACTCCTCGTCCGCGCCGGCTGCACGTGAGTGAAACGGCGTGTGTCAGGCAAGCGTAGGGCAGGCGTTAGGTTAGAGACAGATTCCCATCCCTCGCGCGGTGTGCAGACGGCACCCCTCCGTCCAGCAATACGCCCGACTCTGTAGTATCCTACGTGCGCCGGTGTGGACCGGTCCCCAAGAGCACTCCAGCGCCTGACCCGGACGCAGGGCGACCACGTGAGTGGCCTGGGGAGCAAGCTAGGGGAGCAGTAGCGCTGTCGCCCTGAGACCACCGTCCGGGTCACGAGCGTGGCCGTGTGAGAACTTGCGTGGCGGGTGTTGAGGAGGGTCCTGCAAATGGAAAGCAGAGTGAGCAGTGTGGCCCACCTGGCGCGGTTGGGCGGCAACCTCAGCCTGCTGGCGGCGATCTTCGCCTGTCTGGCGCTGTGGGGTGGCATCGTCCTGCTGCTCACGTGTTCCTCGCATCCCCAGGCCTCCGTGCCTCCCACTGACGATCCCGTACTTCCCAGGCCAGTCGCCCGATGGGAGGGAGTATCGCAGGCTCGCCGATCGCTGGCCGACCTGCTGCTGTTCTGGCTGCCTATTGGTCTGGGGGCAGTGGCCTGCGGCGTTGGCGTCACTACCCTGGCCTGCGGTCAAGGGCAGGCCCCGGAAGCAGCCCGGCGCGCGCTGATAGCTCTTCTCTTGAGCGTCGTTCCGGGCTGTCTATGCACGCTATGGTATCTCGCTTTTGCTGTTTCGCCGCTCCTGGGGAGGTGATGGGATATGGTGCGTCATCTCATTCGTGTGACAGGCGTACTCGTCACGCTCACGTTGCTGCTGGCTGTAGTCGCGGGAGCGGCCCGGTGTGGCGAGGCAGGGCGGGGGGCAAACGAAGCATCCTCTACCATTGGCAGTGTTGAGCGGACGGATGACACGCCGCTTGTCTGTCTGGCGCTCGTCGGCGGCGCGGCGTTGCTGGCGGGAGGTGTGTGGATGGGGCAGATGAGGCGTATGCTTACGTGACAGAAACCCGCATGGTCTCGCAGACCCTTCGGGTTTTATGGCTGCGGGGTGGGTGTGGGCGGTACGTAATCCTCCTCCGCCTGGGGCGGCAGCGGGGTGAGGGGCAGGCCGTAGTAGGCCTCTACTACCTGGCGCACCAACGGCGCAGCCACGGTCGAACCCTCACCTGCGTTCTCCACCAGGGCGACAATGGCGATCTCAGGCCTGTCGGCCGGGGCGTAAGCGGCGAACCAGGAATGGGGCTCAGTGTCCGGCCCGCCGACCTCGGCGGTGCCGGTCTTGCCGGCGACGGGGATGCTCAGCCCGGCGAAGCGGTGAGGCGCGGTGCCGATGGGCCTGGTGATCACGCCCAACAGTGCCTCCTGAATGGCCGCCAGGTGCTCAGGACTGACCGGCAGTGTGCCCACGACCTCCGGTTGGGTCACCTGCTCAGGCTCCACGTCGCCGGCCGGGCCGACACGCTCGACAACGTAGGGGCGGTAGAGCGTGCCGCCATTAGCAATCGCCGCCATCATGCGCGCCACCTGCAGCGGCGTCATCAGCAGGTAGCCCTGCCCAATGGCCAGGTTGACCGTGTCACCCACCCACCAGGCCTCGCCGATAGTGTTGACCTTCCAGGTAGGATCGGGCATCAGCCCGGCCTCCTCAAGTACACCCTCCAGCCCGGTTGGCTCACCGAATCCGAATCCGCGCCCAAACCGGGGGAGCAGGTCCTGGTTCACTCCGTCGAGTCTCAGCCCCACCTCGTAAAACGTGACGTCACACGAGGCTGTCAGACCGTCTTTGAGGCTGATGTTGCCGTGCCCCTCCTCCTTCCAGCATTCCTTGCGGTAGGCTGGCCCCAGCCCTTCCCAGTAACCGGGGCAGTAAAAAAACGTCTGATTCGGGTCCATCCCTGCCTCCTCCATCGCCGCCGCCATGGTCACGATCTTGAAGACGGAGCCTGCGGGGTAGGTACCCTGGGTGGCGCGGTTGAAGAGCGGATTACGGGGGTCGGCCAGAACCTGGGAGCGGCCCACCGCTCCGGCCGGCCCGACGAAGACGTTGGTGTCGAAGTCGGGACCGCTAACCAGCGCCAGCACTGCGCCGGTGTGCACGTCGAGCACGACGATGGCTCCTTTGCGGCCGCCCAGGATGTGCTGCACTTGCTCCTGGAAGTCGCGGTCGAAGGTAGTATAGATGGCACGGCTGGGTGTGGCCGGGCGCTCGGCCACCGTGACGACCTTTTCCCCCGCCCCGGTGACGATGTTAAGCGCACCCCCATGTTGGCCAGCCAGAATCTCCTCCCCCCACGCTTCCAGTCCGGAAACGCCCACCCACTCGTCGCCCCGGTACCCCTGGGCGCGGTAAGCCTCCAGTTGCTCGGCCGGCACGGGGGCCACCCAGCCGACGACGTGGGACGCGACGGAGCTGTGGGGATAGGTGCGCCCTTCCTTCTCGTCCCGGTAAATGCCGGCGATGGAGGACAGCAAGTCGTTGTGATCCACGCTGACCTCGGCGGGGATATCGGCGATGGGCACTTTCCAATCGGCGGGAGCGGCGGCGTAACGACCACGTATTTCATCCGGGGGGAACCCCGTGACCAGAGCCAATGCTCCCAGAAGCGCGTTTTCATCTTCGATCTGACCAGGGATGACACCGACAGTGACGATGGTGCCCTGGGTTGCCAGGCCCAACCCGGCCCTGTCGTAGATGTTGGCGCGGACGGGGATGGTGTAGTCCATGCGAAAGTAATGGCCGCCCGCCAGTTGCGGCCAGATCAGCCCCTCGTCCCAGTCCACCCACCATTGCCCCTCGTGCAGACTGAGCGACATAACCGTATCGGTGATCAGCGTACCCACCAGCGCCGTATCCAGCGTCAACTGAAAGGAGACGTAGGCCCGGTTGTCCTCCTGTAGGGCGGATTGAAGACGGGTGGTGACGGTAAGCACGGTGGCGGCGGTGAGAGCGTTTTGGTAGCGCTGTGTAAAGCTTTCGGCGTCAATGGCGGCCTGGCTGGCCGGGGAGAGGCGGGCATACATCGTCGCGTAGTCACCTGCTTCCCAGGCAGAGAGGTAGGCGGCGGCGGTGGCGTCGGGAGGGGGAGGAGGAGAGGTGGATGTTGCTTGGGTGGGTAGTTGGTTGGTCGGCTGGCTGGTTGGTTGGTTGGCTGGTTGGTTGGTACTACAACTCGCCAGCAGAAGTATGACCAGGAAGATTGCGGACTTGAGCCTTGCGACTTGAGGCTTGAGGCTTATCATAGATCATTCAGAATGGCGGCGTAGACTGTGCAGCGCTGGCCGGTGTGGGCCTGGCAGGCGGCTGGCACGTTGAAAGGCAGCTTGACTCCCCAGGCGCGCAGGCAGCGGGTGAGGTGGCAGAGGGGGAGGCCCATCACGTTGGCGTAGCAGCCGTGTAGTTTAGCAACCGGGTGGAATCCCGAATGTTGGATGGCGTAGGCTCCGGCCTTGTCCAGCGGGTCGCCGCTGGCGACGTAGGCGGTGATTTCCGCATCGGTGTAGGCACGCATTACTACCTGGGTCTCGGCTACGTCAGTCAGAGTGTGGCCACTGGCCGTCCCCAGCAGGACAACGGCGCTGTAGACGGTGTGGGGTCGGGCGCGCAGGCGACGCAGCATCGCCGTCGCCTCGGTCGCGTCGCGGGGCTTGCCCAGCAGTGCGCCATCCAGCGCGACGGCGGTGTCGCAGGAGATGACGATGGCGCCTAAGGGGACGACAGCGGCGCGGGCCTTGGTCTGGCTCAGCCGGACGACCAACGCAGCCGGTGGCTCGCCCACCTGAGGCTCCTCGGCCACGTTGGTCACTGTCACCTCGAAGGGCATTCCCAGCAACGCCAGTAGCTCACGGC
The DNA here is from genome assembly GCA_046760785.1 of Anaerolineae bacterium. GTDB lineage: Bacteria > Chloroflexota > Anaerolineae > B4-G1 > B4-G1 > JBHIET01. The sequence continues at coordinate 15,831 of JBHIET010000006.1, read as the reverse complement.
GGCGGGGGGAAGCGGAAGCCAGGAGCATGTTCATCACTTGACAAGCCAGAAGCGTCGGGTATACTGGTTCTAGCATTACGGTTTACACATAATATTATTGTAACATGAATACTGAGGTTGGGGAAGGTAGGCAGAAGCAACCCCAGCCTCGGCCTCGCGCGAGGTTCCAAATCCTTGCAGGACTGAACAGTTGTAGCGGGGGCTAGGACGGGCAAGTTGAGGTTAGCCCTCGCCTTTTGTTGCCTGAACCGGCTCGCTTTCAGGATGATATTATGGAAAACTTTCGTGCCATCCGGCAGGTCCTGTGGATCACACTGGGACTGAACCTGGTGGCCACTGCCGCCAAGCTAATCGTCGGCTTCTGGACTGGCTCCCTGAGCCTGATTGCCGATGGCTTTGACTCGGTCTTCGACGCCGCCTCCAATGTGATCGGCCTGGTGGGAATCTATATAGCGGCTCGGCCTGCCGACAAGAATCACCCATACGGACACCAGAAGGCGGAGACTATGACGGCATTGATCATCTCCTCATTCCTCTTCCTGACGACGTGGGAGCTGATCAGGAGCGCGGTGGAGCGGCTGCGTGACCCTTCCCTCATCCACGCTCAAGTCAATGCCTGGAGTTTTGGTGCGTTGTTTGTCAGCATCGCCGTTCACCTGACCGTGGTGTGGTACGAACTGCGGGCAGGCCGCCGCTTGCACAGCGACGTGTTGGTGGCCGATGCCCTGCACACACGCGCCGACATCTTCGTTTCTCTCTCTGTGATGGGTGGACTCATCGCCGTGCGCCTGGGCTACCCGCTGGCCGATCCGATCCTGGCCCTGGTTGTTGCTCTGATCATTGCCAAGATTGGGATAGATATCATCCGGGAGAGTTCCCCCACTCTGATGGACGAGGTGGCGATGTCGTCCGATCAGGTGGAGCAAATCGCCCTTTCGGTGCCGGGCGTCGTCTCCTGCCATGGAGTGCGCAGTCGCGGGCACGAGAGGGCTGTGTACGTAGACCTGCACATTCAAGTGGATGCAATGATGAGCACCGAACAGGCCCACGCCGTCGCTCACGAAGTACAGTACCGGCTACACGAGCAGCGCCCTGACATTCAGGACGTGACGATTCACGTGGAACCGGCAGGCTCTCTCCCGGAAGAGGAGAGACAGCAGGAAATTGCCGTCCAGCTTCGCCATCTGGCCGACGAGATGGGCATTGAGGTTCATGATGTGTGGACCTATGGGGTGAGTAGAGGCTATCACGTGGAAGTCCATATAGAGGCCGACGGTGCCCTTCCCCTAGGTGAAGCCCACGCACTGGCCTCCTCACTGGAAGAGCGAGTTTGCGCAGAGATCGCTCACGTGGCCGAGGTGACCGTCCATATCGAGCCTCAGGAGCCATCACCAGCCCCAATGCCGGACTCCAGGCTGGACGAGGCTCGGGTGATTCGAGAGGTGCAGCGGGTGGCTGCTGAGATCGCGAGCGCCGAGGCCTGCCATCAGGTTCAAGTACGCCGGAGCGATACAGGATGGTCTGTCTCCTTGCACTGCACGCTGCCCAGCGATATGTCTCTGGCAGAGGCTCACCAGGTCAGCGCCCGGTTGGAGACGGGTCTGCGCGAGAAGATCGCCGGGCTGGAACGGGTCGTGATCCACACCGAGCCCAGGGAGGAGTAATGACTGGGCAAGGTAGTAGCCGTTGCCCAAAGACTTTCTGAAAGGATATTACTCAGGCTACAGCCGCACCTACCCTTCGGGCTGAGCCTCGGGACGAAGCCTGGAAGAGCTTGTCCTGAGCGAAGCTGAAGGGAAGCCGGAGGGCCGGTGCTGGATGGGTTTAGCCAAGAAAATAGACCAGTACCCCAAATTCAGGTGACAACACCAAAGAGGGACGCTGCCGGCGGTGGACCTGGCGTTTACGCACGTGGAGCCAGCGAGTTTATCGCCGACGACACTTCCTTCAGCAGGGATTGTCGAGTGAGGGTGGTCTTGCGTATCAGTCCCTGGGTTTGCTCGCTGAGCAGTTTCTGTTCCTTTGCGGTCACGTCTCTGGCCGTGAGGATGACGATTGGGATGTCCGCCGTTGCGGCATCGGCCCGCAGATTCTCCAGTACTTCGAAGCCGCTCACGTCCGGCATCATCAGATCAAGCAGGATCGCATCGGGGTGCTCGTTGCGTGCCAGAGTTAGTCCTTCCTGACCATCATATGCCGTAAGCAGCGTGCACCACTCGGCAGGTAGCATGGCTTGTAATAGCGGGACCAGGCCGGGGTCGTCGTCCACGACCAACACTTTGATTTCTTGAGTCGAAGGTTCGGGCGTTGCCAACCTGTCGAGCAGGGATTGTACGTCCTCCCGGCTCACCGGTTTGACCAGGTAATCCATCGCTCCCAGGCTGCAGGCTAGCTTGCCATCTTCCACTCCCGAGATGAACAGCACCGGGATGTCCCTGGTCTGGGGGTCTGACTTGAGGGCGCGCAGTATGTCCCAGCCGTCTTGCTCGGGGAGCGCGATGTCCAGAGTGATCAAGGCAGGTTTCAACTCACGGGCCCGCTCCAGCACGCCGCCGCCGCTGTAGTGTTGTACGGGGGTGTATCCCTCCGAACGCAGGTAGAAGGCCAGCAGGTTGCTGAATTGGTGGTCATCCTCGACCACCAGCACTGTCTTGCTATCGGGAGGTGGCGCGGCTTCGCTAGGCGGCTCTGTTTCTCTCGCCGGTGGGCCAGCGAGGGGAAGCAGGAAGGAGAAAGTCGCGCCGTGCCCATACTCGCTCTCCACCCAAATGTGACCTCCATGCATTTCGATCAGTCGCTTGCTGATGGTCAATCCCAGTCCGGTACCCGTGATCTCCCGCGCTGCTGAACCATTTGCCTGGCGGAATTCCTCGAAGATGATCTCCTGATCCTCCGGCTTGATGCCGATGCCGGTATCGGCCACGGAGAAGAGCATCGTGGCCGGGTCGGCCAGGCGGCAGGAGAGGGTGATGTGCCCTTCGTCGGGAGTGAACTTGTTGGCGTTGCTTAGCAGGTTGAGCAATACCTGCTTGATGCGGAAGGGGTCAGCGACGAGTGATGGCAGGTCGCCTTCAAGTTCGATTTTCAACACCTGCGATTTCTTCTCAATCAGCGACTTGACTGTCGCCTGTACTACTTCTATCAACTCGGCTACGTCAACTTTCTTTGGTTCCAGCTCCACGCGCCCAGCCTCGATTTTCGATAGGTCGAGGATGTCGTTGATCAGGGCCAGGAGGTGCTCGCCGCTGGAGAGGATGTCACGCACACATTCCTCCTGCTCAGGGGAGATCTCGCCCACCAGGCCATCAATCAGTACCTCGGAGAAGCCGATGATGGAGTTGAGCGGTGTGCGGAGTTCGTGGCTCATGTTGGCCAGGAACTGGTCCTTGAGCCGGTCGAGTTCCTGCAAGCGGACGTTGGCCTCCTCCAGGGCCTGCGCCCGCTGCTGCAACTCCGTCCTGGCGGTCTCCACTTCCTCGAACAGACAGGCTCGCTCGATCAGCACGACCAGGTTGTTGGCCAGTGTGCTCAGCAGCCGCAGGTCATCCTCCGTGAAATCGTTAAGCCGGTGGCTTTCGACGTTGAGGACGCCGATGATCTGTGAGCCGGCAGCCAGGGGCACGCACAGTTCAGAGCGCGTATCGGGATCCCCTTCGACGTAGCGGGGATCCAATCGTACGTCGGGTACGAGCACAGGCTCGCCGTGCTGGGCTACCCAGCCGTTAATGCCCTCGCCCAGTCGCAGATGCAAATCCTTGACCGCCTCAGGACAACCGACGCTGGCCTCCACGCGCAATGTGCCACTTGCTGGATCCAGCAGCTCAAGCCCCACGAGGGGGAGCCCCAACTCAGCGGCCAGGACCTCCGCCGCGGCCTGCAAAGTCTCCTCCAGGCGCACCCCGGAGGCAGCGGCCAGGCCCACGTCGTGGAGCAGACGTAGTTCGCGCACGCGGTGCTGGGTCTCCTCGAACAGCAGGGCGTTCGCCATCGCGGTAGCCGCCTGGTGGGTCAGCGTCTGGCCCGTTGCAATCTCGCCCTGAGTGAAGTGACGGGGGCTCTGGCTTTCCCACACCTGGGCAAGGCCCAATTCGCGGTTACCAGCCACCATCGGCAGAAGCAGCGCGGCCTGCGCACCGTAGGTTTCCAATCTGGCCCGCTCGCGCGGGTCCAGCTCAGGGTCGTCCACCTGCATCTGTACAGGGCGGCGCTGGGCCAACGCTTGCGCCATGGCGGGGCAGTCTGCCAGCGCGTAGGTCCGGCCCAGACGTCGTTCTCCCTCACCGACTTTGGAAGCCGCGTACTCGGCGACGGTGGTGATCGTACCGGCTTCCTCGTCCAGGCTGTGGATTTCAGCGCCAGCGCTGTTCAGGACCTCACACAGGCTGCGGGCCACGTAAGGCAATATCTGGCCCGTGTCCAGGGTAGATGAGAGAGCCGCCGTCACGCTATGAAGCAGGGTGCTCTCGCGTAACTGGGCCCGCGTCTGCTCGTACAGGCGGGAGTTCTCGATGGCCATGGCTACCTGGTGGGCAAAGGCGAAGACCAGGCGGCTTGCCTCTTCGTCGTATGTATGGGGACGATGGGAGTCTATCATCAGCACTCCGACAACCTTGCCCCTGGAGATCAACGGTACACCCAGCCACGAGCGCACCGAGCCAGTTCCCTTGGTGGGGAGCCAGTCAGGCTCTTCGTGCACATCTGGAACGATGACCGGATTGCTTTCGCGCACGACCCGCTGCACCAGGGGACGTTCCTCCAGAACGAACCCTTGCGAGGGGGTGTGCTCCGGGCCGCGGGAGGCGACGATCCAGCAGCGTTCGTCGCGCAGCAGGCCGATCGCAGCCGCGTCGTAAGGCACCAGCCGCTGTAGCCCGTCCAGGACGTGTTCCAGCAGTTGGTCGAGTCGCAGCGTCGTGCTCAGGATCTTAGCGGTGTTGAGCAGGGTCTGGGCCACCTCGCGCCCGCGCGCCACGTCGCCGAAGAGACGGGCGTTTTCCACCGCCACGCCGATCTGCTGGCCGATGGCGGTCAGCAGCGCGTGGTCGGTCCTGGAGATGGGGTGAGGTGTGGTATCGAGGAGGCAAAAGGTGCCCAAGGTGCGATCCTGGTGGACGATCGGTGCGCCCGCGTAGGACTGCAGCCCCACTTCCAACAGCCCGCGCACGTCCACCGGCGCGCCTTCACGCAGGTCTTCCAGGCCCAGGGATTTCCTTTCCCGATAGACCAGGTCACACAATGTGCCACTCATGCCCTGGGCCTCCAGGTGTTCGACGAGGGGTAGCGGCAGACCTATATAACTAGCCAGGGTCAAGCCGCCTGTGCGCTCGTCGGCCAGGGCAATCAGGCCGCCTGTGAATCCCAGCGCGTGGACTGTGCGTGAGAGGGCCTCATCCAGGACTTCTTGCAGCTCCAGCGAGGCGGATAGAGCCTGGGTCACGGCGTTGAGGGCGGCCAGCTCCAGGTTACGGCGCTGTAGCGCCTCCTCCGCTCGCTTGCGCTCGGTGATGTCCTGAACCTGAAGTAGATAGCCGCTTGGAGTTCCTCCTTCCATACCCAACGGGGCAATCACTGTGGCCAGGTGAACAATTCCTGATTTTGCCGTTTCATACAGCCCCAGTTCCTTAACTTTGCCAAAATCAAAGGGAGCTTCAAACCTCACGATTTCTCCCTGAAGTAGTTTTTCCTTCGCATGGTCTGGCAAGTTAGGGTCCTCAAATAGCTTGAATCCTCTTACCACTGCAACGTCGGACACGCCGAATATGTCCAAACAGGCTTGATTTAAATGGAGCAATTGCCCATCCGAATCATAGAGTTCAATTCCAATAGGTGATTCTTCGTAAATGCCCCTGAACTTCTCTTCTCTCTCCCGCAGTGACTCCTCTATTCGCTTGCGTTCGATGGCGTAGCGGATGGAACGCTCCAGCAACTCTGTACTGAGCTTACCCTTGACCATGTAGTCGGCCGCGCCGGCCTGCATAGCAGCCATATCCACTTCACGATTTCCCTGACCGGTCAGCATGATGATGGGCACTCGGCAGCCGTTGGCGATGGCGACGCGCAGCAACTCCAGCCCGTCCTGCTCGCCCAGGAGGTAGTCCACCAGGTAGACGTCGTGTTGTGCCTGGCCTATTGCCTCCAGAGCTGCCTCGTAGGTCCCCGCCCATTCCACGTCGAAACGAGCCTCCTCAGCGTCAGCGAGCAGGTCGCTGGTCAGAAAGTAATCATCTTCGTCGTCATCTACCAGGAGCACGCGGATGGGGTCTTGGTTCATAATTCATGCCCTCCGTTAGCCAGGGTCAGTAGATCGCGATTTGATGGTTCGTGGTTTACTGAAGTGCGCGCTACGAGCACTCGATCAAAACAGTGATAGGGGCAATGCGACGATCTCAAGCCAGTATTTGCCCAGGGTCTTGATCACGGCGACCAGCCCTTCGAACGTCACCGGCTTGGTGATGAACGAGTTCACCCCCATATCATACGTGCGCAGGATGTCCTCCTCCGCCTTGGAGGTGGTCAACACGACGATGGGGATGCGGCGCAAGTCCGGGTCGGTCTTGATCTCTTCCAGCGCCTTGCGCCCATCCTTACGGGGCATATTCAGATCCAGCAAGATCAAGCCTGGACGGGGGCTTTGTTGCGGGTCGCTGAATCTGCCGCGCTGGTGAAGGTAGTCCATCAGCTCCTCGCCGTCCTCAACGAAGCGCAGGTCGTTTGCCAGGCAGTTCTCTTCGAACGCCTCCCGGGTCAGCAAGCGGTCGTCTGGGTCATCTTCGGCCATCAGAATGGTGATCGGTTTGCGAGGCTTTTTCATGACGCTTTTTCTCCTTTGGGTTGATTGACGGGCAGGGTAACGATGAAGGTCGCCCCTTGACCGGGTGTGCTTTGGGCGGTTATGCTGCCGCCGTGACGCTCGGCAATTTTGCGGCATATTGCCAGGCCCATGCCGCTTCCCTCGTACTCGCTCCGGCCGTGCAACCGCTGGAAGGGTTGAAAGATTCGTTCAAGATACTTTTCGTCAAATCCAATGCCATTGTCTTGCACAAAGATCTGGCACTTGGCGCTATCCGTGGCTGTGGCCATTTCTGAACCTGGGGCAGGTTCTCCATGCCTTTCCTGTCCATCAAGCAGTTTGCCGTACACCTTCACAACGGGTGACTTTCCTTTCCGCTGAAATTTGAGTGCGTTGCCGATGAGGTTTCCCAGCAATTGGCGCATCTGGATGGGGTCCGCTTCGATAGTGGGCAACTCGTCAATCTCGACCCGCCCGCTGCTTCGCTCGATGCGTATCTCAAGATCGGATACGGCCTCGTCGGCCAACTGGCGCAGGTCCACCGGAACGAAGGGCTGGGCGCGGGTGGTCACTCGCGAGAGGGTCAACAGGTCGTTGATCATCTCTTGCATGCGGCTGGCGGCTCCCTGCATACGCTCCAGGTAGTCGCGCCCTCGTTCGTCGAGCATATCGGCGTATTTGGCCTCAAACCGGTCGCCGAAGGCCCGCACTTTGCGCAGCGGCTCCTGGAGGTCGTGCGAAGCCACGTAGGCGAATTGCTCCAGTTCGGCATTGGAACGGGCCAGTGCCTCCGCTCGCTCCTGCAGCTCGGTTCTGGCGGCCTCCACTTTCTCGAACAGGCGGGCACGCTCGATGAGTATGGCCAGATTATTGGCCAGCGTGCTCAACAGTCGCCGGTCATCTTCCGTGAAGGCGTTGGTCTCAGCACTTTCGACGTTGATGACGCCGATGACCTGCGAGCCAACGGCCAGGGGGACACACAGTTCGGAGCGGGTGTCGGAGGCTCCTTCATAATAGCGGGGATCCAGCCGCACGTCGGGCACAAGGAGAGGCTTGCCGTGCTGTGCCACCCAGCCGGTGATGCCCTCGCCCAGCGGAAGGCGCGGATTATTGACCATGTCGAGGGAATAGCCGACGCTGCTCTCCACGTGCAACGTGCCGCTCTCTGGATCCAGCAGCATGAGAGCCACGTGGATGTCCTCAAACTCGGCGGCCAAGGCCTCCGCAGCGGCCTGCAGGGTCTCTTCCAGTCGTACCTCGGAGGCAGCGGCCTGCCCCACGTCATAGAGCAACTGCATTTCGCGCACTCGACGCTGCGTCTCCTCGAACAGGCGGGCGTTCTCGATCGCCACGGCGATCTGGTCGGCCAGGGTTTCCATGACCATCACGTCGCTCTCGCTGAAGGCATTAAGCTGCGGACTCTGGGCGTCGAGCACTCCCACGACCTTCTCACCCACGCGGATGGGCACGCTCAATTCGGAGCGGGTTGTGATCACGTCGGGGTAGCGGTTGACGTAACGAGGTTCGGCGTCCACGTCGTTGGCCAGCAGCCCCTCGCCGTGGAGGCCCACCCAGCCGACCATGCCCTGACCCAACTTCAGCCGATGGTTGGGCGGGAACAGATCGGCGAAATCGCCGGCCCTGGCTCTCATCACCACCTCACCTTGCTCACGATCTGTGGTGAAAAGGGCCACGTGATGGTAGTCAAAGCTTTTCTGCACCAGCCGGGCGGCCCTGTCGAGCAGGCTGTCCAGGTCCAGCACAGCAGCGATCTTTCCGCTGATGTCGTTGATGAGCGCCAACTGGATGGCGTGCCGTTCCAGCGCCTCCTGGGCCTGCTTGCGCTCGGTGATGGGGACCATTGTACTTTGCAGAAATGGCGGCGAGCCTTCCTCTCCTTTGAGCAAGGCCGAGTTTTCCAGAACCCATACAGGACTACCGTCTTTTCGACGAAGGCGATGTTCACGGTTGACAAGGGTGGCCTGTTCCTGTAACTGAGTGACGAATGCTTGCCGGTTAGCAGGGTCAAAATAGAATTCTGAAGCCTGGCAGCCCAGGATTTCTTCTGGTGAGTCATAACCCAAGATGCGAGCAAAAGACTTGTTGCAGTCTAGGACCTGCCCATCTACGGTGGTACGGTAAACCCCGGCAAGGTTCCGCTCGAATAACAGGCGATAACGTTGCTCTGACATACGCAGAGCCTCCTCCGCCCGTTTGAGATCAGTGATGTCGGTATGAATCCCGACAACTCTCACCGCTCTCCCCTCCTCATCTCTTTCGACGCACTTGCCTCTAGAAAGAATGTGACGCCACGTGCCATCCTTTGCCTTTAGGCGCATTTCAACCGCATAATCGTCGTGGCCCGGTTGGTTAAGCGCATTGTATTTCTCCTCAAAGTTATTGAAGTCATCGGGATGCACCAGGCCGTTGAAGAAATCGAACGCATCGGCGGGGGCCAGCGGTTCATAGCCCAGCATGGTGAACATGCTATCGCTGAAGAAATCCCTTTTGTGATCGAGGCTATTTTCCCACAAGCCGTCCCTGGCAGCTTCAATAGCGAGTCGAAAACGCTCCTCGCTCTGCCGCAGCGCTTCCTCCGTTCGCTTGCGCTCGGCCAGTTCTTGCTGAATCGTCTCGTACAACCGCGCGTTCTCAATGGCCACGCCAGCCTGGCTGGCCAGTGATTGGAGGACTATTACATCGGTCTGCTCGAAGGCGTCAGGCTGATCGCTTTGCACGTGCAGCACCCCGATGACGCGCCCCTTGGCTTTGACAGGCATGCACAATTCGGAGCGGGTGTCTGGCAATTCCTCCACCGCGAGGTAACGCGGATCGCTGAGGACGTCGTTGGCCAGCACCGGCTGGCCGGTCCGCGCGGCCTCGGCGGTCAGACTAGGGCGATGTGTCAGACCGATGCTCACTTGGCCTGACGGAAGCCGGACGTCAGAGTCACCGATGGTGCTCCCGTTCGAGAAGATCAACTGATCTCCCTTCACCAGTGCGATGCCGACAAAGTAATGGCCGAAACGGGCCTTGGTAATGTCCACAATCTGGCGAAGCACCTCGTCCAGGTCGAGCACGGAGGTGATGGCCCGTCCCACCTTATTGATGGCTTCCATTTCCTGGGCTCGCTGGCGGATCTCTTCAAACAGGCGGGCATTCTCAATGGCGATGACGATGTGGCTGCTGAGAAGTGTGAGGAGCTGCACGTCAGAGACATCCAGGGGTTTATCAACCCTGTCGCTTTCTACATTCAACACGCCCAAGACCTCATCTCCCCTTTTGAGCGGGACACAGACCTCAGAGGTGATGCCTGGCACGTCGGTCCAGAAATCAGGATCCCCCTTCACATTGCTGAGCAATTGGGGTTGACCGGTTCGAGCCGTGCGTCCGAGTACTCCCTTCTCCAGGGGCACATCAGCAAGAATATCAGGATCGTCGGGTGAGCCATAGCCGACCTGGGCTTTTAGTTCTAGCATCCCTTCTTTCACCAGGTAGATACCAATCAGTCTATAGTCAAGGGCTTTTGATAGGCTTTGTATAACAGCCTCGAAGATTTCCTCCAGGGTCAGGCGGGAAGCAACCACAGTGCTTGCTTCGTGCAAAGTGGCTAACTGGGCAGCGCGGCGCTTGCTCTCCTCCTCCGCGCGTTTGCGTTCGTTCTCCGATTCCTGCAATGCGGCTACTCGTTGGCGCAGCCTCTGCAGTTCCTCAATCAGTTGCTCTTTGGTCTTCTCTTTATCGCGCATCTCATGCCATCCAAAGTCTAGGGAATAATATCCCGCTCTGCAAGGGTGATAGTATCCCCGTAGAGTGCAGGTAACAACGTTCTCTCACTCTTTATCCGGGGAATCCAGATATTCTCTCACCTGGCCCGCGAAGGCGCGGGTGTCAATCGGCTTGGTGATATAGCCGTCGCAGCCGAGCGCCATCGCTTGCTCACGCTCATCCGCCATGGCGTGAGCAGTAAGGGCCACAATGGGGATGTGCGCGGTCTCCGGCTGCGACTTGAGAGTCTGGGTGGCGTCGTACCCGCTTATCTTGGGTAACTGCATGTCCATCAGGATGAGATCTGGTTTCTCGCGAGTGGCGATCTCAATGGCCTCCTTACCATCCACGGCAATCAACAGGCGATAGCCGTGGAGCCGCAGGAGCGTCTCGGCCAGTTTGCGGTTGAGCAGATTGTCCTCGACGATGAGAATGGTTTCATCAGCCATAGCTGGCCCTCCATCGGCGTTGTCAGTTGTCGTCAGTCTTTTGCCTTATTCTGTTCTGGTGCAAGCAGTGCTTCCAGTTTCGCCTCCAACCTGTCGGCGACAGCAGCGCCGGGTAGGTAGGCGTCAACACCAGCAGCTCGTGCCGCTCCCTCATCCTGCGGGCCGCCCACGGCCAGCACCGAGATTTCTTCTCCCTCTGAGGTGCGCAACCACCTGCATAGGGCCAGGCAATCCAGCGTTGTGCTTCTCATATCAAGCACCACGGCATCGGGTTCCAGGCGCACCACCTGTGCGGCGGCTGCATAGTCATTGCTCGCCAAAGCGACGTCGAAATATCCCCTCTCCTGAAGGACTTGTGCAAGCCTCGTACCGTGCGGACCATTGCTCACGATCAGCACCCGTGGTCGAGACGATATTCTCAGCGTTGAATCTACGGGCATCCTGTAGCTCTCCAAGAAGGACAGGAGATCAGGCAATAGGATGCGGTAGTGACCGCCTGGCGTGGTGTAGGCCTTGAGTTTGCCTTTCTTAATCCAGTTGACGATGGTGGCCTGGCAAACGTGACAATATCGGGCGGCCTGTCCTGTGGTCATAGGTCTGCTCTCGGACATCTGTCACTTCCTTCCCGGAGAGTCATCTTCGCGTCGGTGCAGATGAACTACAAGAATTTGACGCTTGTTCCACTTTTTACAAATTATAAGATTTGTGGAAATCGTAGTCAATGGGAAAATGGTAATGGGAAAAGGGTACCGGGTACAATGACCAATGACCGATGAGCAATGGCCAAGTGACAGATGCTAAGCCCTAAATCTCAAAGCCTGGGTGAAAGACAAGCAGGGAGCACGTCGTGTGGGAGACAGAAAGGCAGGGGGGTGGGGCTGAAAGACAGGAGGCGAGCTGAGCGCTGACCGCTAATCCTGTATCACCACCAGCGTCCCTAACTCAGCCCATTCGTAGAGCGTGGCAGCCTCGTCCAGGCCGATGACGATGCAGCCGTAGGAGACTGGGCGGCCCAGGTAGCCTTCCCACAACCGGGCGCCGCTGGAGAGGGTTGGCAGTCCGTGGATGCCGTTGGTGAAATCGGGTCCGGAGCGATAAACCCCCATGAAGTGTGGCATCCATAGGTCCCAACTGGAGGCGTAGGCGTTCTCCTCCTTGCTCAGTATCTGGAACGTGCCGGTGATGGTCGGCGAGGAGGCGATGCCGGTCGAGCATAAGAAGTCGTAGATCAGTGCTTCTCCCTCGTAAGCGTAGAGGTGCTGGTCGGAGATGTCTATGACGATGCGCCGGTTGGTGATGAGCGGCAATGGGAAGAGTATGTCTATGGAGGGGATGACGATCTGCTGGTCGGGTCGCAGTTCTCCGGGTGCGGTGCCCGGATTGGCCTCGGTCAGCCACCATACGGGGAAGCCATGCGCCCGTGCCACCGACATCAGCGTATCGCCCGGCTGCACGGTGTAGGTGCGGGGCGGATGCACCAACGCGACAGCGGCCCGGCTCTCTCCGGCTTCGATGGCCGCTCGCACCGCAGGTAGCGTTCCCTCCACGTCAAGCGCGACCTCGCTGGTCAATTGGCTGCCCAGACTCTCCAGGTAGACGCGGACGGCCTCCTCCTGCACCGTCAGTGCCAGCCGTGGACCGTCTGTGCCCTCGATAGGCTGCGCGACCAGCCACGCTGCCACCGTCTCCGGCCCCACTGCCCACGTCGCGCTGAAGCCGGTCAGCGGGTCGTCGGCGAGGAGCGTGAAGGGGTGGTCCAGCAGCGCCTCGGCCTGTGCCTGCGCCGGGCCAGGGTTGCCGATGGCCGGCTCTACCTGGCGGGTCAGCAGTTCTATCACCAACCCCTCGGGGCCTGCACCGACGGCGTGCGGGAACGCGGCGACAGTGGCCTCCACGTCCAATTCCCGCCCCGCCTGGGCCGGCACCGGGGTGATGCCTGCGGGCCGGATGATAAGCGTGGCGTCTACCGGTGGGATGGCCACCTCAGGGGCCAGTGCCTCCAGGGCGGCAGCGGCCTGGGCCGGGTCGGAGAGTACGACGACGGGGGAGAGTGGCCATGCGGTGAAGAGTGCCCGCAGTTGGGTGACGTATTGCTGTTCCGGCGTTCCCTCGCGCCCCACCTGGTAGGCCATACGGGCGGTCGCCGCCAGGTCAAAGTGAATCCCCAGGTCGGCCCAGGAGCGACTCCAGGCACGGTCCCCGGCGCGCAGTGTCAGCAGCAGTGTGGTTGGGTCGGGGAGCTCCGGTTGAAGGGCGGCGGTGGCCTCATCCACGGTCAACCCGCTCAGGTCCGCGCCGTAGACGGTGACGCCGGGGTAGATGCGGCCGGCGTAATGTTGGTTGTAGGTCCTGCTCGCGAGCGCCAGCCCTCCCACGCCGACGCACAGCCCGATGGTGGCGAGGATGCCGGCAAAAAGAAACCACCCATGACGACGATTGGCTGTCTTTCCCATCCCACTCTACGATACCACATAACTGGTCTGGCTGTCAAATCTGGCGCACTGGCCCAACCTGGTGTATAATGCAACCGAACTGACGTTCTATGGGAGAGCAATATGTCCAGGTTTCAACTTGTCTCTGAGTTTCAGCCCACTGGTGACCAGCCGGAAGCCATTGCCGCGCTGGTGGAGGGACTCCGCAAAGGCTATCGGCACCAGGTGTTGCTGGGGGCCACTGGCACAGGCAAGACCTACGTCGTGTCGAAGGTCATCGAGAAGGTGCAGAAGCCCACCCTCGTCCTGGCTCACAACAAGACACTCGCCGCCCAGCTCTACGCCGAGTTTCGCGAGTTCTTCCCCCACAATGCCGTCGAGTACTTCGTCTCCTATTACGATTATTATCAGCCGGAGGCATACGTCCCCAAGCACGACCTGTATATCGAGAAGGACGCCGACATCAACGAGGAGATCGACCGGTTGCGCCTGGCCGCCACGACGGCTCTGTTCTCCCGCAAAGACGTCATCATCGTCGCCTCCGTGTCATGCATCTATTCTATCGGCGATCCCCAGGAGTGGGGGCGTGTCGTGATCAGGCTGGCGAGGGGGGAGCGACATCGCCGTGAGGTGCTCCTCCGCCACCTGGTCGGCATCTACTACGAGCGGAACGATTTCGACCTGAAGCGCGGAGCCTTCCGCGTGCGAGGCGACACGCTGGAGATAGTGCCGGCCTACGGCGAGACCGCCTACCGCGTTGGCCTCTGGGGGGACGAGATTGAGCGCATCACCGAGGTAGACCCTCTCACCGGTGAGGTGCTGGCCGAACTGGACGAGGTGCAGATCTTCCCCGCCAAGCACTTCATCACCCCGGAAGACAAACGGGAACAGGCGCTGGCGGATATCGAAGATGAGCTGGAGCAGCGATTGGCCGAACTGAAGGCCCAGGGGAAGCTATTGGAGGCCCAGCGGTTGGAGCAGCGCACCCGCTACGACATCGAGATGATACGTGAGATCGGCTACTGCTCCGGCATCGAAAACTACTCCCGCCATCTAGAGCAGCGTCCGCCTGGCTCGTCTCCCTGGACACTGATGGATCACTTCCCGGCCGACTACCTGCTGGTCGTGGACGAATCGCACATGACGATCCCCCAGGTGCGAGGTATGTATCACGGCGACCGCAGCCGCAAGGAGGTGCTGGTCGAGTACGGTTTCCGTCTCCCCTCGGCGCTGGATAATCGCCCCCTCAACTTCGACGAGTTCGAAGCTCATCTCAACCAGGTCATCTACACCTCCGCCACCCCCGGCCCCTACGAACTGGGGAAGAGCCAGCAGGTGGTGCAGCAGATCATCCGTCCCACCGGTATCGTGGATCCCCAGATCATCGTTAAGCCGGTGCAAGGGCAGGTGGACGACCTGGTGGGGCAGATCAGCGAGCGGGTGGGGCGAGGCGAGCGCGTGCTGGTCACCACGCTGACCAAGCGCATGGCCGAGGACCTGGCCGACTATTTGCGCGAACTGGGCATCAAGGTGCACTACTTGCACAGCGAGGTGCAGACGCTGGAGCGGGTGGAGATTCTGCGGGACCTGCGGCTGGGGGCTTACGACGTGGTGGTGGGCATTAATCTGCTGCGGGAGGGGCTGGACCTGCCAGAGGTCAGCCTAGTGGCGATCCTGGACGCGGACAAGGAGGGCTTCCTGCGGTCGGATACCGCCCTCATCCAGACGACCGGCCGGGCGGCACGGCACGTCAACGGCACCGCCATCATGTACGCCGACCGCGTCACTGACTCGATGAAGCGGGCCATTGGAGAAACGGAGCGGCGGCGGAAGGTCCAGATGAAGTACAACGAGGAACATGGCATTGTGCCGGCCTCCATCGTCAAGGAAGTTCGCGACCTGACCGACCGGGTGCGGGCCAAGACCACGGCCCCAGCCGAGGAAGGGTTGAGTCTGCCACAGCTCCCCAAAGATGAGCTGGCCCGCCTGATCCGGGAGTTGGAGAGGCAGATGAAAGCGGCTGCCCAGGACCTGGAGTTCGAGAAGGCGGCCCTGCTGCGGGACCAGGTCTTCGAACTGCGGGCAGTGCTGGTAGAGAAGGAGGAGGCGAAACTGCCGGCCTGGGAGCGGGAGCGGCGGCGGGCGCGGTTGGGGATCGAGGAGCCGCTTTGAGCTGTGGTCTCCCTGGCGGGCAGGCTTCATCCTGAGGCCCAGCCTGAAGGGCGCAAGGCCTGCCCCTACCCAAATTATTGAGAAGATGCCCACAAGACGACACCCCCTGCCCGCCGGGCAGGGGGCTTTCTGCTCATGCCGTGCCGCGCTGGGAGAGGCAGGGTTATTCTTAGCCTGTTTTTCGCACCCCTGGAAATCGTAACAGTGATTGTACAGATCA
>JBHIET010000005.1:0-73308 GCA_046760785.1 Anaerolineae bacterium | reverse complement strand
TGTGCTGTCAGTTGAAATCGAATCAAACTCTACCACGATTCGCTGTCATGTCGCCACTACCCCAGATGGGAGAGTCTGGTCCATACGAGGCTATCCAGTTCAAGGTGCAGAGGGCGCTATTGCGAGTGTGGCCGAGATCGCACTGGAAATCACCGAGAGTAAGCAGGCGGAAGAGGCACTCCAAGGGCTGAAAGAGTTCAACGAGGGCATCATCCAGAGTATGACTGAGGGCATCGTCGTGGAAGATGTTGAGGGCCACCTTACCTTCGTCAACCCGGCTGCGGCGGCTTTGCTGGGCTACTCGCCCGCAGAACTGTTGGGCCAGCATTGGACAGCTATCACCCCGCCCGATCAGCACTCCATCGTCCGGGCAGCCGACGAGCGGCGCGCCCGCGGTGAATCTGACCGCTACGAACTCCAACTCACCCGCAAAGATGGCACGCGGGCTCTTGTCCTGGTCAGCGGCAGCCCACGGTTTAAGGAAGGTCGCTTCGCCGGTAGCCTGGCTGTCTTTACCGACATCACCAGCGCAAACAGGCAGAGGAGGCGCTGGAACTCATGGTAGAACAGTTGGCCGCTCTGAGCCGGGCTTCTCAGGCTGTGGCCGCTTCTCTCGAACTCGATCAGGTGCTGGCCGAGATTGTGTCGCTGACCAGCGAGGTGGTGACCGTGGACTACACCAGCGTGGTGCTGGTGGACGAGGCAGGCCACATGGGCCAGAGTGCCGAAAACCTGCCGGGCGTACCGGCCATAGAGTACCGTGTCCGGGACGAAGGCCTCACCAGTTGGATCGTCCGCTCACATCAGGCGGTGGTCATTGATGAAGTTGGGGAGGACGGCACCGTAACCCCCGATCCGGGCGAAGGAGCGCCGCGCACTGTCAACCCGCTCATTGTGGAGGCCGGCATCAAATCGGTCGCTGGCTTGCCATTGTTGGTCAAAGACCGTTTACTGGGCGTGCTCTATCTGCATAGCCTGCACGCCACTGCTTTTCACGGTCAACTGCCTTTGCTGACCGCCTTTGCCAACCAGGCAGCCGTCGCCATCGAGAACGCGCGGTTGTTCCAGGCCGAACAGCAACAAACGCGGAGGCTGGTCCTGCTGGCGGACGCGGCACGCATCGCCGCTACGACCCTCGACGCCAGCGCGCTACTACAGGCCGTGGCCGAGAGCATTCATCGCCACTTCAAGTATCCTATGATCGGCCTTTTCACGCTGGACAATGAGGGACAGATGTTTACCCTGCGCGGTTACAGTGGTATCTCTATCGGTTCTCCAGACCTGACAACCCCTGGAATCTACCACCAGCCGGTCGAGCAAGGCATTCTCGGACACGTGGCCTGCACTGGCAAGCCCTATCTCGCGCCCGACGTCCATACCGACCCTTATTTCTTCAATCCCGGCGAGGCTCCGATCAGATCAGCACTGTACGTACCCATCCTCGACGAAGGAGACACCGTTGGAGCGATGGGCGTGGAGAGCGACCAACTGGCAGACTTCGATGAGGAGGACCAATCGCTATTGGAGGCAGTGGCCGACGCTGTGGCCATCGGGCTGCGCAATGCCCGCCTGCACGAAGAGGCACGGCTGCGCGCCGACGAGTTGGCAACCGCGCTGGCCCGGCAGGAGGAACTGGATCAGCTCAAGGACGAGTTCATCCAAAACGTGTCCCATGAACTGCGCTCACCGCTGGCCCTCATTCGGGGCTACGCTGAGATGCTCGACAGTGCCGAATTGGGGGAGTTACAACCTGAGCAGCAAAAACCGGTGGCTGTCATCGCCCGCCGTGCTCGCATGCTGGGCGACCTGGTCCAGAACATCACCTTCATCCTGGAGGCCGAGGCCAGGCATCCCACGCCGGAGCCAGTGTCGTTGGATGAACTGACGCAGGCTGCTGTGGAGGACTTCCAGGTAGCCGCCAGGCAGGCCGAATTGACCCTGCACGCAGAGATCGCGCCCCACCTGCCTCCTGTGAGCGGCTCGCCGACCTATCTGCGGCGAGTGCTGGACAACTTACTGGGCAATGCGATGAAATTCACCCCTGCGGGAGGAACGGTCACCGTGTGGTTACGGCAGGAGGGAGACCAGGTCGCCCTGGAGGTGAGTGACACAGGCATCGGCATCGAGGCCGGCCAGTTGGAACGCATCTTTGAGCGCTTCTATCAGGTGGATGGAAGCGCCCAGCGACAGTACGGTGGCGTGGGCCTGGGGCTGGCGCTGGTCAAGGAGATCGTCGAGGCTTATGACGGACGTGTGAAGGTGGAGAGTCAGGTCGGTGAGGGAAGTACCTTCACCGTCCTGCTTCCCGTCGCCGCCGATGTAGACGTGAGAGATGAATGATCTGCTATGGCAAAACGTCCCTCTGTGGTAGTAGAGGGGACTTCCTGCGCTGGGCTATCTCCGCGTTTGGGGCGCAGGTCTGAACTACATCCACTTGTCCCTACCCTGGGCAACCGCAAGGGTTGCCCCTACCCTGGGCAACCGCAATGGTTGCCCCTACCTTGGGCAACCGCAATGGTTGCCCCTACCTTGGGCAACCGCAAGGGTTGCCCCTACCGGTCGGCTATTTTCGAGGCAGCCGAACGTAGGACAAGATGCCTTTTGTCCCACGGTTATTTTCGGAGCAGGGAGGAATTGAGAATGGGCAGACGCATCGGTGTGCTGAACTACAAGGGTGGCACAGGCAAAACAACAACAGTGGTGAACCTGGGTGCTGGCCTGGCTTTGCGTGGGGCGCGCGTTCTTTGTGTTGACCTGGACGCTCAGGGCAGCCTGGCGATGTGCCTGGGGGTGTCTTATACTTATTCCCTGGCCCACATGTTGCTGGGACAAGCAGAACCGCGAGCCTGCATCGTCAGGGCGCGGGACAATCTCGATCTCATCGCCAGCGACGGCAGTCTACTTCAGACTGAAGGCAAGATGTGGCGCATGAACGATGACCGGATAGCCCGGCGGATGCTGGACAGCAGAATGCGTGGCCTGGATGACGAGTATGATTACGTCATTCTCGATTTCTCGCCTTCGGCCAGTCTTTTGAGCGAGAGCGGGCTGCGATACGCCCGCGAACTCATCGTGCCGGTCTTGATGAGCTACATGGCCATGATAGGAACCCGGCAGGTGGTCGAGACACTGAAGAGTATCGGCCGGATACCTGACCATCGCGTCCGCCTCTACCTGATCGTCCCCACGCTTTACTCCGCCCGCGTGCGACAGGACCGCGAGGTTCTGGGGATTTTACAGCGTCATTTTGGCAATAGAGTGGCTGAGCCAATCGGGAAGAACATAAAGCTCACCGAAGCGCCCAGTCACCACATGACGATCTACGAATATTCACCCCGCAGCAGAGCCACAGCCGACTACAACCGTCTGGTAGAGAGGGTTCTTCGTGATGGCTAAAAGAAAGCAAAAGTCCGACAAGTTGCTGGGTCACGATCCATTCGAAGACATGGATATGGAGTGGATAGACCAGGAGGGGGGGGAACCATCTATCAAGGTCCTGGGCCATGATCCATTCGAAGACATAGACATGGAAGAGATAGACCGGGAGGAGGTCACACCTGGTGGAATCAAAGCCGCGCCTGCCCTGAGCCTGTCCCGAGCACAGTCGAGGGACGCCACCGATGTTCTTGAGCAAGCCGTTTTGGCTGAGCCACCGGCCCAACCCGAGCCTCTGGAGCCGCTTCGAACGGAGCGCCTCATCGAGGTCGCTCCTGCAAAAGTATGCGTGCCCCAAGCCACGTTCCACTTCCCCGCCGACTTCAAATGGGGTGTCGCCACCGCTGCCCACCAGGTCGAGGGCAACAACACCAACAACAACTGGTGGGCCTGGGAGCAACAGGAGGGTCACATCAAAGCGGGGCACCGGTCCGGGCGGGCCTGCAATTGGTGGGAGAACGCCGAGGCCGACTTCGAGCGTGCCGCCGATATGGGCCTGGGCGCACTCCGCCTCTCGGTCGAGTGGTCACGTGTCGAGCCCCGCCCCGGCGAGTTCGACGATTCTGCCCTGGAGCGATATAACCAGATGCTACAAGGCTTGCGCGAGCACCACATTGAGCCCATGGTCACGCTCCACCACTTCACCGACCCCCGCTGGCTGGTCGAGCAGGGCGGCTGGGAGAATCCGGGGGCCATCCTGCTCTTCGCCCGCTTCGTGCGCCGGGTCGTCGAGACGCTGGGCCAGCACTGCGATCTGTGGTGCACCATCAACGAGCCCAACGTCTACGGCTACATGGGCTACCTGGAGGCCGTCTTCCCTCCGGGCAGATCCGACTTCAAAGCGGCGATGCGCGTCGTCCGTCACCTGCTGGCGGGCCACGCCGCCGCCTACCGGGAGATTCACACCCTTCAACCCCACGCCCGCGTCGGCCTGGCCCACAATATGCGCATCCTCGATCCGGCCAACCCCCGCTCGCTGCTGGACCGGCACGTCGCCCGCGTGACGGACAGGGCCTACAACCAGGCCATTCTTACCGCGCTGACCCGGGGCCGCTGGATGCTGCCTCTGGGCCTTGGCCCGGTCTGGAAACTGCGTCGCACCCTCGACTGGATCGGCCTCAACTACTACACCCGCGATCTGGTCGCCTTCGACCGTACGCAGCGTCAGGCGCTATTCAGCCGCCGACTGCACGCCGACGACGCCGAGTTGCTCGACGGTGGCTATGGTGAGTTCTACCCCCGTGGGATGTTCCGCTGCCTCCAGCGGTTAGCGCGCCTGGGTCTGCCCATATACGTCACAGAGAACGGCATCCCCGACGATGACGACGATCAGCGGCTACGTTACCTCCTGACCCACCTGCACCAAATGTGGCACGCGATCCAGCTCTGCTACCCGGTGATGGGCTACTACCACTGGACGTTGGTGGACAACTTTGAGTGGGCCGAGGGGTGGACGCTGCGCTTCGGCCTCATCGCGCTCGATCCCGAAACCCAGGCCCGTACACCACGTCGCAGCGCTATCCTCTACGCTGAAATCGTCCGCACCAACAGCATCACCCCTCAGATTATTGATGCCTACGCGCCGGAGCTGCGGGCCGAGTTGCTGCCGGGGTGACCTGAGGGCTGTTTAGATGAACCGACAAAGCATCGCCGTCGTGATCCTGCTGTGCCTGACCCTGCTGTTCTTTGGATGTAGCAGTGAGACGACGCCAGAAGTCCCGCCGGCTTCAGCTCTAGACCAGATGCCCCTTTTGCTCGCACGTCCCCTTTTCGCAAACAGGTACGAATTGGCCGGTTACTACGAGCTGGACGTAAACGGCGACGGCGTTGAGGAAGTGTTGGCGGTCGCGACCCTGAACCTCCCGCTGGAGCAATCCTCCCGGCTTGACTCCCACGTCATACTGTTCGTTGAGTACGGGGGGAGCTGGAGCCTGACTGATCACCGGAGCCTGGACGGCGTCAATGCCCGTGCGGAGTTACGCGACCTGACGGGCGACGGCTTACCCGAACTACTCGTCTTCACCGAGGAGGCGGAATCCCAGTTGGGAGATTTCGTGACACCGCTGCACTACACCGACCACGTGACCGTGTTCACGTACACGCCAGAGCCTCGTCTGATGCAGTTGGAAACGTTTAGCAGCAGCCTGTCGGGCTCGATGCGCCCGCACTCAGTGGTGGGCAAGTGGGGAGGCCAACCGGCCATTCAGACCATGCAGGACATCCCACCAACCGGGAGCCCGCTGTGGTGGCCTTACCGCGTCGAGACGTTCGCCTGGGACGGTCAGGGCTTTGCTAGCCGGCAGGTACGGGAACGGCGGCGAATCTCGCCCATCGTCTCCTGGCTGGTGCGCCGAAATGTACCCTGGGCGGCTGTGTTCCTGACCCTGGGCGGGGTGTTCAGTTTGGTCGTGACCGTGGTCGCACGTCGCTCGCGCCTGCAGGAGCGATGGGTTATCCTGGGATTGGCTCTGCTGGTCATAGCAGGTGGTGTTGGCCTGGGATTGGTGCAGGAATGGTTGTGTGTGCCTGCCCTGATCCTGATCGGGCTGGGGGGTTCAGGGATCGGGCGGCAAATGGCAGCACGGACGATCGCCAAGTCAAGTCAAGATACTGAGACAGAGAGTGGAGAATAACAGGAGAGCGATGTTCTGTCCCCGCTGCGGGACGGTGATGGAGGCGGCTGAAGTCGGCGGGCGCGTGCGCGAAGTCTGCCCCGCCTGCGGCTTCATCCTGTATCGCAACCCTGTGCCCGGCGTAGGCGTGTTGGTAGAGATGGAAGGGGGCATCGTACTGGTTCAGCGGGGGCAGCCGCCGTTCGTGGACTGGTGGGCGCTCCCGGCCGGCTTCATTGAAGAGGACGAGAGTGTCGAGCAGGCGGCGGTGCGGGAGTGCAAGGAGGAGACCGGGCTCGACGTCGAACTCCTGGAGCTCTTCGGTGTCTACTCCTTCCCAGAGGGACCAGTGCAGTCCGGCATCATTATCTTCTACCGTGCCCGGCCGGTGAGTGGGGAACTGCGGGCCGGCGACGATGCTCAGGACGTAGGCGTCTTCCCCCCAGATGGACTGCCGGAGAGACTGGCCTTCCGCACTCACCGCGAGGTACTGGCACGCTGGGTGCGCAGCCGCTCGCCTGAGTTCCGCGCCGACGTGCCCGGCATCGTCATCCGGGAGGCTCGCGCCGAGGACGAAGCCCGGGTGCTGGAACTACTGCCGCTGATCCCTTCCAATGCGGACATGAGCCCCGTTGAGATGCAGGCCGCAGCCCAGCGCTTCCGCGAGAGCCTGGCGATGGACGTGCTGGTCGCAGAGATAGATGGGCATGTGGTGGGCTTTCTCGCTCTTTCGTTTGTGCCCGCTCTCTCCGGGCTGCGGGCCTTGATTGACGACCTGGCTGTGGACCCGGCGTATCGGCGGCAGGGGATCGGTGCGGCGTTGGTAGAGGCAGCCATTCAGCGAGCTGACCGGCGGGGAGCGACGCACTTGCTGGTGGACACCTCGCGGGGCGACCCAGCCGCCCGCGACTTCTACCAGGCCTGCGGGTTCGAGGCGGGTGGCATTGCGCCCCTGCACATCCGGTAGAACAGCGGGTTGCAGGACGGCAACGGATTGGGATGTGGCACGCCGAATGGCGACCTGCATCGGCGTCCTCCTGAAAGATTAGAGCGACCCCTGCATGGGGCCGCCCCATGGTGGCGGAGAGGGCAGGATTCGAACCCGCGGAGCATTTCTGCTCACGCGCTCTCCAGGCGCGCGCGTTAGGCCGGACTACGCTACCTCTCCGCGCCTACTACGGCGCGGATTATACCATCCTGTTATATGCTTGACAAGGGCGTATGCACTCGGGATCATTACGTGACAGGGTAGCGGGGTCGCGCTCAGGTGGAGAGAGGGAGCAGCACGACGTGAGGCGTGTGGCGGGTGGGATGTTCCTGCACCTGCACCGCCGCCCCAAAGACCTGCCGGATGCGCTCCTCGTGCAACACCTGGGCTGGTGCACCCTCGGCCACCACCCGACCACGGTCTAACAGAATCAGGCGGTCGAAGTAAAGGGCAGCCAGGTTCAAGTCGTGCATCGTGGCCAGTACAGTCAGGTTACGCTCCCGATTCAGCCTCTTGATCAACTCCAGAATCTCGATCTGGTGGCTGATGTCCAGGTGAACGACTGGCTCGTCCAACAGCAACACCTCCGGCTCCTGGGCCAGGGCCATCGCCACGATGATCCGTTGTTGTTCGCCGCCGGAAAGCTCGCCGAAAGGCCGCTCCGCAAGCTCCCAGGTACCCGTCAAGTGCATCTTCTCGGCCACGACCTGCCGGTCCTGCTGACTCGCGCCCACCAGCGGTCGCACGTGCGGCGTGCGCCCCAGCATCACCATCTCGTAGGCGGTGAAACCGAATGGGCTATCCAGTTCCTGGGGCACCACCGCAACGCAGCGGGCGATCTGGCGGCGTTTCAAATGCCGGATATCCTGGCCGTCGAGGAAGGCCCAGCCTCTCTCGGGAGGCAGGAGACCGCTGAGGACTTTGAGCAGCGTGGTCTTCCCTGAGCCATTGGGTCCCAGCAGGCCGACCAGTTCGCCGCGCTTCAAGGTGAGGCTCACGTCGCGCAGGACGAGCCCGTCGTAGTAGGAAAAGTCTACGTTTCGGGCCTGCAAAGCCACGTCATTCATCGCCGACCTTGCTCCTTGCCTACTTTATCCTTGTTTCCTTTCAAAAGTCATACGCCCGTTTGCTTCGTCGCAGGAGATAGATAAAGAACGGCGCACCAATCACCGCCGTGACGATGCCTACTGGTACCTCAGCCGGGGCCAACACCAGCCGCGCCGCCAGGTCGGCCATCACCAGGAAAACGCTCCCCAGCAGGCCCGCCGTGGGAAGCAGCAAATGGTGGTCGGGCCCGAAGATCAGGCGGGCCACGTGGGGCACAACCAGGCCGACGAAACCCACCAACCCGCTGACGGAGACCGCCGCCCCGGTGAGCAGTGAGCCGATCATCAGCAGCGCCAACTTGCGCCGTTCCACGTTCACCCCGAGGTGGGCGGCCTGGTCCTCGCCCAGCAGAAAGGCGTTGAGGTCGTCGGCCAGCAGGTACGCCGCCAGGCTGCCCAGGAGGATGAGCGGGATCACGACCTGCAGTTGTCTCCAGCCGCTGGCCGAGACCCCGCCCATCGTCCACAGCACGACCCGCTGCATCGTTTCCCCGCTGAGCAGCATCAGGAAGGACATCGCGGCAGCCATCAGCGAGCTGAGGGCGAAGCCGGCCAGCAGCAGGGTAGTGATAGGGGTGCGCGGCCCTACGCGCGCGATGGCATAGACCATAAGTACAGCCGCCAGCGAACCGACGAAGGCGGCCAGCGGCACCAGCGTGAAGCCGAACCACACCACCTGGACCGGCAACAGCAGCGCCAGTGTCGCCCCCAGCCCCGCCCCGCCAGAGGTGCCGATGATGTAGGGGTCAGCCATTGGGTTACGCAGTAACCCCTGGAAGACAGTCCCCGCCATCGCCAGCCCATAGCCCACCACCATCGCGGTGACCACCCGGGGCAGGCGTATGCGGAGGATGATGGCCTCCATCTGCTCCGTCCAGGTGGGGGCGACCCTGAGGAAGCCCCCCGGCAGTTGTGCCAACACCATGCGGGTCACCTGGCCGAAGCCCACCGGAACCGTGCCCAGTGAAGCGGCCACCACCACGGTCAGGATCAATCCCACAGCAAGGAGGACGATGGTACTAAGCCTGCTCCAGCGGTGACGAAGCGTCTTCATTGGCCTGCCTGTCCTTAGTGCTCAGACTTATTCAAACAGTTCGGGGTGGATTAGCCGGGCCAGCTCCTCGATGCCTTCCACCACGCGTGGGCCGGGGCGGCTGATGAGGTTATCATCTATGGGATACACTCGCCCGTTCTGCACCGCTGAGATGACATCCCAGCCAGGACGCTGTGCCACCGATTCGGGGGTTGTCCCAAAGGCGGCATCGCCCAGGATGATGACCTCGGGGTCCTGCGCCACGATCTCCTCGGCGTTAAGCTGCACCCAGGCGCTCTCCTGGGTGCCGGCCAGGTTGGTGCCGCCCGCCATCTGGATGAACTCGTCGTGCCAGGAGCCGGAACCGGCGGTCCAGGGCTTGGTGGGATCACTGGCGTCCAGTTCGTAGAACACCAGCGGGCGCTCGGTTACGTCGGCAGTGAGGGCTGTGACAGCCGCGACACGCTCCTGCATCTCGGCGATCAACTCTGCGGCCTCTCGCTGCGCGCCAGCCGCTTGTCCTGCCAGTTCGATATCGTGGTACAGCGCGTCCAGATCGTCGGGCTCGAGCACCAGCACCGTCAGCCCCAATTCTTGCAGTTGGCCGATGATAGGCGGGACGGGCTCGCCGCCAATGGCCAGCACCAGGTCCGGGTCCAGGGCTACGATCTGCTCCAGGTTCGGCTCCACGCCGCCGATTTTCTTGATCTCCAGTGCCTCCGGTGGATAGTCGCAGAAGTCAGTGACGCCCACCACCCGGTCGCCCAGGCCCAACGCGAAGGCGATCTCGGTGTTGGAGGGAGCCAGGGAGACGATGCGCTCCACCGGTCCTGTGATCTCAATCACGTTGCCGATGTCGTCGGTCAGTGTCGCGGCCGGCGGCTCGGATGTCGCCGTCTGTATCGGGCTGGCCCCGCCGCAGGCTGCCAACCCGGTCGTCGAAACGAGCAAAAGGCTTGCGAGCAAAACTCGATAGTTAGTCATTTGATTTTCCTTTCGTGTTGGCAGTTATTTAGTTGGTTAGTTGATTGATTGGAAGTGAAAAGCCCTTCCCCTCACGTTGGTTGGGGAAGGGCCATTTGTGCTTGAGTACCCTTCATGCGCCACCCCCTTTCCGCGAAGGTTGTTGTGTACGCCGACAGAGGTGGGTACCCTGGCTTATTAATCTTATAGTCTCGTGGTCTGATAGTCCTGTAGCCGCATCACTCGGCTAATTGACCACCTGACTATCTGACTAACCTACAGTTGCGGGACAGCGCCGGACTTCGACCGGCTTCCCCCTTTGTGCCCCTCACGTCCGGGCTTTGGGGCACCTCTGCCGTAGCAATATGCGATTATGGCCAGAGTATAGCACATTGAGGACAGGCTGTCAAATCGGCGAACTGCCTCACTAAAAATCGTACATTTATTCGTGAGGCAATGCGAGCGCGTTTTGGCGTAGGAGAGTCGTGCGTCTTATACCCAGTTGGCAAAGAGGTCAACGCTATTCGAGGATTTTAAGGTTAGCTACTCGACAAAATCAGAACATCTTGTCCCCAATGTGTGACGCTCTCCCGCCCTCCATTTGACCTCCTACCCTTCTGATGCTACAATTATAGGGCCACAAAGCTTGGGACAGCACATGGCCCGCATAGCAACTCATTACACCGTTGACGAACTAATGTCCGTTTGTATCGCCCGCCAGGTGGCCGATGGCGACGTTCTCGCGCAAGGAATCGCCACACCGTTGATTACGGCGGGCTATTTGCTGGCCAAGCACACCCACGCTCCCCGCGTCTCCTTCACCCCGTCCATCGGCAACGGGTCGGTGGACGAACCCGACGCTGTTGTGCTGGCCCACGTAGAGAAACTGCGGCTTGGCCAGGCGTTGTTAACTTTCGGCTTCGCTCAGGCCGCCTGTGAACTACTACATGGCCGGGCTGTATTTTTGAAAAGGTCGAGGAAATCACAGGGCCTCGCCCAGCCACAAATTCCACTCTAGGAGGTAAACTATGGAACCGAATCTCGATCTGAACCGGGACATACCGCAGTTGGATTGGACCCCACACTTGGCCCCACGCACGGAAGGGGTGAAGAGCTCGGCCATCCGCGAATTGCTCAAGCTGACCCAACAGCCGGACATCATCTCCTTCGCGGGCGGTCTGCCAGCCCCGGAATTCTTCCCTCTGCGCGAGATCGAGGAAGCCTGCCGTTACATCATCCGCGATGACGGCGCTAAGGCGCTCCAATACAGTGCCACCGAGGGATATGGGCCGCTCAAGGAATACCTGGCCACTGCGATGCACAAGTATGGGGTCCCGGCGGAGCCAGAAAACCTTCTGTTGACCAACGGCTCCCAGCAAGCCCTGGACCTGATCGGCAGGCTTTTCATAGACCATGGCGACTATGTACTCACCAGCAGGCCCACCTACCTGGGGGCGATCCAGGCGTGGAACGCGTATAGCGCCCGCTATCACACAGTGAACCTCGACGACGATGGCATGGTGGTAGACGAGATCGAGCAAGCTTATGAGCAAGTCCTGGCTGATTCTGGAAGGCCACCAAAGTTCATCTACGTCCTCCCCAACTTTCACAACCCCGCTGGCACGACCCTGCCGTTGGAGCGACGCCAGCGATTGGCTGAGATAGCCAAGAAACTCGACCTTCCCGTCATCGAAGACGACCCTTATGGCCAGTTACGGTACGAGGGCGAGGACATTCTTCCAATCATTACCCTGATCCCCGAGCGCACTATCTACCTGAGCACTTTCTCCAAGACCCTGACGCCGGGGCTGCGGTTGGGCTGGATCGTCTGTTCGGAGGCGCTGATACAGCGCTTCGTGCTGGCCAAGCAGGGCTGCGACCTGCACACGGGTACCTTTGTTCAGTACATCGCAAACGACATCTGCCAGCGAGGACTGCTCAAGCCGCACGTCAGGCGGCTGCGCCAGGTCTACAAAGAGCGACGGGATACGATGCTCGACGCGCTGGCCGAGCTCTGGCCCGAAGGTTGCAGTTGGACCCATCCCCAGGGAGGTTTGTTCCTCTGGGCCCGAGTGCCGGAATCTATAGACACGACAGAATTATTCAAGGAGGCAGTAGCAAAGAAGGTCGCTTACGTGCCTGGCGTCAACTTCTACCCCAACCGGGACGGGGGGCACAATGCCATGCGGCTCAATTTCTCCTACAGCCCCCCAGACCTCATCGTCGAAGGCATTCGTCGGCTGGGATTGGCGCTGAAGAAGGCGCTGGGGCGTTAGCACCTGATAGCGAAGGGGGATACATGTTCAAATCATTGTGGCGTACGTTGCAAGAGGAGTGTTCCGGCAAAGCGGCTTACCAGGCCGTCGCCGACATCAGCCGCTACCATCGCATTCAGGCCAGCCCAGGCTTCCGCCGGGCGGCCGAGTACGTGTACGAGCGGCTGGTCGAGGCGGGCATGCAGGCCGAAATACTGACCTATCCGGCAAATACCGAAACGGCCTTCTGGGGCTCGCGCAGCTTCCAGGAGTGGGAGGCCCGCTCCGGTACGCTGCACCTGATCGAGCCTGAGGATCAGGTGCACAAGCTGGCCGACTACCGCGAGGTGCCGATCTCGCTCATTCAGCGCAGCGTGGCCTTCGACGGCGAGGCGGAGGTGGTCGCGGTCAAGAAGGGGGAGAGGCCAGAAGAGTATGAGGGGCTGGACGTGGCAGGCAAGATCGTGCTGGCGCGGGGCAATGTGGGCCGTGTGCACGATCTGGCGGTGCTGCGGCGCGGTGCAGTCGGCATCATATTCGATGGCATGGCAGAGGGCGAGCCAGTGCGCCCGGCCTGGGCACTCCCCGATGCCACCCAGTACACCTCCTTCTGGTGGTACAACGAGGAACTCAAGTGCTTCGGCTTCGCACTGAGCCCGAGGGAGGGAGAGCGGCTGCGCCGACTGATCCGCAAGCGGCAGGAGGATGATGCGGGGCCAGTGCGCGTGCGAGCCCGTGTAGATGCTCACCTCTACGATGGCGCGCTCGAAGTGGTCAGCGGGACCATCCCCGGCGAGAGTGACGAGGAGGTCGTGCTGGTGAGCCACCTATGCCACCCGCGGCCCTCGTGCAACGACAACGGGTCAGGGGTAGCGGCAGTGCTGGAGGTGGCACGGGCACTGCAAAGCCTCATCGCTGCTGGCAAACTGGACCGACCTCGCCGCACGCTGCGCTTCCTGTGGGTGCCTGAGATAACCGGCACCTACGCCTTTCTGACGGCCAACGAAGAGCACATTCCTCGTATGGTCGCCGGGCTTAACCTGGACATGGTGGGCCAGGATCAGGTACAATGCGGCAGCTCCTTCCTGTTGGAGCGCCCGCCCGACGCGCTCCCCAGCTTCGCCCCCGACTTGCTGATACACCTGCGCGAGAGACTCTTCCCCGAGGTCAAGACGCACACCAAACTGGGCGACTATCCGCTCTTCCGCCACGCCATCACCCCTTTCAGCGGCGGCTCCGACCATTACATCTTCTCCGACCCCAGCGTGGGCGTACCGATGCCGATGATCATCCAGTGGCCGGACAAGTTCTATCACACGACGGCCGACACGCTCGACAAGGTGGATCCGGCGATGCTGGGTAAGGTCTCCATCCTGGCGGCTGCCTACACTTATTGGCTGGCCCAGGCCGGGGAGAGTGAGGCCCGCTGGCTGGCCTCGGAGATGTCGGCCCGCTTCCGACAGCAAGTCATTGGGACGGTACAGGAGACAGTGACCAACGCTGGGGAGGAGAACGGACCAGGCCGAGAGACTCTGCGCCGCCGGATCGAGTACCAGGCGGGCCGACATCACGAAGCAATGGCAAGCCTGACGCGGCTGGCCTCGATAGATGTGAGCGGCTGGCAGGCCAACGACGGAGCCTTTGTTCAGGCCGAGTTTGCCCACGCCGCCGACCTGCTGCCTCAGGGGCCGGATGATGTGAAGGAGTGTGATGAAGAAGCCACGCGACTGATCCCGCGCCGTCTATTCCGCGGTCCATTGCAAGTTGGAGCTCACGTGAGTCGCCTGGACGAGGCCGGGCGGGACGAGTGGTGGGAGCTCAGCCAGCGAATCGGGGAGCAGGCATCGCGGACGGTGCCGGCGCTGGGCCAGTACTGGGCCGACGGCCAGCGTACAGTGGCGGAGATCGGCCAGTTGATCGCGCTGGAGACCGGGCTGGAGGTCACGTCGCTGCTGGTTGAGTACTTCCGCTTCGTGGAGCGGCTGGGGCTGATCGAACTTGCAGAGAAGGAGTGAGAGATGGAACAGCGGACGTACCGAGGAGACATTGACCCGGAGGGTCTGGCCGACGCACTGATGGTGCGCTTCAACCACGGCGACATGAAGGCACAGATAGTGAGGGGAGAAGGGGGACACGTGATGGTGCAGATCGCCGCCCGCGAGTGGGGCTGGGGCGCGGCCCGCTCGGCGCTCAGCGTCGGTATCGCCCCGGTCGAGGAGGGGGTGCGTGTGACGCTGGGGCAGCAGCAATGGCTGGACGCAGCAGCCAGCCTGGCCCTCACTGGGCTGGGAGCGCTGATCAATCCGCTCTCGCTCCTGGGGCGCATTGACGACATCGCCCGCGACGTAGGGAAACTGACGCTGCCCGACCAGGTGTGGGACACCGTCGAACACTACGTGGATAGCGTGGGCGCGAAGCTGGGGCTGGCCGAGAAGCAACTGGTGGTGACCTGTCCGTACTGCGGAGTGGGCAACCCTGTCGGAGCAGGGACGTGCTCAGCCTGTGGTGGGAGCCTGGCAGAGGTGCAGCCGGTGGCCTGCCCCAAGTGTGGGTTTGTCCTGCCCAAGGGTGCCCGCTTCTGTAGCCGGTGCGGGACGAAGCTGGTGGGCTAAAGGGTAACGCCGGTTATCCCCTTCACTTCGTTGGGATGAAATGCCCGGCACGTAGTAGGTACCGGGTTTTTGCTTTTATGGGACACGTGGCCTGACGTCTGCCTCCGCTACCAGCCTGTTCATCTGAACTCGGACAGGTAGCGAACGACGTTGATCATCTCTTCGGCCGGAACCGTGTTGAGGAACTTCAACACACGGCGCAGTAGTTCGCCCAGTTGGCGTCGGGTGAACTGATCAGAAAGTAGGATACCGGCGTGCCTCCGGCCCTCAGCGGCCCACCGTTGTGCCATCAACACGTAGTCACGCTGATTGAAGGTGAGCAAGACCATGCCGTGTGTGGCTGCGTAGATTAGATGTGTCTCTTCGGCCTGCTCAATCAGGCCGGCCTCACGCGCACTGAGGGCGTTGAAGCCTCGCTGTCGCACCAGGATCGCCAACCGATCGGTTACGTCGTCGGTGTAGAGGGAGGCGAACAGGGACTCGTTTTCAGGCATAGGACTCGGGGAAACGAATCACACCGTGTTCGTCCATCATCGCCCCTGTATCAGTGAGCACGCGCTCAATGCGGTTCTCCGCGATCTCTGCTTCGATCTCTTGTTGATGATCGAGGTAATAGCTTAAGGCATCGAAGATGGCCGCCGGTTCGAGATGTGGATAGGCCTGCCCTATCTCTTCCAAACTATCCCCGGCTTTCCACATAGCGGCAATAATCCAGACGGGGATATTGCTGCCACGCAGGATGGGACGCTCGCCCCGGAATCCGTCACGCCGCACGACGTAAGGGTGGTCGGTGAGTTGCACGTGGGCACGGAGTAACTCGTCGGCCAACTCGTCCGGCTCACGCTGCGCTGCACGGGCACGCTGTGCCAGCAACTCATACGTCCGCTGCGATACAGTCAGGGTCACGACGGGCATAGCCATCGAATACCTCCAGCATATCTCTCAGGTCTTGTAGGGACCATTATAGGATGAGAGACGCACCGTGTCAAATGCGCAGTGATATGCATGGCGCACACAGGTGAGGGGGTAGATTACGGGTGGTCGTTGGGATTATCTACCGCCACGGCAGTATCGTTCAGAAGGAACTGCTCTAGGATGGGCCTGAGTTCCTCCACGCTGTCGTAAGTCTCACACCGCAGCGCGGGGTTGCC
This sequence comes from Anaerolineae bacterium, assembly GCA_046760785.1. Taxonomy (GTDB): domain Bacteria; phylum Chloroflexota; class Anaerolineae; order B4-G1; family B4-G1; genus JBHIET01. The sequence continues at coordinate 57,153 of JBHIET010000005.1, read as the reverse complement.
GGCCAGCATAGCCGAAAGCCGTCGCCCCGCAGACCGGCGGTGGAGGCACAGCACCGGCTTGCCCAGCAGTTCGGCCCGGACGATCTCATACCCCACGCCGTGGCTGGGGACGGTGACTTCAGCGACTACGGCATCGGCTTCCGCCAGCCACGCCATGTCCCGCTCGTAGATAGCTCGATCAGAAGGCCCATCCTCACCGGCGCGGGTCAGCCCCGCGTCACCGACGTGCTCGGTGAGTACATCCCCGTATTCCGCCAGCAACGCGATGATGCGACGGTATAACGCCGCGTCGTCACGCCCCCCACGGATAGAGCCAGCGAAGTAGATCTTCATTCGCAGTAGTTACGTAGTTCGCCGGTCGAGTAGGCCCTTCAGGTCGAGTAGCGAAGCGTATCGAGACCAAGAACTGCACTGACGCTGCCAAAACTTGCTTTCGATACGGCCTGCGGCCTACTCAAGCGGCGTTTTGGCCCTGAGACTGCGTAAGTTCTGTCATTCATAGACACTCAGGCGCAACGTACTTCCGAAGTGCGTCGCACCTACGACACTACTTCGGCTTCCAGCGCAGGATCAACTGCTTGGCCGCCCGCACTTCGTCCAGTCGGTGCATAGGAGCGGTGTGGGGCGCTTTGTGAAGCTGGTCGGAATCCGTGCGGGCCTCCTCGGCGATGCGCAACAGGGCCGCGATGAACGCATCCAGCGTCTCAAGGCTCTCGGTCTCCGTCGGCTCGATCATCAGCGCCTCGTGGACGATGAGAGGGAAGTAGTTGGTGGGCGGGTGGAATCCGTAGTCCATCAGCCGCTTGGAGATGTCCAGCGCGTGCACGTGGGGGGCATCAGGGAAGCGACCTTCGCAGACGAACTCGTGCATGCAGGTGCGGTCGTAGGGAACCTTATAGGCATCCCTGATCCGGCTCATCAGGTAATTGGCGTTGAGCACCGCGTACTCCGCCACCCTGCGCAGGCCATCCGGCCCCAGCATTCGGATGTAGGTGTAAGCCCGCACCATCACACCGAAGTGACCGTAGAAGGCCTTCACCCGACCGATGGACTTGGGCGGATCCACGAACGTGTAGAACGCCACCTCGCCGTCCGACTGTCCTTCGACAAGCTCAGGACACCGCTCAGGGTCCACGGCCACGATGGGATTGGGCAGGAAATCAACCAGGTGCTCCGCCACAGCCACTGCTCCTCCGCCTGGCCCGCCGCCGCCATGGGGCGTGCTGAAGGTCTTGTGCAGGTTGAACATCATCACGTCGAAGCCCAGATCGCCTGGCCGGCATGTGCCCAACAGCGCGTTCATATTCGCGCCATCGCCGAAGAGAAGTCCGCCGCAGCCATGCACTAACTCGACGATTTTCTCGATGTGCTCGTCAAACAGCCCCAAGGTATTGGGATTGGTCAGCATCATGCCAGCCAGGCGATCGCCGTGTTCCTCACAGGCTTTCTTCAGCACCGTCAGGTCTACGTTACCCCGTGCGTCGGAGGGGACCTCCACCACGTGCAGGCCGCTCATCGTCGTGCTCGCCGGGTTGGTGCCGTGGGCCGAATCCGGGACCAGGATCACGTCTCGCTGCTCGTCCCCCCGGTCCAGATGGTAGGCCCGCATGATCAACACGCCGGTCAACTCCCCGTGGGCGCCTGCCGCCGGCTGCAAACTGACCGCCGCGAACCCACCGATCTCCTTGAGGAACTCCTGCAGTTGATACATCAGAAAGAGCGCCCCCTGGACCGTCTCCTCGTCCTGGTATGGGTGGAGGTGGGCAAAGCCCGGCAGGCGGGCCGTCTCCTCGTTGATCTTGGGGTTGTACTTCATCGTGCAGGAGCCGAGCGGGTAGAAGCCGGTGTCCACCCCGTAGTTCATTTGAGAAAGGTGGGTGTAGTGGCGCACCAGGTCTGGCTCGCTCATCTCTGGCAGGGGAAGATCGTCCCGCACCAACCCCTCGGGCAGGTCGGCAGGCGGCACGTCCGGGTCCGGCAGCGCGGCGGCGCAGCGGCCGGGACGGGAGATTTCATAGATGATAGGCTCTGTCACGGTTGTTCCTCCAGTTTGAATTCCAGCGACAACACATTCCACTCGCGGGCACTGCGCCGTCTATCGAAACTTACGGTCGCGTCAAATCCACCTCTCCGTCAATGCCATCGCTCTCTTGTGGGTTCTGGTGCTGTCCGACCACACTGAATACCAGGGAGTCCACGCGCCCGTCCAGGTGGTCATAGGCCTCCTCGCCAGAGATCCAACTGTTGCTGTTGTTGTCGGCAGAGGCTGCTGCCAACGCCTCCAGCAGATAGTAAGCGAAAGCACCGTGCTCGATGGGGGTGCCGAACTCCCAGCTCACTTGATCCTCCTGGCTGGCGGTTAGCACCAAGCGCCCGCTCTGGTTTACATCTTTGGCAAAGCCATCTCCCACCATCACGCTACCCCCCACACCACCCAGCGGTGGCAGGCATTTGCAGCGAGCGCCCTCCAACGATGCCTCTAACGGCGTTGCACCGATGAGCCCCCCGCTGTAGCAGGCATCCACCAGCACGACTACCTGGTCTGACTCCAGCGTGTCCAGCCATATATCCAATTCGTCATCTGTAATAGTGGCGCTGTAACCGTAGGGGAAGAGGTACTCGTCATAGCCATCGCTCTCGTCCCCGCCATAGTCCAGCATTTGCCCCCCGTGGCCGCTGAAGAAGAATATGACCAAGTCGTTAGCATCTTCGCGGGCATCCAACCAATCAGTAATGGCATTGTAAATATTGGACTCAGTGGCCTGGCTATCCAGTAGCAAGTTGATGTTGTCCGCCGTAAAGTCGCCTCGATCCAGGAGCATCTGGCGAAAGTCCTCGGCGTCATCGTCTGTGTAGTTCAGGTCGTTGGCTGAGCCGGGATAATCGGCTATGCCGACAACTACAGCGTAGCGCCCGGGGCCATAGTTCCGAGCCGCCAAGGGAAGATAGACGTACGCCTTCTCAACAGTGACAGGAAGGGTGGCGGCCACGGGGTCGCCACAGTCGCCGGTGACGGTGACGGCGACAGTGTAGTTGCCCTGTGCCGCGTAGATGTAGATCGGAGTGGCGGTGTCCGTCCCACTGCCGCTCCCCGCCCCGCCAAAGTCCCAGGCGTAGGTGGGCGAGGTCACGTTGGAGGGAGTGACGGTGGCAGTGAAGTGCATCGGCACTCCACAAGGAACAGGACTATCAGAGGCGATACTCACCCCCGTGGGAGATATACACTGTGGGATACTCATAACCGGCGCGTCGGAGACGGTACGCAGTGGTTCCGCGTAGGCCATAGACTGCGTTCCTCTCATCGCCGCTATCAGCACCAGGGCCCCAACCAGTGCCAGTGCGGCCAGGGCAAGAGCCAACACGCATTTACTGGTTACATACTCTCTCTTGTACATTGCATATCCTCCTGTTTCTTTGATTCTTGGCACACTGACGGCTGCTTGCCCGGCTCCTCCCTCTCCTTGTGACTGCGTATCATCTTCCCCGGCAACATCACCTCCTTGTTCAGCCTGAAGGCGCCTTCCCCAGCGCCTCAACCAGCGCGTCAATCTCCTCCCGCGGATTCATCTCCGTCACGCACAGGAGCACGTGATCCTTCAGATGGGGATAGTCTCTCCCTAAATCGTAGCCGCCGATGATGCCCCACTCGTCCAGCAGATAGTCGTTGATCTCAGCCACGGGGCGTGGACAGCGCACAGCGAACTCCTTGAAGAACGGCTTGTCGTCAAGCGCAGAGAATCCGTTGATTTCCGTAATCCGCTCTTGCGCGTAGTGAGCTTTGTGGTAACACAACTCCGCCACCCGACGCATCCCACAGCGACCCAGGGCGGCCATGTAGATCGCCGCCGCCAGCGCCACCAGCCCCTGGTTGGTGCAGATATTGGAGCTGGCCCGCTCCCGGCGAATGTGCTGCTCGCGGGTGGAGAGGGTGAGAACGAAACCCCTGTTTCCCTCGGTGTCCACCGTCTGGCCCACCAGCCGGCCGGCCATCTTGCGCACGTACTTCATCCGGGTGGCGAAGAAGCCCAGGTATGGCCCACCGAAGTTGAGTCCGGCGCCCATCCCCTGCCCCTCCCCCACCACGATGTCCGCCCCGAACTCGCCGGGGGGCTTCAGCAGCCCCAGGGCAATGGGGTCGGCCACGACGACCACGAGCGCGCCGACCGCGTGCGCCGCCTCAACCAGGTCGCTCAAATCCTCGATGCGGCCCAGAAAGTCGGGATACTGGACAATGACGCAGGCTGTGTCGCCATCAAGAAAATCTGCTAATCCTGCTGGTCCGCTGTTCTCCACCACCGTCAACCCCATTCCCTGGGTGTAGGTGCGCACCACGGCCCGGTACTCAGGGTGGACCCAAGGGGAGACGATCACCTTGTGCCGCTTCAGGCGGTGGACGTTGATGGCAGTGATGACCGCCTCAGCGGTAGCAGTAGCGCCATCGTAGTGAGAGGCGTTGGAAACCTCCATGCCAGTGAGGCTGCAGATCATCGTCTGGTACTCGAAGATGGCCTGCAGCGTGCCCTGGCTGATCTCCGGCTGATAGGGGGTGTAGGCGGTGTAGAACTCCCCCCGGCGCAGGAAAGCGTCCACCACAGCGGGGACAAAGTGACGATAGGCCCCGGCCCCCAGGAAGCAGGGCCCGTCGGCGGTGGTGAGGTTGGCCTCGGCCAGCATCTCCAGTTCCCAGCGGGCCTCCATTTCCGAGAGGGCGGACGGCAGATCTAGTTCCGGGAAGCGGGCCTGCTGTGGCACGTCCTCGAACAATTCCTCGATGGACCGTACGCCGATAGCAGCGAGCATCGCTTTCCGGTCAGCATCTTTGTGAGGGATATAGGGCATAGATCACCTCCTGAGATGTGAAGCGTGATGCGTGAAACGTGACAGAGCAGTCCCACGTTTTACCGTCTCACGTTCCACGAATTACCCTTCTTCCTCTGCGACGAACGCCTCGTAGGCATCGCCGTCCATCAGGTCATCAAACTCAGAGGGATCGGATGGGGCGAAGTGAATCATCCAGCCCTCGCCGTAGGGGTCCTGGTTGACCAATTCTGGCGTATCCTCCAAGACCTCGTTGACGGCGGTGATCTCCCCACCCATCGGCATATAGAGATCAGAGGCGGCCTTCACCGACTCGACGACGCCGAAGGTCTCTCCTTGCTCAAAGGCATCCCCCACCTCCGGCAGTTCCACGTACACCACATCGGAGAGGGATTCCTGGGCATGATCGGTGATGCCACAGATGACCTCGTCCCCGTCTCGGCGGGCCCATTCGTGGGTCTCGGCATAACGTGCTTCAGGATCCAGTCTCATCGCTGCTACCTCCTTATTCGTGGATATGACGATTATCCTTGCTCACCTAGCCGCCGAGCCACGACCTGGATGACCTGACGGGCCAGGCCCGATGCCTAGGCAGCCTCCTCAGGATCGGTATAGAAACGGGACGGCACTCCCCCTGGGAGACCGTTTGGGTAGCGGGTAAGGATATAGTACTGATCCAGGCGACTAGCCTTCCCCAGATCAGCCAAGGTGGAGTCAAGAGCAGCGGCAGCCTGAACCAACTCTAGAACGGAATGGGTGAAAAAGACGCGGCGGTCGTCGGTATGGGCGTAAAGAAAGGCTTTCAATGCCTTCTCGGCCGCCTGTTGAAAGTGAAAGAGAGCCAGGTAGAAACGACCGCGCTCTCTCAGGTCTTCAGCATCTTGATATTCGTCCTGAGCATGGATCAGCCAGCGGTGCGCTTCATCAACTGGGTTTCTCATAGAGAACCTTCCCCGTGCGCAGGGCGTGGCGGACCAGGCGGCTGTGACGCTGAGCCTCGGCAAACTCCCGCTCGTTGTAAGGCAGGAAATCCACTGCCACCCGCCGATCAATTTCGCCGTACAACCGGCGAGACCAGTAAGCAAAGCCTTGCTCGCCCGGCATCACAACGACGAAGTCCAGGTCGCTGTGGACGTTGGCCTCTCCGCGGGCGGCGGAGCCGAAGAGAACAACCTTACGTGCTCCCAGTTCCCGCAACTGGATCGCGATGCGCTCCGCCTCCTCCGTCAGCAGGGCACGATGCTCCGCCCTCTCTGCCAACAACCCACGAACATCTATCATGATCTCTCCCAAGTTGACGACCCAGACTCTGCTCAAAGGAGATCGCAGCCCCCCGCTGCCGCCCTCTTAACACATATTATACCCACGAGCTTCGCCAGGGCAAACCAGGCTAACCAAACGTGAATGATTCAACGCGCTCGGACGGCATCAGGCGTAGGCGCCGGCCCAGCACTGGCTGGAGCCGTGAATCCCTGAGTGCATAGGGCTAGCGCCCGAACTTCGTCCAAGTGCCGGGTGCTTCAGAAGCACCCGGCACCTGCAATGGGCGGTACGGGACTCGAACCTGTGACCTCCTCCTTGTAAGGGAGGCGCTCTGACCAACTGAGCTAACCGCCCATAGGCCAATTATAATCGGGATTCTCTGGCTCGTCAACGTCACAGCCGGGGCAGAACAATGGATTGCTGGCCTTGGTACTTACCTTTCTTATCGGCGTAGGAGACCTCGCACTCCTCGTCTGCCTCGAAGAAGAGAACTTGGGCGATACCCTCATTGGCATAAATCTTGGCTGGCAGTGGGGTGGTGTTGCTGATTTCAAGGGTCACGTACCCTTCCCAAGACGGCTCGAAGGGCGTCACGTTGACGATGATGCCGCAACGAGCGTATGAACTTTTGCCCAGGCAAACTGTTAACACACTGCGCGGAATGCGGAAGTACTCTACTGTGCGGCTCAGCGCAAACGAGTTGGGCGGGATAATGCACACCTCTCCCTTGAAGTCAACGAAGGAAGCGGCGTCAAAATCTTTAGGGTCCACGACGATGGACTTACTTGACTTCAACTCGGCCAATGCGCGGGAAGCCACGTCACGGCGGTGTGTCAGGTACGGCCACACTTGTGAGAGGATGTACTGCACATCAGCCGCTTTGCTCACGATCAACCCGCTACACCCATTATGCGACTCCCGCAGCGCTCCTGTGCCCAGTATCGCCTGCAGTCCCTCCAACATCTGGCGGTCGTCGCTGGCGATGACGAGTGCCAGACCTGGCCGTCCCTGCGGCTCCGAGGTAGCATAGCCAATCTGCCCCTGTGCATCCAGCATCCCTGCGACGTAGGCGCACTGCACGTCGGAGAGCTTGGCCGCCGTGATCTCCGGTTGAAAAATCTTGAACTCGTCGGCCACGCGGATGTCGTAGCCATAAGACGAAAGCCCGTAAGATATGACGCCGTCGCGTACCTGCCCATCCACGAACGGCTCAATCATCCGTTGCTCCAGCGCCATTCTGCGAATCCAATGATCAGGCTTCAATCCCATCGGCCGCGCCACCTCCTGCGAGAGCATCCGACAACCAGCATCCGGTTCACATCCGCTCCGGTGCGTTCACCCCTAGCAATCCCAGCGCCCGCGCCAGTGCCAGTCGGGCCGCCCGCGTCAGCATCAGCCGTGCCCGGGTTTGCTCTGGCTCCTCCGGCACGACGACGCGACAGTCCCGGTAGAAAGCGTGGAAAACGGCAGCCAGGTCCTTGGCGTAGAGAGTGAGGTGGTGCGGGGCCAACTGCGTCGCCGCCAGTGCGATGACCTCCGGCAACTCCAGCATCTTGCGGATCAGCGCCAGCTCGCTCTCGTGGGTCAGCAGCGAAACGTCGCCCGGAGCCTCCAAATCCCACCCCAGGTCAACGGCGTAGCGCAGCATGCTGGCGATACGGGCGTGCGCGTATTGAACGTAGTATACCGGGTTCTTTTCCGATTGCTCAACCGCCAGATCCAGATCAAAGTCTATCGTCGCATCCACAGTGCACGTGAGGAGCATGAAGCGAATCGGGTCCGGGCCAACCTCGTCGAGCAATTCGCGCAAGGTGATGAATTCTCCCGCACGCTTCGACATGCGCACGTCCTCGCTACCTCGCTTGAGATTGACCATCTGATAGAGGATGATCACCACCCGCTCGGGGTCAAGCCCCAACGCCGACGCCGCTGCCTTCACTCGAGGCACATCCCCGTGGTGGTCGGCCCCCCAGACGTAGATCGCCCGGTCGAAGCCGCGTTTGACCAGTTTGTTCCACACGTAAGCGATGTCAGAAGCGAAATAGGTAGGCCGCTCATCCGGTTCCGGTATGACCTGGGGGGAGCGGATGATGACCGCGTCCGCATCCAGGTCGGGGGAGGTAAACCAGACCGCATCATCGCGCTCCGTAATGTAGCCTTTGTCCTGGAGCATCTGAAGGACACGGTCGAACAGCCCGCTTTCGTACAGGCTCTTCTCGTGGAACCAAATGTCGAACTCTACCCCCAGGGCCGCCAGGTCCCGCTGCGCCTCACTGACGACGCGTGCTATACCCTCATCCCCCAGCACGCACACGGCCTCCCGGCGAGGCATGTTGAGATACCGATCGCCATATCGCCGGGCCATTTGCTGCCCTATCTCCACGACGTAGTGGCCATGGTAACCGTTCTCCGGGAACGGCTCGTCCTGGCCCAGGGCCTGGGCATAGCGGGCGTAGATGCTCTCCCCAAACGTGCGCACCTGGGAACCAGCGTCGTTGACGTAGTACTCTCGCTCGACTTCGAAGCCCGCTGCCGCCAGCACATTGGCCAAGGTATCGCCAATGACCGCGTTGCGGACACCGCCGATGTGAGTGGGGCCGGTGGGATTGGCGCTCACAAACTCAACCTGAACCTTCTGCCCGCGACCGATCTCCAAGTTGCCGAAGGTCTCCCCAGCACCCAGGATGGCCTCAACCTGGGCAGCTAGCCAGGAGGCATCCAGTGTGACGTTGATATATCCAGGTCCCGCCACTTCGACCTGGCCCACAAACGGGGCTGGTGGAAGGTGCTCGACCACCCGTGCGGCAATCTCACGGGGCGGCATACGCGCCTCGCCTCGACTGAGCTCAGCGAAGTCCCGCGCCAGTTGCAGGCAGATAGGCGAAGCATAGTCACCGTGCTCGGACTGACGTGGGTGCTCCACTACAATGTCCGACACCTCGAAGTAGGGTAACGCACCCTCCTCCTGTGCAGCCCGCAGTCCCGCGACAATTAATGCTGCGACCCGGTCACGAATGAGTTCCGTCACTACTCTAATCCAACTCCAGCTCCTTGCGGAACCACTCCGCTAGCCGCTTCCGCTCCTCCAGTGGCTGGAAGGAACCCTCGGCAGCCATCACGAGCGTGCGTTTGATCTGCTCTAGTGTCACTCCCATTGCCAGCATAACGACCACGTACTCGTCGGTAAGCGTCGTATCGCTGACACTGGGATCGTCGGTGTTGATTGTCACACGCAGACCGAGAGCCAGCAAATCGGGCAGCGGGTGGAGGGCCAAATGGCGTACAACGGCAGTCTGTAAGTTGCTGGTCGGACAGACCTCCAACGTCACCTCACGCTCGCGGAGCAATTGCACAATCGCCGAACTCTCGATCGCGCGTACCCCATGCCCGATGCGCCCTGCTCCCAGCAGTTCGATTGCTTCGCGAACATTCTCGGCCTCTCCAGCCTCCCCAGCGTGCACCGTCGCCCACAACCCCTCCTGCCGCGCCCACCGGAAAACCTCAGCAAAGCGACGGGCTGGATACTTCACTTCATCGCCGGCTAAATCCAGACCAACGACGCCATTGCCCTGGTGAGCCAATGCAACCTCAACGATCTGGGACGCCGTTTTCATGTCCTCATCCCGACCGATCTGCAGGATCAGATTGGTGCGCACCCCGTAATCACGCTGAGCTCTGGCGACAGCACCGCACACCCAGGTCGTCACCTCGTCGAGCGAAAATCCTTGTGCCCGGGCCTGGGCCACCGGATTGAAGCGCAACTCCAAGTACCTGATGTTGTCGGCCGCTGCATCGGCCACCGCCTCATACGCCACTCGCTCTATCGCTGCCTGGGTGGTATAGAAACGCCGCAGGAACGTAAACTTCTGAAGAAAGCGATGGAAATCCGGTTTCTCGTCTGTCACTGTCACGAAGGGCCGCAGAGACTCGATGTCGTAACTGGGCAGGTCAATCCCATGCTCCTGGGCGATCTCAGCCAGGGTCTGGAGTCGCAGAGAGCCCTCCAAATGACGGTGTAGGTCCACTTTTGGTAGAGCATGTAGTTGAGCACGCAGGCTGGCTATGGCCCTCGATCGCTCCCTCTTGTCTTGCATCACATATCGCCCGTGGTGTTCTACTCTGAGGACAATTCGATTTTCACTCGACCCTTTCCTTCAATATCCATCTCCAGTAGTACAACACGAGCCACAAGTCAGCGGTCACCCCTATAGCCAGAGGGATATGGAAACTCACCAGAGCAAACCAGGGCTCTAGCAAGACTGGCGATGCGAGCTCGGGCGCAAGTGCCACGGTGCCCCGCACGATCTGGCTCATCGCCGCCAGGGCAATCAAGAGACTGGCCACCTGAAACCAGCGATAATAGTCCGCCATCTTCGTCACTGCGCTTAATCGCCGGCTGAAATTGGCAAACAGAAGACTCAGGTAAGCAATCACCAGCAAACCCACAGGCCCCAGAGGTGTCGTGATGACAATCATCATCGCTCTCCAGTCATCAACTCCTGTAAACGGCCGCCAAACGCTAAGAGCAGGATACCGCCCGCAAACAGCAGCAGATCGCCGACCGGCTGCCCGGTAAACTCTACGCTATAAACGAGGTACCAGGCCACACCGGCCGCCAGCAACAATGACGGGAAGATGACTAAATAATGAGGCACGCGCTGGCCCGAAGTCTTCTCATAGAAATAGGCGATACGCCACAGGAAAACCAGCAACATCCCAATGACAGCCCACGAGTATATGGCCAATGCGTATTTGACCACCTCCATGGCGACCAACCTCCAACTAACGCCTCACAAAGGCCTGCACGAACGAATCAGCCATCCGCCGGGGGCTGCCGCTCATAATCCCCTCTCGTCCCTCGAACGGCGCCCGGACTTCAATGCCACGGGGAGTAATCTCAAACTGACGGATGCCTTTGTCGTGATTGCTGCCCCGCATCTTGAGAACCAGGATGGCCTTGCGGACAGCGCTCTCGATCTCGACGTACCGGAGGAGAATGTAGGAGTCAACAAGAAAAGCAAAAGCATCGTCAGTTCCTTCTGCCTCCCCCAGCAGTGCCCCGCTCTCTCGCGTCAACACGGCCGTCAGGCCTTCGCGTTTCAGCGCGTTGATGAATCCATAGGCGATAGACCGCAGACGCGCGGAATCCTCGCTGAGACGCTCAAAATGCGAGAGGCTATCTATCAGTATCCGCTTGGCACCTATCTCCTGTACCAACCTCTCGATCCGCCCGCCGACCTGTTGCAGGTCAACCTTGCTGACCTCTGGGCTGGTCATCATCACACGCAGTTTCCCCTCCCGCTCCATCTGGCGGAAGTCCCATCCGAAACTGGCTGCATCACTATAATACTGCTGTGGGAACTGCTCAAAGGTCAGTATCAGACCAGGCTCCCCGCAGGCCACAATGCCGTGGTAAATGAACTGCATCCCCAAAGTCGTCTTGCCCGTGCCCGGCGCACCCTCGACCAGATTGGCCGTTTGAGGCAAGAAGCCACCCCAGAGCATCTCATCCAGACCTGGAACGCCCGCTTTCACCCGTTCCATCGCTTCCCTCCTCATACTCTTGCCCCGGTGAGCATGGAGAAGCGGAAAGTAAGAGCATGCGACGCGACGCACCACGCCCTCACCATCGCACCCCTAACCATCACCGTGTCCCCCGGATGATGTGGTAGATCACTTTGACCCGAAACTGCCGGTCATCAGAGGCCCTCACGAATTGTTCCAGCAGCTCCCGAATCTGGCGGTCTGGGGCCAACGAGTAGACGGTCATATCGCCCAGTTGATTTTCCTCCAGCACCCCATCCCGCGCCAGTTCGGCCAGTTCGGCGCTGATGGCCTCGACAGTGCGGCCAGCGTAACGGGCGATATTGTCGGCTGTGTCCGTAGTGTGGGGATTGTCGTGGAAGAAGCGGACCAGGTCCCACTTGACGAAGGAGTTGACTTTCGTCTGCAGGAAATCAAGCAATTGAGGGTCCATATCTGCCATAAGGCGACCTGTCAGGTCAAGTTCGTCCATGCGCATCCTCCTACACCTACTAACTAGCGCCGCCGCTTCCGCCCAGGCACTTGAGGCGGCCGGGTGGCGGCGATCGGGCCTCGTTGTGCCTCTATATCCTGCCGCATGTGGCAGTGCTTGTACTTCTTGCCGCTGCCGCACCAGCACGGATCGTTACGTCCCAATGATCGCTCCTCGGATGTAGCCCGAACCGGCTGTGCCAGCCGCCGCTCCCTTGGCACACGGGGGCGCATCGCTTGCAACTGCCGGCGATTCCTCCTATTGGGTTGAATGATCAGAGTCTGCGGCACCAGATAGACAGATCGTGCCACTGTCTGCTGAATGCGGGCCAACAATGCTTCGTACATCTCGTGCGCTTCCTTGCGGTAAGCCACAAGCGGGTTTTCTTGACCGTAGGCCCGCAACCCAATACCCTCGCGCAGAGCCGACAGGTCCGTCAGGTGCCGCACCCACAGACCATCCACCGCCTGCAGCATCAACTGCCGGTCACGGAAGAGGCGATAGGCGTCCACAAATGCCTCTTCAACCTGCGCTTTCATCTCGTCCGCAAGCCGACGCAGGGGTTGAGTGGTCCAATCCTCGTTCGACCCCCCTCCCAGCCGCTCAACCACCCGCTGATAGACCAACCGCTGTGCCGGATTGGCACTCTGTTCCAGCGCCTCCAGCGTCACGTCCTCCCGTGCCGCCTGCCGGTAGACCTCGTGTCCGATGATACGGTTGACCTCGTCGTATGCACGTTCGGCCATCTCAGATAGCTGCGCACCAATCTCGTCGGGCGAGAGTTCCCTCCACCTGCGATAGTTGAAAGTAGAAGGCAGTGGGAAGAAGGTACGCAACTCGCTGTAAAGCCCACGCAGGTCCCAGTCATCCGGGTCGTGGCCGGGCGTGTGAACGGTCACCACACGGCTAACTTCATCCTGCACCATGCGCAGCACCTGGTCGCGCAGGTTGGACGCGCTGAGCACCTGCCGCCGCTGGGCATAGATTACCTCGCGCTGCTTGTTGACCACATCGTCGTACTCCAGCACGTGTTTGCGGATGTCGAAATTGTACCCTTCCACCCGCATCTGCGCCGACTCAATGGACTTGTCGAGCCAGGTGTGCTGGATAGGCATGTCCTCTTCCACGCCAAACCGGCTCATCAAACCCTGCACCCGCTCGCCACCGAAGCGGCGCATCAACTCGTCCTCGAGCGAGATGTAGAACCGAGAGGAACCAGGGTCACCCTGGCGGCCCGCCCGACCCCGCAACTGATTGTCAATACGGCGCGCCTCGTGCCGCTCGGTGCCCAGGATGTGCAAGCCGCCCATAGCCACCACACGCTCGTGGTCGGCCGTGCAGTCTGCCACCGCCTTGGCCAGCACCTGCGCCCATGGATCAGGGTAAACCTCCGCCACGTCTCGACCCTGGCGCAGCAACTCCAGTGCATGGTTCCAGTGTGCCTGGCGAATCTCGGTCAGGTCGAAGCCCTCCTTGCGCAGCCGCTCGCGGGCCACCCCCTCCGGGTCGCCGCCCAGTTTGATGTCCACGCCTCGACCGGCCATATTGGTAGCGATTGTCACCGCGCCCGAGCGTCCCGCCTGCGCAATGATCACCGCTTCCTTCTCGTGATGCTTGGCGTTGAGTACCTGGTGGGGGACGCCACGCCGCTTGAGCATTTTTGAAAGCCGCTCCGAAGTCTCGATCGCGATAGTGCCCACCAGCACCGGACGGCCAGCCTCGCGCAGCGTCTTGATTTCGTCTACCACAGCCCGGAACTTGCCCTGCTCAGTTGCATAGATCACATCCGTAAGGTCGAGCCGCTTGAAGTAGCGCCGTCCATTCCTATCGGGGGATTCATAAGTGGTCACCACCACGGCTTGACCGAGTTCGCCGAAGACACTCGTGCGTCCGTCCAGCACCCCGGCAAAGGTGACCTCCTCGATCTCATCCGCCCGCCGCTCGCAGGTGACCAGGTCGCCATAGGTGGCGCGATATTCGACGTTGGTGGGAAGCACCACCACGTCCAGGTTGTAGATCCTCTGGAACTCCTCTTCCTCCGTCTTGGCCGTGCCGGTCATCCCGGCCAGTTTCTCGTACATGCGGAAGTAGTTCTGGAAGGTGATGGTGGCATAGGTCAGGCTCTCTCGCCGCACCTGCACCCCTTCCTTGGCCTCTATGGCCTGGTGCAGACCCTCGGAGAAGCGCCGCCCGTACATCAGCCGGCCAGTGAAGTCGTCAACAATGATTACCTCGCCATCTTTGACGATGTAGTCCTTGTCCCGCTTGTAGGTGACGTAGGCCCGCAGCGCGTTGTCGAGGTAGGGCAGCATGTGGGCGTGCTTGGGGTCGTAGATACTCTCCTCCGCCTCGATCTCCGGTAACATCTGCTCGACACGCTCGACCCCCTGCTCCGTCAGCGTGACGATCTGCGTCCTTTCCTCCACAACATAATCGCCATCCGGCGCCTCTCGTTCGACACTTCCAGGGCTGCTGGGCCGCAACCGACGCACAATGTCAGCAAAGCGGCGGTAAAGTTCCGAGGACTCCTCGGCCGGGCCGGAGATGATGAGCGGCGTGCGCGCCTCGTCAATCAGGATATTGTCCACCTCGTCAATGATGGCATAGTGAAGCTCCCGCTGCACGCACTCCGACAGATCGCGCGCCATGTTGTCGCGCAGGTAGTCGAACCCGAACTCGTTGTTAGTGCCGTAGGTGATGTCAGCCAGGTAGGCCTCGCGCCGAGAGACAGGGCGTAGGTTCAGAAAGCGATCATCAGCCGAAGGGTAGTCCGGGTCGAAGAGGAAGGAGCCCCGGTCGGGATCGGCAGCCGCCGACTGAATCACTCCCACCGACAGGCCGAGCGCGTGATAGATCGGCCCCATCCACTGCACGCCTACTTTGGAGAGATAATCGTTGGGCGTGACCAAATGAGCGCCTTTCCCCTCCAGCGCGTTAAGGTAGAGCGGCAGTGTGGCGACGAGTGTCTTCCCCTCGCCGGTCTTCATCTCAGTGATCTTTGCCTGGTGGAGGACGATGCCGCCGATCAGTTGCACGTCGTAGTGACGCATGCCGATGGTGCGTTTGGCCGCCTCGCGCACAGCCGCGAAGGCCTCGACCAGAATATCGCCCAGCGTCTCGCCGTCTGCCAGGCGCCGGCGGAACTCATCGGTCCTGGCCCGCAACTGGACGTCGCTCAGCGCCTCGAACTCCGGCTCGAGCGCGTTGATACGCTCGACCACTTTCTGCAGCCGAGCAACCTCACGCTGATCAGAGTCACTGATGACTTTCGTGAACAGTCCCCGCAACATCAACCCATTCAACCCCTATGTAGAATCAAGCATCAATTATACTCGCAGGTGGCGCAAATGCAAGCCCTCTCAGGGTAGCAGCGGGAAAACGAGCAGCCCAGCGACGTCGTATAGCACGTGCAAAAGCATGCAGGCGCTCGTGTTCGTCCGCTGGCGCAGCCAGCCCAGCGCCAGTGCCCCGCCAAAGACCTCCAGCGTCGCTGGCGTGAGGCCGTACTGCACGTGCACGCCGGTGAAAAGGATCGCCGTCAATAACAGACCAAAGCGCGGCTGTAATGCCCCCCGGAAGAAGAGCTCCTCCGTCACGCCGGCAACCAGGCTGACCGCGATGGCCTGCCAGGTGACCATGACCCCACCATACAGCACCTCGCCCAACGCCTCCATCATCTCGTAACTCTCAGGAGCCAGCAGGCGCCAGACCCGGTCAACCCCGTAGTAGAACACCAGGATGACCACTGCCAGGCCTATCGTCAGGCCGGTCCGTCGCCAGGTGACGCGCTCTAACCCTAACCGCTCCCACGTCTCACGTGCCGTGCGCCGGACGAGGAACCCCACGCCGACAAGGGCGAATAGTCCAATCGGCAGATTCGAGGCCAGCAGGTCAAGAAAAGCAACCTGGGCGGCACTCGCGGCCAGCACACTCAGGCCGCCAATCAGCGCTACCTGCGAGAGGTTGAGCCCCGCCGCCAGGACGGCCAGCGCCAACGCCGTGGCATGCACACCCGATTCGGGGTCAACAGGAATGAGATGAGCCAGGCCACGCCGCACATACGGCAGCAGGAATACAGGGGCCAGGAGTGTTGTCCCAATCACAACGAGTCCGAAAACATCCCAGCGCAGCGACGCCACACCGGGGTACTGCGACGAGAGCATGCGCTGTATCCCCCGGTTCCAACCGAGCAGCAGCGCCAGCAGCCCTCCCAGCGCCGCTGATGCGTCGAACAGAAGAAGGAGCCCGTAGGTTACCCAGCGCACCGCGCGATACCGGTCGCTCCACTGCGCAACCAACGCGATTGTCAGAAAGGGAAAGTAGGCCAGCAGGCCAGTCAACATTGCCAGCCCCCCATTGCCCCGGAGAAGACCAAGGGGTGACGCTGTAGTACCGGTTTGACGCGGTCGCGCTTGAGCACAACAGTCCCACTCATGCCACGATTCAGAAACTGGGTTTCTTGTTCACTCAAGAACACCCACTGTCTTGCCTGCCCGCTCGAAGACGTCCAGGGCGTGGGCGATGTCCTCCTCCGAGTGAGCCGCCGTCACGTTGGCCCGCAGCCGCGCCAGCCCGACCGGCACAGCAGGAGAGATCACCGGCAGCACGAAGATGCCCTCCTCCTGACACACCTTCGTCATCTGAAACGCCCGCTCGTCCTCGCCGCAGATGATGGGCACGATGGGAGTCTCGCTGTTGAGCGTGTTGAAGCCCCGCGCCCTGAGGCCGCCCAGGAACTGTTTGACGTTGCGCTGGAGCCTCTTCACGCGCCACGGTTCCTCCTCGATTACCTCGAACGATGCTTTGGCGGCGGCCGTCTGAGCCGGGGGCAGCGAGGCCGAGAAGACGAACGCCCGCGCCACATGCTTGAGATAGGTGATCAACCCTTGACTTCCCGCCACGTACCCTCCGACACTGGGGATAGGCTTGGAGAGCGTGCCCATGTACAAGTCCATGGCGCCTTCGAGTCCGAAGTGTTCCTCGATGCCGTGGCCTGTCTCGCCCAGCACGCCCACGCTGTGGGCCTCGTCCACCATCAGCAGCGCATCGTACTCACGACACAGCCGGCTTACCTCCGGCAAGTTGATGATGTCGCCGTCCATACTGAAGACGGCGTCCACAACGACCAGCCGACCGGCGTCAGGCTCAATCTGCTGCAGCCGCCGCTCCAGGCTAGCCATGTCGTTGTGACGGAAGCGTAAAAACTTGGCCTGGCTGAGCAGGCAGCCATCCACGATGCTAGCGTGGTTGAACTTGTCGCAGATGACGACGTCGTTGCGGCCCACGAGCGCGGCCACCGTCGCCAGGTTGGTGACGTAGCCGCTGGAGTAAACGATGGCCGCCTCAGCCTTCTTGAAGCGGGCGACGGTCTGCTCCAGTTCGTTGTGCAGTGGCAGCGTGCCGGCCAGGACACGGACGCCGTGAGTGCCCGTCCCGTAGCGGGCCAGTGCCTCCTGGGCTGCTGTCTCGATCTTCGGATGCCCCAGCAGGCCCAGGTAGCTGTAGGAAGCGAAGTTCAACATGCGCCGCCCGTTTGTCGTGACCCAGGCCCCGTCCAGTTCCTCCAGTGGCTGCAGGTAGAAGTACAACCCCGCCTGCTGTGCTTCGGTCACCCGCCGGTTCATCTCCTCAATACGTCTTCGGATCGAATTCATAATAGCTATTCCTCCTGGAAGGTTTTATGGATCACAACACACTTTGCGTTTCAGGAACGCCAACATCAAGCATCAAGTAACAAGCATCGAGCATAAGCGTCAAGCGCCAAGTAGCAGCCTCAGTTGCGCCGTATCATCTTTCGTGCCAGTCATTTCCAGCAACTGCGCCTCGTCAATCATCGGTATCTCCAGCTGCTGTGCTTTGCGAAACTTGGTGCCGCCGGGCGACTCCCCCACCACCAAATAGTCCGTCTTGCGACTGACACTGCCGGTGACCTTGCCACCGTGCTGCTCGATGAGCCTGGTCGCCTCTTCGCGGCTCATGGTCGGCAGAGTCCCGGTGATGACGAAGGTCAAGCCAGTCAGCGGTCCTCCGGTGGGCACGGCGGGGGCTTCCTGCTCCAGTTTCACTCCTGCCTGGCGCAATTTGTCTATGAACTTCTTATTACGGGGACGGGCGAACCACTCCACGACAGACTCGGCTATGTGTGGTCCCAGCCCTACGATGGCTTCCAGTGCCTCGTGGTTGGCTCTCGCCAGTTCGTCCAATGAGCGATAGTGTTGTGCCAACAACTGTGCCACGATGCCACCCACACCCCGGATGCCCAGCGCAGCGATGACTTGCGCCAGCGGTCGCTCCTTGCTGGCCTCGATGGCCGCCAGCAGATTGTCCACGCTCTTCTCGGCGAAGCCCTCTAACTGCAACAGGTCGTCTCGCTTGAGATAGTACAAATCAGCGGCGTCCTGCGCCAGATTGCGCTCTACCAGAAGTTGAGCCGTCCGCTCGCCCAGCCCTTCGACGTCCATCACGGCGGCGAAGTACCTCACACGTCGCACGCGCTGCTCCGGGCAGGCGACGTTGATGCAAGTTACTGCCACCTCGTCTTCCGGTGAAATCACCGCTTCGCCGCAAGAGGGACAAACCTTCGGCAACTCGTAGACCTTCTCCTCCCCCGTGCGCGCCGCGACCACCGGCCCAACGACGTAAGGGATCACGTCGCCAGCCCGCCGGACCACCACCACATCGCCGATGCGGATGTCCTTGCGCTGCAGGTCCTCGAAGTTGTGCAGGGTGGCCTTGCGAATGGTGACACCGCCCAACCGCACCGGCTCCAGTACGGCGTAAGGAGTCAGCGCGCCAGTGCGCCCCACGTTGACGCCGATATCCAACACCTTAGTCGTCGCCTCGCGGCCGGGGAACTTGAACGCCACCTCGCCTCGCGGGGCGTGTCCCACCACACCCATCGCCGCCTGCGTCGCCAGGTCGTCCACCTTGATCACCAGGCCGTCCACCTCGTAGGGCACTATATCCCGCTTCTTGATCCAACCCTCGCAGTAGGCGATCACCTCCTCCAGCGACTCGAAGCGGGCCACGTGCTCCGAGACGGGAAAGCCCAACTCCCGCAGGTAGGTCAACGATTCCCACTGGGTGGATGGCACAGGTCCATCGGCCTCGACAATACGGTAGCAGAGCAACGTGATGGGACGGGAGGTGGTGATGCGCGGGTCGAGCTGGCGCAGGCTGCCCGCCGCCGCGTTGCGCGGGTTGGCGAAGATCTTCTCCCCGGCCTCGGCCTGCTGACGGTTCAACACCTCAAAATCCTCGAGCAGCATAATCGCCTCGCCGCGTACGACCAGGCGATGGGGTACCCCCCACTGCCCTCCCCCGATGCGGGAGAGGGATTGGGGGGGAGTGACCGGGATGCGCAGCGGCAAGGTGCGCACCGTGCGCAGATTGGTGGTCACGTCCTCACCGATGATCCCATCCCCTCGCGTCGCCCCCAGAACGAAGAGGCCGTCTTCGTAGTGCAGCACGACCGTCAGCCCATCCAGTTTGGGCTCGACCACCCAGGCGGGCGGGTGCGCGTCGGGCGGGATGAACTTGCTCACCCGCTCCCACCAGGCGCGGATCTCCTCACCGCTGGTGGCCTTATCCAGGCTGAGAACAGGGGCGGGGTGCTCAACCTTGACGAAACCCTCGGCAGGCTGCGCTCCCACCCGTTGGGTCGGCGAGTCGGGCGTGATCAGCTCCGGATGTTCCGCCTCCAGTGCACGCAGTTCGTCCATCAGTGCGTCGTACTCGGCATCGCTGATCACAGGATCGTCCAGCACGTAGTAGCGATAGTTATGATAGTTGATCTCGCGCCGCAGCTCCTCAACCCGACTGCGTACTTCCCTGAGAGTCATCCCAGCCTCCTAATCTGCCGATGGCCAATGCTCGAGGTCCATTCCGATCCGAACGTCGGACCTCCAACTCGAAAAGTGAAACCCGGAGCCCACGCTACGGATGCTCCACCGGCTCCAGAAAGTTCCCCACCGCCCACCACTCCCGTTCCTCGTTCTCCAGGTCGCGGATCTTCCACCACTCGAAGCCACCGGACGCCGTCGGCCCGTCCACGGCGATGAAAACTTCCCCTTCGAGCGCGACGTCCATACGGGTGTAGTTCTCGCCAGGTCCAGAGCGCAGGCTGAGGCCATATCCGCCGGTGCCCGCCACCCGCACGTAGCGCCCGATGGCAATGTCGGGCGAGATGGTCGGGGTCGGCCCGGCCGTCTCGGTGGGCGGAGGGGTTGAGCTGGCAGCGGGCGTGGGCACCGATGTAGGCGTCCAGATGATAGGCGTGGGAGTGGGGCCGCCGGTGGCCACCTGCCCACGCAGCAGATAGAGCACCCACAGCCCACATACCACCAACGCCAGCAGCACCACGACGCCCCCCAGCACCCAGACGCCGGCAGGGATTACCGCACCCGGCTTGACGTGTCGGCTGGGGATTGTCTCATCCATCCAGTTGTCGCTGTGCATCGTGGCCTCCTTTCAGGCGCAGGCAACCCTTGCGAAAGTTGGGCTGCAGATTTCAAGCCGGAAGCGCCTCTGCCCGTCAGGAATTGCCCCCATTGCTGGTGCTATTCGCAACCTTCACAAGGGTAGCCAAACGCTCACTGCCGCCGCTTCATCGTCTCCCAGTTCAGATTCGAGCCCACGTTGGGATCGAAGCTCGGGTCGTCGGTCAGGATGTACTCACCCAGGCCATTGGACCAGGCATAATCGTACCCCCCTGGCAATTCGACGCCATGCTCCTCAAAGGAGTCGTAGTACTCATCCACGCCACGGATCGTCTGGCTGAACTGGTCGGAGAGCCGATCGAGCGTCTGCTGCCGCTGGTGGTACGAGTCCATGATCATGTCGCTGATCTGGTCACTGGTCTGGCTGACGATCTGGCTAATCTGTCCGATGTGGCGAATCTGCTGGATCTGGTTCTGGATCATATACTGGCTAACCTGCACGTAGCGCCCGTACCATTGTGGGTTCAGCCGGAAGGAACGGACAATGGCCATGAACATATCGGAAAGGCCATCGAGCTGGCCTGCCAGCGCCCGGAATGAGAAGAGGTAATCCGCCATCCAGAAAACGTTTTCCATCGCGCCCATCAGCACTGGCGTGGCCACCTGGCTGACCTCGACGACGCCGAAGACGTCCTCCTCGACGTCCTGGTCACCGTGTCGGTAGCGGATGCGGACCCGCGCACCGTCCGCGCTGGTGATGCCGGTGGGAGCAGCAGGGCTGCTGGCCCGTAACTCCCGCGCCAGGTCGGGCAGATGCTCTTGCTGAATGAGCTGCAAGCCAGGCACCTGGCCCCGGTAGCGGGGGATGACGATTTCCTGCAATACCTGGGGCACAGGGGCCGGCGGCCTGACCTCGTTCCCGTAGTACAGGCTTCCCACCGGGAACATCGCCCTGACCATCGGGTTGTTGGTCCAGTAAAAAGGGATATTGGGAAAGGCTTCGAAAGCTTCCTCTCCCTGAGGGTTATACGCCCGAAAGGCGATGACGGCAGGCATCCCTGGGTTGTTCATCAACCATTGGACGCCCCCCTCGAACTCCCAATCGGCCGGGACGAGCATGCGAAAAGCCTCAACGCCAATGCCCTGCTGGTCAGCGCAAGAGATGCTCCTAAGACGCACTCCCCATGCCCCGGCGGGTCCTGCACCGGAGGCCCGCTGGCGAATCAGAGAAGAACCACAGTAGGCGCAGGTTATCCGCTCGCTGTCTCCTGGCGGCAGGGACGCGCCGCACTGAGGGCAGCAATCTGGGGTCACTCCAGGTGATGTCACGTGTCTCCTCCTGTCTGATCAAGTCTCCTGTGGAGCCAACGGCCCGGGAGCGCGATAAGTTGCGGCACATCGGTGCTCGCCGCCCTCCAGACTTCCTCCAGGGCAGGCTCGTTCTTCATCCGTCAGGGGCGCGATATGATGAGCTCTCGTCGTGTTCCGGGTCTACATCGCCGCGCTGATCGTCGCTTTCATAGCCGCCCACCATCAACGGCCTGAGTTGGCGGCTTCGCGCCTCAAGGTACTTGTCAAGAGAGAAGTGTACTATTACTGTCCAACTTTGTAAAGGCCTATTATATACCGCTGAGCTGCACGATGGCAACAGCCAGCCTTTGTCTCTCCTCACCAACTGTGTTATAGTACCCACGTGCGCAGTGGATGCAGCGAGGACGAGGCCAGTGTCTGAGGACGAAGCCAGGCTGATTCAGCGAGCGAAGAAGGGAGATCCAACCGCCTTCGCGGAGATCTACGACCGGCATCAGCCAGCCATCTATCGCTATATTTTCTACCAGGTGGACGACGCCGCCACAGCCGAGGATCTGACCAGCGAGGTCTTCGCGCGCCTGGTGGAGAAAATTGACCGCTTCACCTACCGAGGCCGGCCGCTATTGGCCTGGCTGTACACCATCGCCCGCAACCTGGTCACGGACTATCGCCGACGCGCAGGACGGTCCCTGCCACTCCCCCTGGACGAACGGTTGGTGGCCAGCACAGACGCCCTGGAAGAGGCCGTCGAGCACAGGCTGGCCGCTGCCGTCGCCCGTCTCACCGAGGATCAGCGCCAGGTCATCCTCCTGAAGTTCGTCGAGGGGCTGGATAACGAGATGGTGGCCCAAACGTTGGGCAAGTCCGTGGGTGCGGTCAAGTCGCTGCAACACCGGGCCCTGGCTGCGCTGCGGCGCGTCCTGGAGCAAAATGGGAGCTGACGAGCCATCCGATTGTACGGTGCTATAACCGTATCTAAGCACTCCCTTCTTCGTTATACAGGGTGAGAACATCAGAATGAAGGGGGTATGGCGAAATGTCTCACATCTTCGTGACAGAGAGAGCAAAATCACTTACCGACACACTGTTCTCCCTGGAGGAGCCCTGGCGGAGCCGGTTCCTGAACCTGGTGGCTAACCAGGCCACAGGCTGGGCATGGGATGGACAGCCGCCAACGCCAGATGAGGTGACAACCTGGCTGGGCGACTGGGGCCTCTACCAGCAGGTGACATCGCTACTATATGAGTGGCATAGGGCGTAGGTTCCCATCCTCACACCCTGAAAACTTCCTGAGATGGCGGATGAAGCAGAATCTGCGTGAGACCTTAGATGAAAGCCTGGCTCTCCTGGGGGCACATCAGGCCACTCTGGAGGACTGCCTGGCCCGCTACCCGGAGTACGCTGGCGATCTGCGCCCCCTCCTGGAGACCGCCCTCAAAGTATCTCACGTGCCCTTGCCAGCTTCCAGCCCTGCCGCCTTCGCCGCCGGGAAACAGAGGATGCTGGAGACGCTGACCCAGAAAAAACGCCAACGGGCGGTGTCTCCCAGCCCGCTTCGCCGCTATGGAGAGTGGGTCGCTGCTCTGTTCGCCAGGGAAGAGAGACCCTCTGCGCGGAGGCGCGTGCCTGCCTTCCAACTGGCCCTGGCGGCCGCGACGGCACTCGTCCTGCTCGCCCTCGCCAGTGTGTTTCTCGCGTCCTGGCTCAGGCCGACCGTCACCCAAGCAGCTACCCTGGGCCAGGTGAAGGGTGTCGTAGAAGTCCTGCCCGCCGGCAGCGACGCCTGGCAGCCGACGTCGGCTGGCGAGCGGGTAGACGCAGGAGACAGAGTCCGCACCAGTCAGCTTTCCACCGCCACGCTGATCTTCTTCGATGGAAGCACAACCGATCTGGAGGCCGAGACGGAGGTCGCCGTCATCCAGATGAGTTGCCCGCGGGATGGCAGCGGCAAGGTCATCCTCCTCCGTCAAACGTCGGGCCAGACTTATAGCCGCGTGCGGCCTCTGCCTGATCAGGCCTCTCGCTTCGAGATCGAGACCCCCACGGCGGTCATGGCGGTGCGCGGAACGGAATTTGCCCTGACCGTGAAAACTGATGGCACCACCCGCGTGGTGGTGGTCGAGGGAGTGGTCAACGTGATGGCTCAGGAGACCACCGTTGCACTGCTGGCCGGACAAGAAACCACAGTCCAGCCCGAGCACCCCCCTCTCCCTGGCCGCCCCGCCCTCACCACTCCAACTACGGCGAACACGGCTGTTCCTACCTCAACGCCGACCGCGACTCCCACTACCAGTGTGCCAGAGCCGCCCGGCCGGACCAGGACGCCACAACCACCCGGCCAAACCAGGACGCCACAACCACCGGGCCTGACCAAGACGCCAGAGCCGCCTGGTCGAACCAAGACACCGCAGCCACCTGGCCAAACCAGGACGCCGGAACATCCAGAGCACCCGGAACATCCCGAGCATCCGGAGCACCCAGAGAAACCAGATAAGCCAAGCAAACCGTAGCATCCAGAACCGGTGAGGACACCCTGGACACCGCTATGCCGGTAGAGGCGTTACTAAGATCACGGTAGCGAACCGCCCTGTGACCCATACGGATCACAGGGCGCTCATTCCTACTTTTTCCGTGAGAGCCACCTATTGACGCTCTTCGGTTAGCTTTCCTCCCCGCACAGGTGTAACAGCCGCTCCCAGCGACGATCCACCTCCGCTTGCATCCTGTCAATCAGATGGCGGTTCTCCGGCCGGAACAGGTGGCGGAAACGCCCCTGCCGCTCCAACCAGCGGATGACCGGCAGCTTCTCCTTCGGCTTGTAGGTCAGCCGCCACTCGCCGTCCTCTACCTCATACAGCGGCCAGTAGCAGGTGTCCACCGCCAACTGGGTGATCTCGATGGTCTCGTTCGTCCCGTGCCGCCAGCCCCGGTTGCAGGAGGAGAGCACGTTAATAAAGGCCGGCCCCTCGGCGGCCACACCCTTGCGCGTTTTCTGCATCAGGTCACGCCAATGACTCGGCGCGGCCTGGGCCACGTAGGGGATGTTATGAGCGGCCATGATGGCGGTCAGGTCTTTGCGGAACTGGGTCTTGCCGGGGATGACCTTGCCGGCGGGCGAAGTGGTGGTATGCGCGCCGAAGGGGGTGGCGCTGGAGCGCTGGATGCCGGTGTTCATGTAAGCCCCGTTGTCGTAGCAGACGTAGAGCACGTGGTGGCCCCGCTCCGCCATGCCCGAGAGCGCCTGGATGCCGATATCGTAGGTGCCGCCGTCGCCACCGAAGGCGATGAACCTGACGTTCTGGTCGGGGATCTTCCCTTGCCGCACCAGGGAGCGATACGCCGCCTCGATGCCGCTGGCGGTGGAGGCCGCGTTCTCGAAAGCGTTGTGGATCCAGGGCACGCGCCAGGCGGTGTAGGGGTAGATGGTCGTCGCCACCTCCAGACAGCCCGTGGCGTTGGCGATGACCACCGGATCGTCAATCGCCGCCAGCATCTGCCGCACGATAATCGAAGCGCCGCAGCCCGCGCACAGCCGATGGCCTGGTGCCAGGCGATCTTTTTTCTTTGCCAATTCTTTGGGTGTCAATTTTGTCGCCATCATCCTACTCCCGCACACTCAAATAGGTTACCATCTTTTCCACCTGCCCCGTCTCGGCTACCTTGAGCGCATCACGGTAGACCCGCTCGATCTCGCCAGGCAGGATGTCCCGCCCACCCAGGCCGAAGACGTAGTCGGCTACCGGCACCTGCACGCCGTGGAGCGCCAGCCCGGCCGCCAGTTCCAGGAACAGCGAACCGGTGTTGTCCATCGCGCCGAAGGAGATGGAGCGATCCATCACGGCCACCGCCTTGAGGTGGCTCAGCGCCTCCGCCAGTTCCTGCGCCGGGAAGGGACGAAAGACGCGAGGTTTTAGCAGACCCACCTTCAGGCCCTCGTCCCGCAGCTTGTCCACCACCACCTTGGCCGTTCCGGCGGTAGAGTTGGCGACAACCACCGCCACTTCTGCGTCCTCTAGCCGGTAAGGCTCGAACAGGCCATAGTTGCGGTTGAACTTGCGGTTGAACTCTTCCGCCACTTGCAGGATGACCTGCTGGGCGTTCCTCATCGCCTCCACCTGCTGCCGCTTGTGCTCATAGTAGTAGTCATAGAAATCAAGCGGGCCGTAGGTCTTGGGATTCTCCAGGTCCAGTAACGACCACTGGTGGTGGTACTCACCGACGAAATCTTTCACCTCACCGTCGTCGTAAATCTCCACCCGCTCCATCCCGTGGCTGGTGATGAAACCATCCTGGCAGACCGCAACGGGCAGCAGCACGTCGGGGTGCTCGGCGATGCGGACGGCCTGGATGAGATTGTCATAAGCCTCCTGGCCGTTTTCAGAAAACAGGATGAGCCAGCCGCTATCCCGCATACCCATCACATCGGAGTGGTCGCAGTGGATGTTGATGGGGGCCGAAAGCGCCCGGTTGACCAGGCTCATCACGATGGGGCAGCGGTTGGAGGCCGCGATGTAGACGATTTCCCACATCAGCGCCAACCCGTTGGCCGAGGTCGCCGTCATCACCCTTGCCCCGGCCGCCGACGCGCCGACGCAAGCGCTCATCGCGCTGTGCTCGCTCTCCACCGTCACGAACTCGGTGTCCACCAACCCGTCGGCGACGTAGTTGGAAAAGGTCTGCACGGTGGAGGTCTGTGGCGTGATGGGGTAAGCAGCTACCACGTCGGGGTTGATCTGGCGCATCGCCGTGGCGACGGCCTCGTTTCCAGCCAATGCTTCAAATTCGCTCATCGTCTCACTCCTGGAACTCTCCTTCTTCGACTATGCGGATACACAGGCGGGAGTCATCCCGCGCCAGTTCCTCCCCGGCCTTCCTGATCACTTTCGCGTTGACGGGGCAGACCGACGCGCAGATGCCGCAGCCCTTGCAGTGCTCCAGGTCAAAGCCGATCATTTTCCCGGAGTCCACCAGGATGCTGGAGTCGGGGCAGAAGAGCCAGCATTGCATACAATGGATGCATTCAGCCTCCCCGCGCACCGGCCGGAAGGCCCGCCAGCCGCCGGTGAGGTACTCCACCGCGTTCCCCGCTTCCAGAATCATCCCGCCAATGGGAATATCTCGCCATCCTTTCTGTTCCATTGCCTCTCTCCTAGCCTTGTTGAACTTCTTCGGCCGCGCGGCGCATTGCCCGGACGTTGGCCTCGATGGCCTCCGCCGATATTTTCTTGCCGAACCAGGCGCGTAACTGCTCGGCCAGGTCCTTTATGTCGAAAAGGCCCGTCGCGCGGGCGAACGCTCCCAGCATAGGGGTGTTGGTGATTCCCCGCCCCATCTCCTCGATGGCGATGTGGCTGGCATCCACGGTGAAGACCTTGCCGGTCTGAAAGCCAGTGATCTGGCGCACCTCGGCCGGGCTCATCGAGGTGTTGACCAGCAACGTGCCGTCCTCCTCAAGCCCCTCCGTCACCGGCACCGTCCCCAGCAGTGTGGGGTCGAGCACCAGCACCACGTTGGGTTCCTCGATCTGGGAGTGGATGGTGATGGGTTCAGAGCTAAGGCGGGTGTAAGCGCGGATCGGCGCGCCCATCCGCTCCGGCCCGTAATCGGGAAAGGCCTGGAAATACTGGCCGCTGCCCATCGCTGTCTCTGCCAGCAGCTTGCCGGCCGTGACCACGCCTTGCCCTCCTCGACCGTGCCACCGGATCTCGGTCAATTCTGCCATAGCATCTCTCCTTCGCAATCCGAGTCAGATACGTGAAATCAGGAGCCGGTCGGCTCCAAGTATTATTTTGCCACAGATTTGTGATTTGCGCCAGTGAGGAAGGCGCTATCTAGTGTGTGATGTTTGTCATCTCTCAGATTGAGCGTTTAATCCTCGCTCCGCTGACCGGGAACGATGTAGACCACTTCCTTGTAGGGCTGCACCTGCTCCCCCACTCGCTCCTTGAGGAAGTTCCCTGAGACGTGCATAATCGTGTCGTTGAAGTCAGGGTCCTTGCCCATCCCCGCCAGGCAGGGGTAGTGATGATGGAGCATTCCCGCTTTCTGCTCCGCCTCATCGGCAGAAACTCCCACCAACCCCTGAGCCACGAAGCGGGCGGAGCCGCAGAAGGCATCCCGCAACACCTCCACCTCGGTGATGGTCCGCGTCTCGGGGTCCACGGTGATGCGGAACTCGGGCCGGCCGAAGTGACGGGCGAATTTGGCAATGAGCGGGTCGTCGTATTCAATTCGGTGGCGGCGGACGTTGTAGTGGGTCTCGGTGAGAGAGCAGAGCGGCTTGGGGGTGACGCAGGCCACCCCCATCTCCGAAAGCCAGCCCCGCAGTTGCCGCGCCAGACCCCGGGGCAGCCACCCCTCCCGGTCCACCGGGGCAATGACGGCCCGCGCCCCTGTCATCTTGACGACCTCCGGGATCAACTCCGCCACCCCTTTGTGCTCGCCGAAGGCCAGCACCAGGTCAGCCGGAGGAAGGTCGTCGGGCAAGTAGTCCTCCGGGTAGTCAATGACCAGCGGGTAGACCGAAGGGGCTTTCCAAACCTCGATCTGCCAGTGGTCCGGCCCGTGGGCGCGGATGTTGTTCACGTGCCGTTGCCCGTACTCACCGGTGATGATAGCCAGGATACGCATCTTCTTCCTCCATCTACTCGCTCACTCGCTCAGCAACCGCCGCTCGCCTTCCAACGCACGGACGCAGGTGATGTCCTGGGTTACCTCCAGCGTGCCCTGGTACTCTCCCTGCTCGTCCCGCACGGCGAAGTAACGGATATAGATGAACTTCCCCTGCATCTGAATCCAGAACTCGGCCTCGTCGCGCTTCCTGGCGCGAAAGTCGTCTAGGATGCGTTGTACCCGGTCGAGGCTGGCTGGCGGGTGGCACTTTTGCACCTTGCGCCCGATGATGGCCGGTGAGCGCGGGAATATCCGCTCCTGGCCCTGGGAAAAGTAGCGCACGGTGTCATCCGCGTCCACGTAGGTGACGTCAACCGGCAGGTGGGTCAGCAGGCGGTTGACCTCTTGCGGGGTGAGTGTGCCGGTATCCAGGTGGAGCAGGCCCGCCGATACAATCGGGGACTCCTCGGCCGCAGCCCCGGTCAGCGCCAATGCGGATTCCAGAGC
The DNA here is from genome assembly GCA_046760785.1 of Anaerolineae bacterium. Lineage (GTDB taxonomy): Bacteria > Chloroflexota > Anaerolineae > B4-G1 > B4-G1 > JBHIET01. The sequence goes on along the minus strand of JBHIET010000005.1, from coordinate 28,188 downwards.
GGTTTCCTTGGGCGGCCACTGATCGCCCGGCTGGACGTAGCAGTAGCCGGTTTGGGGGCTTTGCTGGCGGATTTGGTACCATTCCGCGCCGCTCAACTTCTCCAGGGCGGTGGGGTAGAGGATGTTTTCCTCTTTGTAGAACATTTCGCGGATGGCGGTCGCCAGCGGTTCGAAGACCTCGGCGATGCTCTCTTTGTCGGGAGCGCCGGCCAGCAGCTCGTCCAGCTTCTTCCACCCAGCGCGTATGTCGTCGTGGATGGCCCACATCACTGATGAAGGGCCGGTGAAGCCGTGCTTTTCCAGGAAGGGGAAGAGGATGTTCTCTTTGCGCACATAGTGGATCTCGTACTTGCGCAGTTCTCGCAACTGCTCGCGGGCCTGTTCCCATTGGGACGCGCCAATCGCTTCTTCGAGCCTGTCTAGCACACGTCCGGCGGCCCCGTTTTCGGCCAAAAATGTATAGACCGGGTGTCCGGGGACGGTGTCCGGCTTCTCCTGGGCCTCTAACGATTCGCGAAAGACCACCACGTGGACGTCGCACAGGTGCTTGATTTCCTCGGCCGGCATGCCCTCTTCGACCAGCTCTTGTTCAATCGTGGCGATGTCCGTCGCTCCCACGTCTTGCAACAGCGCGGCGAACTCGTCCTTGACTTCCTCGACGCTCTTGCCGGCGTGCAACTGGAGCAGCACGTGTTTGAGGGCCTCTTTGCGTTCCCTATACAGCTTCCACACTCCTGACTTCGGGAATCTGCTCCCTCAGTATGCGTTCTATGCCCATCCTTAACGTCATCGTAGACATAGGGCAACCTCTGCAAGTGCCAGTGAGTTGCACCGAGACGGCTCCTTCGTCGTTCACGTCTACCAATTCCACGTCCCCACCGTCTGCCTGAAGGCGCGGCCTGATAGTCAGTAAGGCGTTCTCCACTTTCATCCTCAAACTGTTCTGCTCCGCGTTCATTTGCTCTGCTCCTTTTCAGTTTTCTCCCCAGACAATCTCATAGCTGCACGTGATCGCGCCCTGGGGACAGATTGCGTCACACGTGGCGCAGTAGGTACAATCGGACGGACGGGCGATGAACGGCCCCTCCGGCCCCATCTCCACCGTGTCCGTGGGGCACTGCTCGACGCAGGTGCCGCATCGGTCACATATCTCCAGGTTGATCTCTGGTAACGCCCACTCTTCCATATAAAGTGACCGCCTTTCCACCACAGTGTAGCAGAAAGGCGGTCACCTGTCTACGACAAAAGTCGCACTTAGCCTAGATTTCGCACTCCGCTAGCAGCTAAATCAGGCCAGTCGTCCTGAGTGCCGCGAAGCGGCGTATCGAAGGGCGACGGGCCGCTAAATCGCCCCTTCGATACGGCCTTCGGCCTACTCAGGATGCGATTTGGCTATGATCTGTACAATCACTGTTACGATTTCCAGGGGTGCGAAAAACAGGCTTAGTTGGCAGAGGCTACTCCTCGACGTGGATACACTCCACGGGGCAGTTCTCGGCCGCCTCGCGCACGCAGTCCTCCTGATCCTCGGGTACTTCGCCCACGACAGGGTTGCCGTCTACCCTGTACGCCTCCGGCACCTGGCTCATTCCCTCGTCGTCCTCCTCGAAGAAGTCCGGGCAGTCAGCGTAGCACGCGCCGCAGGCGATGCATTCCTCGTGATCAATATTCACCTTCATTTTGTTTTGCCTCCTCTGAGATTATGTCGTTGGACACGCGCCTGGATGTTCTCCGGGCTGATGTCCTCCACCGCGAATGTGTGCCGGGCGAATCTATTTATACCACAAGAGCCGGCGGTATGTCCAGGCCCATCCTCAACAACGCTTCTCAGCACTGCGCCTCGGCCTCCAGCCCCTCCCGGTCGAGCAACACGATGCGCTGCCGCTCCACCCGCACCAGCCCCGCGTCGGTGAAGGCCCGCAGCGTGCGCCCCACCATGTCCCGCACCGTTCCCAGGTGGGCGGCGATCTCCTCCTGCGTCCAGCGCCGGGTCACCGTATCCGCATCGGCGTACTCCAGCAAAAAATGGGCCAGCCGCCCTCGCACCGTGCGCAGTGAAAGGTCCTCCACCAGGTTGGTCAGATGGTCGAGCCGGGCGGCGAAGTCCTGCAGAATGGCCAGCGCCAGCTCGGCACACTCGCCCACCAGGCGGCGGAAGTCGTCGCTGGCGATGGCGTAAAGGGTGACCTCAGTGAGGGCCCCGACGGTGGCGTGATTGACGCCGTGGGGTTGAAAGGGGGGCACCGTGTTGAAAGTCTGGCCCGGCCCCAGCCGCACCAGTACCTGCTCGCGGCCAGCAGGGGAGAGGCGATAGACACGCACCTGCCCCTCAGCGATGAAGTAAGCCGCCTGACAGGGGTCGCCCTCGAAGATGACCATCTGGCCCGGAGCATAGGTGCGGCGCATGGCCGCACCGGCGACGCGGGTCAGCGCGTCGTCGGAGAGGCCGGCGAAGAGGGAGACGCGGTGCAGGGCCTGGACAGTGGTTTCCATGACAGCGCCATTGTAGTCGAAAGCGCGGTGGTGTCAAGGTGCACCTCTGGCTGTGAGCAACTGCAGGCCAAGGTACAGCCAACACGATGTGACTTTTGTCGTAGACAGACGACCCACTTTCTGCTATGCTGGTGGCAGAACAGAATGCCAAGTATTTGACAATGAGCACAAGTATGTTATAATGGTTATAAATTAGGAGACGCTATAAATAAGTCTTGAAGGAGGAATTGATAATGTTGAACCAGATAATCCAAGACGCAATGAACGAACAGATCAAGAATGAGCTGTATTCCGCTTACCTCTATCTTTCGATGTCGGCCTATTGTGAATCCATCAACTTCGCGGGCTTCGCACGTTGGATGCGCATGCAGGCTCAGGAGGAGTTGGGGCACGCGATGAGGTTCTACGGGTTCATCCACAACCGAGGTGGTCGCGTGGTTCTCCAGGCCGTTGATCAGCCGCCTGCCGAGTTCCAGTCGCCTCTCGACGTTTTCGAAAAGACGCTCGAACATGAGCAAAAGGTGACGGCGATGATTGACGACCTCTACGCGCTTGCAGTTCAGGAGAAAGATTACGCCAGCCAGATATTTTTGCAGTGGTTCGTGACGGAGCAGGTCGAGGAGGAGGACAACGCAAGCCAGATTGTAGAGACATTGAGGATGTTGGGGGACAATCGCCAGGCCCTTCTGATGTTGGATAGAGAGTTGGGTAGGCGGCCAGCCCCCCAGGCGGGTCAGGAAGCACAGGAGTGATTTCGCCGTAAGTGTGACTATGTCTACCGTAGACCACCTCTGCGCACAACTGAAAGAGCGAGGCCGCCGGGTAACGCCCCAGAGGCGGGCCATCATCCAGGTTTTGCTGGAGGATGAGGGCACTCACCTCACCGCCGAGCAGATTTTCACGCGCGTGCAAGGCTCGATGCTCGACATGTCGCACGCCACGGTCTACAACACGCTGCACGAGCTGGTTGAGATGGGTGTGCTGTTGGAACTGGACCTGGGGCTGGGGGAGCGACGCTACGACGTTAACACGACGGACCACGCTCACCTGGTCTGCCTGAGGTGCGGGTGTGTGGAGGATGTGCTCTGTGATCACGAGGCACTGACACTCTCGCCCGAGCACGCGCACGGGTTTCAAGTGGTGGATTGCAGCGTGGTTTTTCGCGGCTACTGTCCCGCCTGCGCTCCCCAGGAGGGCTGAAGCTAGGCCCAACCCGTGCCGCCGCGAACAGGCGGCGCCGGAGATCATAGAATCGTCGGAAAGCCATCCAGCATCAGCTCTTCAGGCTGGTGCGACCGGAGGCTTCACAATATATAAACAGGAGGGAACTGCTATGGACAAGTGGGAATGTATGGTGTGTGGCTACGTCTACGACCCGGAGGTGGGCGACCCCGATAACGGGGTCGAGCCCGGCACGCCCTTCGAGGCGCTGCCCGACGATTGGGTGTGTCCCGATTGCGGCGCGGGCAAAGACATGTTCGAGAAAGTGGAGTGAAGTGATGCAACCAAGAAAGATAAAGGATGGTATCTACTGGGTGGGAGCCGTTGACTGGGATCGCCGGCTGTTTGACGATCTCATCCCGCTCCCCGATGGCACCAGTTATAACGCTTACTTGATCCAGGGAAGCGAGAAAACGGCGCTGATAGACACTGTTGACCCCACTATGTCACACGTCTTGCTCGGTCGTCTGGATCAACTGAGCCCTGAGCATATTGATTATGTCATCGCCAATCACGCCGAGCAGGACCATTCGGGCACGCTTCCACAGATTCTGGAGCGATACCCCAAGGCGCAGGTCGTCTCCACGCCCAAATGTAAAGGGATGCTTGTAGACTTGCTGCTGGCACCGGAAGGCCGCTTTCTCACAGTGGACGATGGCGCAACGCTACCATTAGGTGACAGAACTCTCGAGTTCATCCACGCGCCGTGGGTTCACTGGCCCGAGACGATGCTGACCTATCTGCGGGAGGACAAGATCATCTTCCCTTGCGATTTCTTCGGCTCACACCTGGCCACCGCCGACCTGTACGTCACCGATGAAGGGCAGGTTTATGAGGCGGCCAAGCGGTACTATGCGGAAATCATGATGCCGTTCCGCAAGATCATCGAGAAGAACCTGGAGAAAGTGCAGCGGTACAACGTCTCCCTCATCGCCCCCAGCCACGGCCCGATGTACGACCGCCCCGAGTTCATCCTGGAGGCGTATCGCGATTGGGTTCTTGGCGACCCGAAGAACGTCGTCGTCCTCCCCTACATCTCGATGCACGGCACCACCCGCGTGATGGTAAACCACCTGGTGGATGCCCTGATCGAAAAAGGGGTGATTGTGCAACAGTTCAACCTGGCCGTCACCGATATCGGGGAACTGGCCATGGCGCTGGTGGATGCTGCCACCATCGTGATCGGATCGCCCACTGTCCTGACTGGTGCACATCCGAACGTCATCTACGCGGCCTACCTGGCTAATGCCTTGCAGCCCAAGGTGAGGTTCGTCTCGATCATCGGCTCATACGGTTGGGGCGGCAAGATGATAAAGCAACTGGCAGGGTTAATTCCCAACCTGAAGGTGGAGATACTGGATCCGGTCGTCGTCAAGGGCCACCCCAGGGGCGAGGATTTCGCGGCCCTGGATAAACTGGCGGCTACCATCGCGGAGAAACACAACGCGCTGAACTTGCAGCGCTGAGAAGGCGTAGTGGCGAAAGGTAACCAATGAGGCGACACGTTATCGTGGGCAGCGGCGTCGCTGGTGTGACAGCAGCTCAAGCAATCGTCCGGGCCGACCCGAGCGCCGAGGTGCACGTCTTCGGCGTCGAGCCTTATCCCTACTACCGCCGCCCCCTCCTGTGGGAGTTCATCGCTGGCCAGATCGAACAAGACGCGCTCTACTTTCGACCGCCAGCCTGGTATGCTGAGCGTGGCATCCACCTGCACCTGGGCGTCCGGGCCATCTCGCTCGATCCCACAGCCCACCGCCTCGCCTTGGCCGACGGCTCCCAGGTGGAATACGACTGCCTTCTGCTCGCCACAGGCGCACGCCCTTTTGTGCCCCCTTGCGAGGGAGCGGACAAGGAGGGCGTTTTTTCGTTGCGTACCCTGGATGATGCTCTGGCGATCAAACAGCACGCTCAGGAGGTCTCTACGGCGGTGGTCATCGGCGGGGGGCTGTTGGGGCTGGAGACGGCGCGGGCGCTCCATGCCGCCGGTCTGGACGTGACCGTGGTCGAGTTCGCCCCCCACCTGTTGCCGCGCCAGATGGACGCCGAAGGTGCTGAGGTTCTGCAATCGCTGCTGGAGGCGCAAGGGTTGCAAATCATCACCAGCGCAGCGACGGAGGCCATCCTGGGCAACGGGCGTGCTGAGGCCATCCGGCTTAAGGCTCGCCCTGAGCATAGTCGAAGGGATGGGCGCGTGGTGGCCGGAGAGCTGGTACTTTTCTCAACCGGCATCCGCAGTGAAGTCGAACTGGCCCAGACAGCGGGGCTCGAAGTGAACCGTGGCATCGTCGTTGATGACCAGTTGCAGACGAGCGCGGAGGACGTCTTCGCCGCGGGTGACGCCGCCGAATTCGAAGGGCGGGTCTATGGGATCATCCCGCCCGCCATCGAGCAGGCTACGGTCGCCGCGGCGAACATGGTCGCGCCCGGCAGTGCCACTTACACCGGCACGCTCCCCGCCACCACGCTCAAAGTCGCCGGGGCGGAGTTAACCTCGCTGGGGGAATGCCTGACAGAGGAGGACAGCTACACATCGTTACGGCACGTGGACCTGGCAACCGGACACTACCGCAAGTTCGTGCTGCACGAGGGACGCATCGTGGGCGCGATCCTGCTCAACGACAGAGAGCGGGTGCGCCCTGTCACCCTATTGATCGAGCGGGGCGTGGGCGTCTCGGTTCATGCCGCTCGGCTAATGGATGATGACTTTGACCTGGAAGCATTGTTACGCGAAGCGTGAAACGTCAAGCCCGAAATAGGCTGAACCCAAAACCATGATGAAGGAGGAGATACACCAAATGCATAAGATGACCCAATCCAATCTGGAAGCGGCTTTCGCGGGCGAAAGCCAGGCGCACATGCGCTATCTGATCTTCGCCGATAAGGCAGAGCAGGAGGGGTTCCCCAACGTAGCGCGGCTCTTCCGGGCCATCGCCTACGCCGAACAGGTGCACGCCACCAACCACTTCAAGGCGTTGGGGAATCTGGGCAAGACAGCACCAAACCTGGAGGTCGCCATCGGCGGCGAGACCTACGAGGTCGAGGAGATGTATCCCGCTTTCCTGGCGGTGGCCGAATTGCAGGAGGAGAAGGCGGCCATTCGTTCCAACACCTGGGCGCTGGAGGCGGAGAAGGTCCACACGGGTATGTATGAGGCGGCTCGGCAATCCGTGCTCGCGGGCCAAGACGTGGAGGTAGGCGACGTCTATATCTGCGAGGTGTGCGGGTGGACGGTGGAAGGCGAACCACCCGACCAATGCCCGATTTGCAGCGCCGGGCGGGAGAAGTTTCGCCGGGTGACGTGAAAAGAGGCGGGAGGCAAGAAGCAGGAAGCAAGAAACAGAAAGGAGGCTGGTATGGAGTTGAAAGGGAAACGTATCGCTATTCTGGCCGAGGATATGTATCAGGAGTTGGAGCTGTGGTACCCACTGCTGCGCATGCGGGAGGCCGGCGCCGAAGTGAGCGTCGTCGGAATGCCGGGCGTGAAGGAGTACCACAGCAAACACGGCTATCCGGTGGAAGTGGACGTCGCTGCCGATGCAGTCTCGGCGGATGACTTCGACGCGGTCATCGTGCCAGGTGGCTACGCACCCGATCGGATGCGCCGCCACCAAGCGATGCTCGACCTGGTGAGGGGCGTGTTCGAGCGTGGCGGTATTGTGGCGACCATCTGTCATGCCGCGTGGGTGGCGGTCTCGGCGGGCGTCATGAAAGGCAAGCGGGCCACCTGCGTCCCAGCGATCAGGGATGACGTGAGCAACGCTGGTGCTACCTACGTTGACGAAGAAGTGGTGCAGGATGGCAATCTGATCACCTCGCGTGTGCCGAGCGACCTGCCCGCTTTCTGCCGGACGATCATCGCGGCGCTGAAGTGAAACAAATCCAACAATCAGTATAAGGAGGGCAAATCAAAATGGGTACGAAAGGAAGAGCGATCGTAGGTATGGATGTGGACAAACTCGTCGAAATACTCAACAAGGCTCTCGCGGACGAATGGCTGGCGTACTACCAGTACTGGGTAGGCGCCAAGGTGGCCAAGGGGCCTATGAGGGGGACCGTTGCTGCCGAGCTCTTGCAGCATGCCACTGAAGAGCTGGGACACGCGGAGTTGCTCTCGAACAGGCTCATCCAGCTTGGCGGTACGCCGCTCCTCGCACCCGAAGACTGGTACAAGATGACCAACTGCGGGTACGAACCTCCTGAAGACCCTTACGTGGAGGTGTTGTTGGAACAGAACATCAAGGGCGAGCAATGCGCCATCGAGGTCTACCAGAAGTTGGTGGACTCCACCAAAGATACTGACCCGGTGACGTATGAGCTCGTCCTCTCGATCCTCGCAGACGAGATCGAACACGAGGAGGACCTGCAGGCTATTGTTGAGGACATTCAGTTGATGAAGGAAAGGGGACAACCATGAAACTTGGAGGCAGAATTCAAGAGGCGGATTGGAAGAAAGAGAAGCACGTGCCGGTCATCGAGTGTCCGGACCGGGTGAAGGCGGGCGAGGTATTTGAGGTGAAGGTCGGCTTGGGGAAGGAGATCGCTCACCCCAACACCACCGAACACCACATCCGCTGGATCTCCCTCTACTTCCACCCGGAGGGTGACAAGTTCACCTACGACGTGGGCCACTTCGAGTTCAATGCCCACGGTGAATCGGCCGCAGGGCCGAACCAGGGCCCGGCTTACACGCATCACGCAGTAGCCACATCGTTGAAGCTCAACAAATCTGGCACGCTGCACGCCCTGGCCTATTGCAACATCCATGGGCTATGGGAAAGCAGCAGGGAGATTAGCGTAGGTTGATTTTACGACGAGCAAGAAAGGAAAAAGGATAATGGCTAAAGTAGCACGAGAAGTGGTAGAAAGGGCGGGAGTGGACGTTGACCAGTTGTTGGAACTATTGGTTAAGAATGCAGCCGCCGAGCTCACCACTTATTACTATTACACAATTCTAAGGGTGAACCTGATCGGACTGAAGGGGGAGGGCATCAAAGAGATCGCTGAGACAGCCCGCATTGAGGATCGCAATCACTTTGAAGCCCTGGTCCCTCGCATCTACGAACTAGGGGGCAAACTTCCAGACGACATGAAGGAGTTCCATGACGTGTCGGCCTGCCCGCCGGCTGGTCTCCCCGAGGACCCCACTGACATTGAGGCGATGCTGACGGTGTTGGTGGAGGCCGAACGGTGCGCCGTGCGTGGATACACCCAGATCTGCAACATGACCGCCGGCAAGGATCATCGGACCTATGATTTGTCTCTGGCGATCCTCAATGAAGAGGTGGAGCACGAATCGTGGTTCTCCGAGTTCTTGGGTGAGGGTCCCTCTGGTCACTTCCTGCGTCGAGGGGAGACTTCTCCCTTTGTTCGCAAGTTCCTGGAGTAGGATCGGATTCGGCAAAGGGGAGGCTCTGCGTCCAGGGCCTCCCCGATGCCTCCAATACAGGGCATCGGCGGGGTTTTGGAGATGCGAAGGTTTACAATAAAGGAACTTGCTCAATGCAATGGTAAGGACGGGGCATCTGCCTTCATAGCCTATAAGGGCAGGGTATATGACGTATCTCACAGCTTCTTGTGGCAGAATGGTCGGCATCAGGTTTTGCACATAGCTGGAGTGGATTTGACCGCCAGTCTGGATCAAGCCCCCCACGGCGCAGATGTGCTGGAAGGATTTTCTGTGGTTGGGGTGCTGGAACAAGACGGCGCTGTGTAGGGGGCCTGATCTGCATAGCCCTGAGTGTGGGCGTGGCGGCGTTGAGTTTCCTGGTTGGATCCTGTGACGCACTGTGTGGGGGATAGATATCTGACACGGAGGGGGGCAATTGTGAAATACCGTAGATTAGGCAACGCCGGGCTAAAGGTCAGTGTGTTGGGCCTGGGAGGATGGCTCAGTTTCGGCAATAGCGTCAAAGATGCTGACCTGGCCCGTCAGATCATCGTCACCGCCTACGAGAATGGTGTCAACTTCTTCGATATCGCCGATGTCTACGCTGGCGGGGAGGCGGAACGGATGATGGGGGCAGTGCTGCGCGAGTTCCCGCGTCATACGCTGGTCATCTCCAGCAAGGTCTTTTGGCCGATGAGCGACGACGTCAACGACCAGGGGCTTTCGCGTAAGCACATTATGGATTCGGTGCATAAATCGCTCAAGCGCATCGGCACCGACTATCTCGATCTCTACTACTGCCATCGTTACGACCCAGAGACAGGGTTGGAGGAGGTAGTACGGGCGATGGACGACCTGGTGCACCAGGGTGAAATCCTCTACTGGGGCACCAGCGAGTGGAGCGGCGCGCAGATTGCGGAGGCAGTCGGGTTGGCGCGGCAGTACAACCTCTACTGGCCGCAGGTCGAGCAGCCGCAGTACAGCATCCTGTACCGCGACCGGGTGGAACGAGAGATTCTGCCTGTGACCGAACCAAATGGAATCGGGCTGACCACTTTCAGTCCGTTGGCATCGGGGCTGCTCACCGGCAAGTATGACGATGGATTGCCGGAGAACAGCCGCCTGGCCCGCGAGGACTGGCTGCGCGAATCCTGGTTCACCGAAGAGAAGCGAGAGCTGGTGCGCCGTCTCAAGCCCATCGCCGCCGGGCTGGGCATCACTCGCACCCAACTGGCCCTGGCCTGGATTCTGCGCCAGCCGGGTGTGAGCAGCGTCATCACCGGCGCAACCAGGGTGGCCCACGTCGAGAGCAACCTGAAGGCGGTGGACGTAGAGCTAGATGAGGACGTGCTGGCTCAGATTGACGCCATCGTTCCTCCGAGACAATAGAGGCAAAATATATGTCCCGAGGTGTGACTGTCGCCGAGCTTTTCGAGCTGGCGATTGGCGCGGAGAAAGCCGCCGAGGAACTGTACCACGGACTGGCGGCCAGGTTAAAGGCCACATCGCCAAATTGATGATTGATTTCCCGATCCGGTTCAAAGGTGCGGCGATGCGGCGGGGGGTCAAGGCGCTGGGTAGACCGAGTTTACCGCCGGGCAGATTGATGAAGGGCGGGGCAGAGTTGTGACAATACAATGGTTCGAGCGTCTGAACCCAATATGGCAAGCCCTGGCGGCCACCGGCTTTACTTGGTTCGTGACCGCATTGGGGGCCGGCATAGTCTTTTTCTTCAAAAACATCAACAGAAAAGTGCTGGACGGTATGCTGGGGTTCGCTGCAGGCGTGATGATCGCCGCCAGTTTTTGGTCGCTCCTGGCACCGGCGATAGAGATGGCCGATGGATTGGGCGTGCCTTCCTGGATCCCCGCTACGGCTGGTTTCCTGCTGGGAGGGGCGTTTCTCTGGCTGGTGGACAAAATTCTGCCCCACCTCCACTCCGGATTCCCGATGGAGGAGGCGGAGGGAATAAAAACAGGCTGGCAGCGGAGTGTCCTCCTGGTGCTGGCGATCACGTTGCACAACATCCCGGAGGGGTTGGCGGTGGGGGTCGCTTTTGGGGCGCTGGCCGCTCACTTGCCCGCAGCGACGCTGACCGGGGCAATCGCGCTGGCACTGGGCATCGGCATCCAGAACTTTCCTGAAGGGGCTGCCGTCTCGGTTCCGCTGCGGAGGGAGGGGACGTCCCTGCTCAAAAGCTTTTGGTACGGGCAGTTGTCCGGGGTTGTTGAACCCATCGCCGGTGTGATCGGTGCGGCGGCTGTCATCCTGATGCGGCCCATCCTCCCTTACGCGCTGGCGTTCGCCGCCGGAGCGATGATATTTGTGGTGGTCGAAGAGCTGATACCCGAATCGCAGTTGGAGAAGAACACGGATATTGCGACAGTAGGGGCGATGGTCGGCTTCGCAGTGATGATGACGTTGGACGTGGCCTTAGGTTAGGCGGAGGGAAGTATGACAACCAACGAGATGACCATCAGGATCGGCGGGGCGGCGGGCGACGGGGTGGAGTCCAGCGGCGCCGGGTTCTGCAAGGCGCTGGCCCGGGGTGGGTTGCACATTTTTGGCCTGCCCGACTATTACTCGCGTATCCGGGGCGGGCACAACTTCTTCTCCATCCGCGTGAGCGACCGGCCGCTCTACTCCCACACGGAGCCGGTGCACCTGTTGCTGGCGCTGACCGAAGAGACGATCCCGCGCCATCGGGACAAGATTGTCAAGGGAGGAGTTATCGTCTATGACTCAACCCAGGTGCCGGCGGAGCAGCCACCGGGAGACGCCGTTCGCTATCTGGGCATACCCCTGAGCGACATCGCCAAAGAGAAGGCCGGGACCGTGTTGGCGCGCAACACCGTGGCGTTGGGCGTCGCGGCAGGGATGACCGGCTTCGCCCTGGAGCCTATGGAGAGCGTCATCCGCCAGAACTTTGCCCGCAAGGGCCAGACAATGGTGGACGGCAACCTGGCAGCCGCAGAGGCCGGTTATCGGGAAGGGAGAGTGTACGCTGCCGATTTCCCCTTCAAGCTGAAGATGATACCAGACGCGCCACCCCGGATGGTGGTCAATGGCACTCAGGCGTTCTCCCTGGGGGCGCTGGCGGGGGGCTGTCGCTTCGTGGCCGGCTACCCGATGACGCCAGGGTCACCGGTGCTGCACTGGATGGCGGCCCACGCGGCCCGTTATGGCGTGGTGACCAAACATACCGAGGACGAGATCGCGGCGATTAACATGGCCATCGGAGCCGCTCACGTGGGAGCGCGGGCGCTGGTGCCGACCTCAGGTGGGGGATTTGCACTGATGGTGGAGGCGCTGGGGCTGGCCGGAATGACGGAGACGCCGGTCGTCATCTATAATGCCCAACGACCGGGGCCTTCTACCGGTTTGCCCACGCGCCAAGAGCAGGGGGATATGCTCTTTATGCTTCACGCTTCGCAGGGAGAGTTTCCCCGCTTCCTGTTGGCCCCCGGCACTCACGAGGAATGCTTCACGGCCGGCTGGCGCGCCTTCAACCTGGCAGAAAAGTACCAGACGCCGGCCCTGGTGCTCAGCGACCACTACCTGGCCGTGGCAGTGCGCACGCTGGAACTCGATGCCTTTGACTTCGAGGCGGTGGAGATTGACCGGGGAGCGCTGTTGAGCGCAGCGGAGTTGGATGCGCTGGAAGGGAAGTACCTGCGCTATCGTATCACAGACTCTTCGACAGGGCTCAGGACAAGTTCGGGTGTCTCGCCACGGGCGCTGCCCGGACATCCCAATGCGGTCTACGTCGCTGCCGGAAACGAGCACGACGAGAGCGGGGCGATCACCGAAGAAGCGGAGATGCGCACGGCCCAGACGGAGAAACGGCAGCGCAAGCTGACCGGCATGGTCGGGGAGATGTCCGGCCCCACACGGTACGGGCCTGATAATGTGGAGGTCACTTTCGTCTGCTGGGGCTCCACCTACGGCCCACTGCGGGAGGCGGTGGATCGGCTGAACGCGGGGCGAGCGGCACCTTCGACTTCGCTCAGGACAGGTCGAGCCAACCTCCTGCATTTTGTGGACCTGTGGCCCTTCCCGACAGAGGCGGTGACGGCGGCCCTGAAGCCAGCCAGGCGGCTCGTCGGTGTGGAAGGAAACGCCACCGCCCAACTGGCGACGCTCATCCGGGCCAAGACCGGCCGGGCGGTGGATGAAATCATCCTCAGGTATGATGGCCGTGCTTTTACTCCAGAATACGTCATGAGTTGCGAGTTGCAGGTTAACTCGAAACCCGAAACTCAAACGGAGGCGTAGAGATGCTTACGAGAAGGGACTTCGACAACCCCAAGCGGCCTACCTGGTGCAAGGGATGCGGCAACTATGGCATTTTGAACGCGATCAAAATGGCCCTGGCTGAGCAGAACATCGCGCCTCACGAAGTGGTTGTGTTCACCGGCATCGGCTGCGGGAGCAAATTACCACACTATATGAAGGTCAATGGTTTTCACACCATTCACGGTCGGGCATTGGCAGTGGCCACCGGGGCCAGGCTGGCCAACCATAGCCTCAAGATTATGACTGTCCACGGCGACGGTGACGGATATGGCATGGGGTTGGGCCACTGGCTGCACGCCATTCGGCGCAACATTGATCTGGTGGACGTCGTACAGGACAACCGGGTCTACGGTCTGACGAAGGGCCAGTACTCCCCCACCAGCGAGCCAGGCATGCGCACGCCTACTTCGCCGGAAGGGGCTATTGACAGGCCAGTGCAGCCGCTGTCACTAGCCATCGCTGCCGGAGCCACCTTTGTAGCCCGGGGCTATGCGGGCGAGTTGCGTCACCTGGTCTGGCTCATCGGCGAGGCGTTACAGCATCCAGGGTACGCCCTGGTGGACGTGCTCCAGCCCTGCGTCACCTTTAACCGGGCCAGCGCTTATGACTTCTACAGGGAACGGGTCTACAAGCTGGAGGATGAAGAAGGGTACGACCCTCGGGATCGAACGACGGCCTGGGTCAGGGCGCAGGAGTGGGGAGAGCGCATCCCCATCGGCATCGTCTACCGGGACAAGCCGCTCCCGACCTACGAGGAGCAGGTCCTTCCGCTGGAGGCCGGGCCGCTGGTACAGCAACCGCTGGGAAAGCTACGACCGGAGCAAATAGAGGCGCTGCGGGCGGAACTCGTCTAGTGGCAAAAAGGAGCCAAGGAGGAAGGAGCGAGACCAATGTCTGATGTGCTGCACGATAAGGTGGTTTTGATCACCGGAGCGACGGGGGCGTTGGGATCCGCCGTGGCGCGAGAATTCGCCCGGACGGAGGCCCGACTGGCGCTCAACGGACGGTCGGAGCGGAAGCTGGAGCGGCTTGTCGCCGTGATCGGTTTGCCCGCCGAGTGCATCTGCACCGTAGCGGCCGACGTCACCCAGGCCGAGGGTATCGAGAGCCTGGTGGAAGCCGTCGTGGAGCGCTTTGGCCGGGTGGACGTGCTGCTGAACACCGTCGGCGGGTGGAGCGGCGGCAAGCCGGTGGGAGAGACACCGGTCGAGGAGTGGAACCGCATGCTGGCGCTCAACCTGCGCTCGGCGTTTCTACTCTCGCGGGCAGTGCTGCCCCATATGCTGGAGGCTGGCTGGGGGCGTGTTGTCCACGTCAGTTCCAAGTCCGCCGTCGCGCCGAGGGCCAAGCAAGCCGCTTACGCGGTCTCCAAGATGGGACTGATCACGCTGACCGAGGTTATAGCCGCCGAGGTCAAGGGAACCGGCGTCACTGCCAACGTGATCCTGCCCAGCATCATTGACACTCCTGCCAACCGAGACGCAATGCCCAGGGCCGACCCGCGCAAGTGGGTGGAGCCGGAGCACATCGCCGCGACGATGCATTTCCTCTGCTCCGATGGTGCCGCTTCTATCAACGGTGCGCGCATTCCTATCTACGGAGCAGTCTAACTAGCCGCCTTGGCGCTTGGATCGGAGACAGGGCAATGAATCAACGAAAGTGGACGCGCCGGCGCTTCCTCCGTGTGGCCGCTTTGACCGCGTTGGGAGGATTGGCGGCCGCCTGTGAGCCGTCTCAGCGGGCAACGCCCAGCCTGGAAGTTGTCGAGACGCCGACGCTGCCCCATCCGACGCAGTCCAGGGAGAGAGTATTGACCAACGAGAACCGTCCGGCGATCAAACCCAACTGGAACGTCCGCTACTTCCGGCGCTACATCCCGATAGAGCACGACCAGTGGCGGCTGACCGTCGAGGGGCTGGTGGAAGCCCCGCAATCTCTCTCATTGGGCGACCTGTTGGCTTGGCCCAGGGTGGAGCAGGATACGCGGATGAAGTGCGTGGAGTGCTGGTCGGCCCGGGCATCCTGGGCGGGGTTCACCTACGACGCGCTGGCCGAGATCGTACGGCCGCTGCCGAAGGCGGCGTGGGTCTATTTCGAGTGTGCCGATGGTTACTATGAATCCCTCTCCATCGAAGAACTCTCCCAATCCCGCGTCCTTTTTGCCTACGAGATGGACGGGGAGCCGTTGCTGGACGAGTTCGGCGCACCGCTGCGGTTGGTGGTGCCGCCCAAGTACGGCTACAAGGGCCCCAAGGTGATCACAAGTCTGCGGTTTGAGACCGAGCAGAAGAAAGGGTACTGGCCCACCGTGGGCCCCTACTCGGCTGATGGGACGATCCAGCCCGGCCGTGACTTTCCGCTAGACCTGGGCGAGGCACGTGAGATTGAAGGGGGAGAGATTACTGACTACTGAGGGGGTGCAGAGGTGAAAAGGGCTTGGGTGTGGCTTATTCTGCCGGTTGTTATGGCTGGCCTCCTGGTGGCCTGTGGTCACCCTGAGGGCGAGAAACTCTTGCAGGAACGCTGCACCGTCTGCCATAGCCTGGACCGGGTGAAGCAAGCACATAGGACCAGCGAGGAGTGGAATCGGATCGTCACCCTGATGGTAGGCAGGGGGGCAGAGCTGGAAGAGGATGAGCAGGCAGTTCTCGTGGATTATCTGGTGGAAACCTACGGGCCATAAGAGACTCGTCAAACAAATCCAGAAAGGAGAGGATCGATGGAGGAGACCAAGAATTGGTGGAAGTGCTCTAATTGCGGCTACACGCTCGAGGCCTCCCAGCCACCGGAGGTCTGCCCCAGTTGCAAGGAGAAATGCCACTTTGTGGATGCCACCTGCTACACTCCCGAGTGTGGCGGGCCAGGCAACATTGACCCGCAGATTGGGCAGAAGCGGTAGCGAGCCGCACAACTGTATATACTCACGAGGAGGTGTCCATGCCAGAGGCGCGAGGCAATATCCTTGGTTCCCGCAGTGAACACCACACCATGTTCTACGGCCTATCTACCTGCATCTGGTGCAAACGGACGCGGCAATTCCTGGAAGACCAGGGTGTGGAATTCGACTTCGTCTACATAGATCTGCTCAAGGGCCAAGAGCGGGAAGAAGCGGTGGAACAGGTTCGCCGTTGGAACCCGGCTGTCTCATTCCCTACTATCGTGCTGGACGGCAGGCAATGCGTGGTGGGGTACAATCCGGAGAAGCTGAAGGAGGCACTGGGGCTATGAGCGAGGAAATCTCGATCCCGCCGGAGAAGGTGGATGCCCTCTACGAGACTTTGAAACGTTGGGCCAAGTCCACCGGCTACAACCTCAACCCTGACGAGGAATTCACCCGAGGGTTGGTGGAGGGACTGCTCATCAACAGGCAGCGATATGGCTACCAATCCTGCCCGTGCCGGCTGGCCTCGGGGGACAAGGCGCAGGACAAAGACATCATCTGCCCGTGCGACTATCGCGACCCCGATTTGGAGGAATGGGGGGCCTGCTACTGCGCGCTCTACGTCTCCGACGAGGTGCTGCGGGGTGAGCGGGAGGTTCAATCCATACCGGAGCGCCGCCCACCAGAGAGGCAGCGCCCGCAGGATAGGCTGACATAACACAAACGGCGTGGCTATGACTAGAGGAGGACACAAATGGACTGGAACACACCAAAAGGCATTTTGCGACGTGGCATGAGCCTGGAGCGGGATGGCTACAACTTTTACACCCTGGCCGCCGAGCGAGCCTTCGGCGAGCGCGGCAAGGCGATGTTTCTCGACCTGGCTGCCCAGGAGGAGCAACACCTGCGGCTGCTGCTGGCCGAGTACCGGGCATTGGGAGAAGGGCGAGGCTGGCTTCCCTACGAAGAGGCGATGCAGGCGGACTTCCCCTTGGACCCCACCAACCCGGACCTGCCGGGGGAGGAGCCGCCGGAGCCTATGCCTGTCTTCACCCCCGACAGGGAGATTTCCCTGGAGGGGGACATCGCCGCGCTGGAGTTCGGGCTGGAGACGGAGCGTATCTCCCGTGAACTCTACGCCCAGGGTGCGCAAGGGACGGACGATATCCATGCCCGCCAGGCCTACGAGTTCTTGGTCGGTCAGGAAGAGGAGCACTATCGCCTCCTGCAGAACACCCACGATTACCTCGCCCAGAACCAGACCTGGTGGGATAGCGAGGAATTGCCGTTTTTCACTGGGTGATAGAGTAGGCAAAGTGAGGACGAGGACTAACTATGGGAGAGGTTGTCATTGTACGTCAGAACAGCAAGTTCGAAACTGAAATCCTGTCGCTGGACCCCCACGATCCCGACGACCATCAGTTCCATCCGGTTGACCACATCCACTACCTGACGCCCTACGGAATGTTGTTGGCTGGGCTAGGCTCGTGCACCGCCATCGTCCTGCACACTTACGCCCAGCACCACGGCGTGAATCTACGTGAGGTGGAACTACGCCTGCAGTACGACCGGGTCTTTGCCGACGACTGTGTACAGTGTGAAGGTATCCAGGAATACAAAGAGGAGATCGCGGAGGAGATTGTGTTGACCGGTGGACTTGCGCCGCAAGAGCGCAAGAGACTCTTCGCAGTCTCCAAGCATTGCCCAATCCACAAGATGCTCATAGGGGGGATCACGGTCCAGTCACGCCTGGCAGAGGGCCCGTAGTCCTACAACCACAGTTAGCAAAACAAGCACTTCGCGGGTTCTCCCTGCAACTTTGGTCAGCGCGCACAGGCTCTGGGATGAAGTGGGACAAGATTGCATCTTGTCTTACAGGCCCAACGGTTATGCGCGCCAATCAACCTCGAGATCCCTGTTGATAGCTTGTTTGAGATAGAGCGGGTGAACCGTTGCTTCGCAGTCCATGGTTCTGGATCGCCATCACACTCATCGCGGTCGGCGTCGCCCTGACCGCAGCGCTGGGTGTGTTATACTGGCTGATCGCGACATTTGCAGCGACCATACTCATGCTTCTCATCGTCTTCCTGGTCGCGGCCTACGCCGTCGGGCGTGCTGAGCCCCTGCAGGTGGGCCGTCTGCGGAAAGTCCCCTATTCCGAGCGCATCCCCGTTATCCTGGACTGTGACCTGACGATGGGCTGCCCCCTCCGCGACGTGAACGATGGGCTGGCGCTGCTTTATCTTCTGGGCGAGCCCCGTGTTAATCTGCTCTGCGTCACGACCACTTACTGCAACGGCCCGGTCGAGATGACCACCCGCACCACACGCCGCCTGCTGGACTCCCTGGGGTACAACGATGTTGCCACGCTGCCCGGCGCGGCCGGCCCCGACGAAGAGCCGGAGACGAACCGGGCTGCCCGGCACCTCAAGGACATCGTCAACACGCGGCCCGGTGAGATCGTGCTCATCGCCACCGGCAGTATGACCAACCTTAAACACGCCGTTGCGCTCGATCCGGACTTCTTCAAGAAGCTGCGCGACCTCTACCTGCTGGGCGGTGTGACCGAACCGCTGGTGTGGAACGGACACCGGTTGACGGAACTCAACTTCTCACTCGATCCCGAGGCAGCCTACCTGGCCGTCCACGCCGACTGTCCTCTCACCATCACCGCCGGGCATGCCAGCCTCAGCGCCATCTTCCGTGGCCCGCAGTTCGCCGCACTCCAGGCAATGGACGACCCTGTCTCGCAGCTCATCGTCCGTAAGACCCGCCTCTGGTTCGCGCTGATGCGGCTCTGGTTCCGGGATGGAGGCTTTGCGATGTGGGACCCAATCGCCGCCCTGGCGCTCACTCACCCGGAACTGCTTGAAACCGAGCAGGTGCACGTCACCTCAACCCTGGACGATCTCCGCACCGGCCGATTGGCAGTGGACCCCAGCCAATACGGTCCAGTGCGCCTAGTGCACGGCGTGCGAGATTTCGACGCTTTCATGCAGGCACATTTCGCCGCCTGGCAGCATCTCGGGTGGCGTGTAGACGCAAAGAGGAGAAGAGGCACATGACGCGCATTGTATTGGTCCGCCATGGCCAGACGGCCTGGAACCGGAAGATCCGCTTCCGAGGCCGGAGCGACGTAGAATTGGACGAGGTCGGGTTGAAGCAGGCAGAGGCGACCGGGCACTACCTGGCCGTTCGCTGGCCGGTAGTCGCGGTCTACGCCAGCCGACTGCGCCGCGCCATGCAGACCGCCGAGGCCATCGCCCGCGCCCAGGGGCTGGTCGCCCGCCCGCTGGAGGGGCTGCTGGACATTGACTTCGGCGAGTGGCAGGGGCTCTCACCCGACGAGGTGGTACAGCGTTACCCGGCGCTCCACCGGGCCTGGCTGGAGGCCCCCCACACAGTGCACTTCCCGAATGGAGAGACGCTAGAAATCGTGCGCAGTCGGATTCTGGCTGGCCTGGACGAGGTGGTCGCCCGCCACCCGGAACAGGCCGTCGCGTTGGTCTCCCACACCGTCGTCAACCGCGTGCTGCTCTGCGCCGTGCTGGGGTTGGACAATGCGCATTTCTGGCGACTGCAGCAGGACACCTGCGCGGTGAACGTCTTCGACGTGAAGGACGATGGCACTTTCACCCTTGTCCTGATGAACGACACCTGCCACCTGCAGGGTCTCTCTAAATGAAATTCGCAAGGAGGCATACCTGATGAGCGATCTATCTGACATTGCCGCCGCTTACGGCGGACCGGGCTGGTCGCCGCGCACCGACACGACATGCCAGGAGATGCACCGGCTCTGGGGGCCCTGGGGCATGGCCTCTGAGTGGGCGCCCCTGCGGGCGGTGCTGCTACACCGACCCGGCCCCGAGATCAAGGAAGTTCCCGATCCCAATGCGGTGCAGATGCTGGCCCCTGTGGATCCGAAGCGGATGCGGCAAGAGCACGACGCGCTGGCCGAAGCCTACCGCAGCGCGGGCATCACCGTCCACTACCTGGAACCGGCCACCACCCCACCCCCCAACACCGTCTTCCTCCGTGACCTGTTTTTCATGACGCCGGAGGGCGCTATATTGGCCCGGCCTGCGTCCACCGTGCGTGCTGGTGAAGAGGTGCACGTCGCCCGGCGGCTGGCCGACCTGGGCGTGCCCATCCTGCGCAGCGTGCGGGGAGCAGGCACCTTCGAGGGAGCAGACGCGTTGTGGGTGGATGAGAGGACAACGCTGCTTACCACCGGCTTGCGCACCAACGACGAAGGCGCAGCGCAGGTGCAAAGCCTGTTGGAGGAGATGGGGGTGGAGGTGGTGAGGGTAGACCTGCCCTACGGGACGATGCACCTGCTGGGCACGGTGAACTTCGCCGACCGCGATCTGGCGGTGGCCTGGCCGGGGCGGGTGCCTCACAAAGTGGTGAAGCTACTACACGTGCGGGGGTTCGAGACACTGTGGCTGCCCGATGAGAAGGAGGCCCGGCAGGGAATGGCGCTCAACTTCGTCACCCTGGGGCCACGGCGGGTGCTGATGCCAGCTGGGTCTCCGTGCACCCGGGCGGTGTACCAGGCGGCGGGGATCGAGTGCATCGAGGTGGAGATCGGCGAACTGATCAAGGCTGCCGGGGGGATGGGCTGCCTGACGGGGGTTCTGAGCCGGGAGCAGACATAGGTGATGACGCCCGGCAGCGCTTCCTGGAGACAATGCACTACGGCACGCCCGACCACGTGCCCTGTGTGGATCAGACTGTCCGCCAGGATACGCTGGTGCCGAGAGAGCTTTCATCAAGCGTTGGAAGCGGGCGCACAACCCTGCGCGACCGCGCCACTATGCAAGCGTGCCAAGCTCCCTGCAACAAACTATCGGCCCATTGTCCATTGCTCTCATTGAATCGTTGTGAATTGCTCCGGGTTGTGGTACAATATCGCCTGCTCCCCGCCGTATAGGAGGTCCAAACAATGGGATTCACAGATTACATCCGTATTCTGCGTCGGCGCTGGTGGATCATCGCTATGGCTATTGTGCTTACTGCCGGCAGTGCCTATGCCTTCGGCCAACTTCAGACGCCAGTCTACAAATCCAGCGCTCAGATTCTCGTCAAAGTTCGGCCCGACCTGGGCCTCACCCAATCGGCAAAGTGGTTGCTGCGTTCTTATGTGGCCCGCATGTACACCCGCGACTGGGCAGAGCAAGTGATCGAGCTCCGTGAACTTCCAGTGACTCCAGAAAAGCTGATGAGCAACGTCACCGTCGCTTCCGATGAATCGCGGTTTGTGATACAGATTGATGTTAAAGACTACGATGGGGATGTAGCCAACGATATAGCCCGCACCTGGTCCGATCTTTTCATCAATTGGCGTAACAGCGAGAACGCAGAACAGCGCAACGAGGACCGCGTCAAGGCTGAGATGCTGGATGAGCCCACTTACGTCCAATCCTGGCCACCAAGCAAGAAGATCGTCCTGACCGCCGGCACCGTCTTCGGACTGGTAGTCGCTGGCGTGGTCATCTTCTTCCTGGAATGGCTCGAGGCGGGCATTGTTCGCACCCCTCAAGACGTGGAGCGCCAACTGAACCTGACTGTGGTGGGCGCTATTCCCTCCACCGACTAACCAACCAACTAAGAGGCAACTGATGGCCGAACAACCCGATCTAATCACCCTGACCAATCCACGTAGCCCGGCAGCCGAGGCATACCGCTCGCTGCGCACCAATCTGACCTTCGCCGCACTCGACAAACCCATCGAGACCCTGATCGTCACGTCGGCTGCGCCCGATGAGGGTAACTCCTCTGTTCTCGCCAATCTGGCAGTAACGATGGCACAAGGAGAACGTCGTACCATCCTGGTGGATGCCGACCTGCGCCACCCTGACCTGCACGAGGTCTTCGGCGTCTCCAATGAGCGGGGGCTGACCACCATGATCGTCGAAGAAGCAGCGCTGGATGATCCGCCGCTGATAGACGTCGGCGTGGACAACCTGCGGCTGGTGCCCAGCGGCCCGCTGCCTCCCAACCCGGCTGATATCCTCGGCTCGCGCAGAATGGAGGAGGTCATCGTCGCGCTTAAAGCCCGCGCTGACGTCGTCCTCTTCGACGCCCCGCCCGTCGTCGCCGTGACCGACGCTGCCGTGTTGGGCACCAAGGTGGACGGCGTGCTGTTGGTCGTCTGCGCAGGGCGCACCCGCCGGGAGCACGCCCAACGGGCCAAGGAGTTGCTGGAGAGAGTGCACGTGCGTATCGTAGGGGCCGTGTTGAACGACGCCCCACTCGGCATCACGCTCGGAGGTTACTGAAACACAAGGAGAGCGCAATGAAAGGACTGGTCCTCAGCGGGGGCAAAGGTACCCGTCTCTACCCCCTGACCTATACCAGCGCCAAGCAACTCATCCCTGTCGCCAACAAGCCCGTCCTCTTCCGCGTCATCGAGGCCATCCGTGACGCTGGCATCAGCGATATCGGCATCGTCGTCGGGAGCACTGCCGAAGACATCAAGACTGCCGTCGGGCGAGGCGGGCGCTGGGGTATCGAGATCACCTACATCCACCAGCAAAATCCCCTGGGGTTGGCTCACGCCGTCAAGGTAAGCCAGGGCTTTTTGGGCGACGAACGTTTCGTGATGTTCCTGGGCGACAACGTCATCCAGGGAGGCATCTCGGGACTGATCGAACAGTTCACTGAAAGCGACTGGAACAGCCAGATTGTCCTCACTCGGGTGTCGCATCCGGAACTGTACGGCGTGGCTGAACTGGACGAGGCTGGGCGTATCGTGCGGCTAGTCGAGAAGCCGAAGGTGCCGGCTTCTGATTTGGCGCTGGTCGGCATCTACATGTTCGACCACCACATCCACGAGGCGGTGGAGAGCATCACCCCCTCCTGGCGAGGCGAGTTGGAGATCACTGACGCCATCCAATGGCTGGTGGAGCACGATTACCGGGTCTACCCCTACGTCCATCGGGGCTGGTGGATTGACACGGGCAAGAGAGAGGATCTTCTGGAGGCCAACGGCCTGGTGTTGGAGGAACTGACGCCGCAGATCGAGGGATACGTGGACCGTGACTCGGAGGTGGATGGCCGCGTCACCGTCCAGCAGGGGGCGGAGATCGTCAACAGTGTCATCCGCGGCCCAGCCATCATCGGCGAACGCACCCGCATTGTCAATTCCTATATCGGCCCGTTCACCTCAATCTACCACGACGTCGTGATTGAGGATAGCGAGATTGAGCGGGCCATCGTCCTGGAGCACAGCCTGATCCACGGCATCCCGGCCCGCATCCAGGATAGCGTCATTGGCCGGAATGTCACCCTGACCCGCTCCCCCATCAAGCCAAAAGCGTACAAACTGACGTTGGGCGATCACAGCCAGGTGGGCATCTTGTAACTAGATTCCAGCATCCGGCCACAATACCACCCGAGCCGGCGCACCCGCCGCGTCGTCCCAACGCAGCAACTCTGGCGTGCCCTCATACCCCCAGGCCAGGCGGAAGAAGGTCAACTCTTCCCGCCCCTCGACCGGTCCCTCCTTCTCGTACACCGGCACCCAGGCTCCGGTGTTGACGTACCAGGCCTGCTCCAGCCGCTCCAGGGCAGCCCTATGATCGTGACCCAGGACGACGTAGCGAACTGCGTGGGTGGGCTTCAGGATTTGCTCCAAGTCGCGTGCCACGCGCAGCAGATAGCTGCTCTCGAAAAGGTAGTCAAGACTCCGCTTCAGCCCACGGCGTAGGAAGTAAGCCAACGCCGCCGCTCCCAGGTACACCGCCGTCATCCAACTCAGACCGTCAGTAAGGGTCAGCCCTGCGAGGACGATGAAGGTGGCAATAATCAAGGCAATCAGCAAGGAGAGCAAGCCCCGTATCACTGAGCCGACCCCGTCCCGCCATGAGGAGTCAACATACCGTTGTGCCAGGTCGTCTATCTTTTTCGCTACCTCCGGTGGTAGCATGGCACGGCCGGGCGACCGAGCATGATCCTCTATCCGCGCACCACGACGCACAAAGGCCGCCGTCTTACGCAATACGTTCCAGAAGGCCCGCAAGAAGACCAGGCCACGGGTCATAAGTACCTCGATTGTCCTGACTGGCTCTTTCCTGAATGCCCATGCCAGGTAACGCGAAGCTGGCTTGACGTTGTCGGCGAAGGGATGCACGTCCTCTATTTTGTTGAACAGATAGCGTACAAAGAGACTTCCCAACGGCAGTTCGATATGCTTTGGATCATCGGGGAGCACCGGGGTGAGGTAATCGCGGAAATGATTGGCCGCTTCGTATTGCCCGCCATGCTCGACGTAGACCCACCCGGGCTTGTAGTAGAACCAGGGATAGAAATGTACGCGTGTCCTGATCTGCCCAGGCTTGACAGGCAGGCCATGGTCAAGCCTCAGCCGCTCCCGAGTGTACGCCCGCTCCACCTCCGTGGCAAACCGCTCCTGTACCTGGAGCCAATGGAACTCGACGTCGTGGTTGCCCTTGATCACAGCGATGTGGTTGCCACACGCTACGAACCAACCGAGCGCAGCGAAGAAACGCTGGTGCCCCCGAGCAATCCGCTTGAGTTTCCACTCCGACTCCTCGGCCGTCGTCCCCAGCCCGTACTCTCGCTCATTGAAGCGTAGTTCCTTGCGATGCTCTTTCCCCTTGATAGCCTGCAGCAGCTTCCTCTTCCTCGGCACTGAGACCACCTGCAGAAAGTCGAACAGGTCGCCGTTGACGATCAGCATCCACGGGCGGCCGCCAAAACGGGGTTGATTCTTGATCTCCTCGTGATAGCGCAAGAAACGCGCAAAGGCATCGTCGAACAGAAAATCCTCCAGGCGGGAGAGTTTACCACTCTCCGGGTCCAGCCCCTCGCTCAGGTGCAAGTCACTCACGATCAGCAGATTGTTTTCTTCCATCACCCCCTCCTCTCGCATGCTCAGTATAGCACATGGGCAGCACGTCGCCAACCTATACCTCACGGCAACACGCGCCACGTCTCACTGGACAAGTAAGGCCAAAGAGGCTATAATCGCCTCCGTTGCTCAACTTGCCAGAGAGAGGTTAGATGCGCTGTCCCGAGTGTAAAGCCGAAGTCCCCGACGATCTGCTTCTCTGCCCACAATGCGGCACGGACGTGGAGAAAACGCGCCCCATGCGCGCCCGGCGGCGATCTAAGCGGGCTGCCTCTGTTGTAGCGACGACACCCACGCCGGACTCAGAAGCACTCACAGGCTGGCAAAGCCTGCGCCGGATTCTTCTCTGGGCGATAGGCTGCTTTTGCCTTCTAGCGCTAATCCTGGGAGGGGCGGCCTATGGCGGCCTCTACCAGGGAGAACGCGACCGAGAACAGCAGCGCCAGCAATTGGCTGAGCAGCACTATCGTGCTGGATTGGAGCGGCTCGAGGCCGGCGAGTACGAACTCGCCATCGCCGAGCTCGAATACGTACTCGAACTCGATCCCGACCATCCCTTAGCCCAACAACGCATCGCCGAAGCAGCCACTGAGTGCTACCACGCCGGGGTGGAGCACCTTGAGGTCGGCGAGTACGAACTCGCCATCGCTGAGTTTGAGCGAGTACTTAGAATCAACCCCGAACATCCCTTGGCTCAACAAGGCATTGCCGAAGCACAGACACGCATCGCCGCCCGTCCCACCCCCACCACGGAGACCTACGAGATCGTCGTGGGCGATCTATACCAGGAAGCCGTAGCCCACTACGAGGCCGAGGAGTGGAGAGAGGCGGCCGCTGTGCTCACCCAACTGCGGGCATTGGATCCGGCCTACGAGGCAGAGACGGTCGAGGAGATGCTCTTCACCAGCCTCTACAACGCGGGGATGGCGCTGCTGGGAAAGGACCGTTTCGAAGAGGGCATTTTCTACCTTGACCAGGCAGTGGCCTTGCGCCCACTGGACGAGGGAGCGCTGACTCAGCGCAGCCTGGCTATACAGTACATGACTGCGTTGGGCTATTGGGGGGTGGATTGGGAGCGCTGCATCGAGCGCTTCGAGCAGATCTATGCCATTGCGCCCAATTACAAGGACGTCTTCCAGCGACTCTATCGCGCCCACATAACCTATGCCGAGGCCTGGTATGTTCAGGAGGAGATGTGCCCGGCCGAAGAGCAATATGCGCTCGCTCTGCAACTGATGAACGATCCCGAAGTCGAGCAGAAGCGGGCCGAAGCGGCCCAGGTCTGCCTGGTTGCCACACCGACTCCCATCCCGCCCATAGAAGGTACGCAGACCATCACGCTGACCGAACTGCCACCGGGTTTCAACGTGGGACGGCTGGCCTATCCGGCCTACAATACGCAGACCGGCCTCTACGACGTGTACGTCCTCTCCACCGACGCACGCCTGGTGCAGATGGCCAGTGGGGCCGATCAGCCCTGCTGGCTGTGGGGCAGCGGGGCCCTGGGGTACCGCGACCTGCTCTCGCCTGGCATCTCGCTGCGAGTGTCAGGAGAGGCCGCGCCACAGCAATTGGCTGCTGGCGCCGGGCTGGGCTGGCCCACCTTCTCACCCGATGGGCACCGTTTCGCCTACGCCGCGCAGGACGTGGCTGGCACCTGGCAGATAACCATCGCGCCGACAGATGGCTCGGCCGAGCCGAGAGTGCACGCGGCGGGGCAAGGGCCAGTGTGGGGGCCCACCGGTTTGCTGGCCTGGACCGGTTGTGAGACGAGCGGGGCCTGCGGAATCTTCGTGGACAATCCCGACGATGACCAACCGCCAAGCCGCCTCACTGCCAGCATCAATGACATCGGCCTGAACTGGTCTCCCGACGGAGGGATGCTAGCCTACATGTCCAACGTCACCGGCAACTGGGAAATCTATCTACTCAGCATCACCGGTGGCGTCGTGGTGCTCACTGACGACCCAGCCTCCGACGGCCTTCCCGCCTGGGCTCCCGATGGCTCCGGCCTGGCCTTTGTCTCCAACCGTGATGGGACCTGGGGCCTCTACCTGATGGGGCGGAACGGAGAGAATGCGCACAAAATCCTCACCCTCGGCCCCAGCCTCCCCAAGTGGACAATGCAACGGCTCTCGTGGGCCCCGTAACCTTGACGAGAAGAGTCAAAGGCAGTATACTTACAGTAAACGGGGCGTGGCGCAGACGGCTAGCGCGCCGCGTTTGGGACGCGGAGGTCGCCGGTTCAAGTCCGGCCGCCCCGACTGCGGGCGTTGCAAAATGGTATTGCCACAGCCTTCCAAGCTGTTGTTACGGGTTCGATTCCCGTCGCCCGCTCCTGTCCGTTCCTTTCCAAATCAGTTGTTGTTCTAGGGCCCATAGCTCAGCGGTCAGAGCAGCCGGCTCAGGGGACAAGGTCAGCTAAGTCCAGGTGCAGGCTGCACCAAGATATGTTGACCTGTCAAGGGCTGCCTGGGGAAAACCCACAGGTGATACCTGTCAAACTCGGGGAAGCCTAAGTCTGCGGATATGGTAATCCCGAGCCAAGCCCGTGAGGGAAGGTGTAGAGACTAGACGGCAGGCACCCTACGGGGTGAAGGGATAGTCCAGCCCACAAACCCGAAAGAGGCAGCGAAAGCTGTAGTGGGATGCATAACCGGTCGGTCCGAGGTTCGAATCCTCGTGGGCCCACTAGATTAGCTACACCTCCCCACACTGCTGAGATCTCTCGGAAAGTGCTCGAAGCCCCGTCCCCGGGGCGACTTTTGTGGCCCTACTGCACCGGAGACGCCCCGAGGACGGGGCTGTGAGCGTTTCCGAAGACTTTCCGAGAAAACTCTGCTCACTGCCCAGGTGACGATGGCAACGGTCGTGGGGAGGTTCCTTTCACTCTCAGCTTGGACACGAGTCCAGAGCTACCCGAGCGGATAGTGCTTCCCTGCCACAACATTCCGCAGAATTCCTAAAAGTTACCTAAGCTATGTGTCAAGTCAAATGATAATGTCACCGAACGGGCATCGTTCCGTCAAAAGATAA
>JBHIET010000004.1:0-79136 GCA_046760785.1 Anaerolineae bacterium | reverse complement strand
GCACTCCGGGCAGATGTTGCGGCAGCCATAGCACTTGATGCACTTGAGGAACTGCCGTTTCCAAAACACGTGCCGCTCTTGGAGGGACATCTTCTCGTACTCGGCGACGATGGGGTTGGGTGGAGCGCCTCCCACCGGCGTGCCGAGCAGCTCGGCCTGGGGCCATGGTTCTGGATGAGGCACAGGGTCGGCGCAGCGGCACTCCTCGGCTTCCTCGGCGGTGCAGGCCACCCCCAGCAGGTACAGCCGGTCGGGGTCCACCTGCTCTCGCTTGGCCATTTCCACCAATGCGCGCATGTCACACCCCCGAGCCACGATGCCGAAGTGGGCCTCCGGGTATCGCTTCTGCAGCAAAGAGACGGTGGTAGATAGAGGATAGCGGGGACTCAACACCAGTTGAGATAGGTCACCTCCTTCCCGAAAGAGATAGGGCGCGGCTCCCTCCACCGTCCGCCGCAGTCCAATCACGCCGTCCAGTTCTGGCAGTTTCTCTACCACGTGGGCACGAAGTTCTTCTATCAAAGCGTCTCGTCCAGCCATTCCTGGTGCTCCTTCAGCCATTTTCGGTATGCTTCCGCAATGCGCTCCAAATCCGTCAAGTCGTGAGCACAGATCTCGTACAGTTCGTCCGGCCCTATTTCGTGGTAAAAATGAACCATCCGATTGCGGTAACCGGCGAGTATCCGCAACAGTCGAGCCTCCTCTTGAGACAGTACACTATGTCCCCCCAACTCGGAGGCGATCTCCTTGTATTCGCTCACTCCCTGGCCAAAACCTTTCGCCAGGATGTGGCGGCCCAGATCAAGCAGCGCTTCCAGCGCCCGACGCAGGCACGACTCGGCTGTCCACACGTTCCGCCGGTCGGCAAAGAACGCCTCACGACTCACCAGAGGTAGTGCCTGGATCTCACCAACCATCTGCTCAACCCATGCAAGCCGATCGCTCACCACCCGTTTAGAGAGCTTACCGGGGTTCATTTCCCCTCCAAAATAAGCGCCATCCGCTCTCGCTCAAGAGGAGCCAGGTCTCCTGCCCGGCGGAGAACGTACAGGTCATACTCATCCGCCTCGTAAGCATCACGGGCGTACAGTCGCTCCCCCCGGACGATATTGGCGGCCAGAAACGGGTCGGCGTCGTCCAGACAAACCAGATCAACCCGCACCACCTCCAACAAGTCCTCCAGCGCCAGGGCCAAACGAACTTTATCACGGACGGAGAGCCGCGTTCCTCGGCTCAGCTTCACTCCCACGTCCAGGTCCGCCGGGCCGGAAGGCAGGACAGCACGCCCCCCCGCCAGCCACTCCCTCACCTCGTCCGCCCGGCTACCGAAGGCATACAGGACGTCCACCCGGAACTCGTCGCAGAGATGTGCCAGGGCCTCAGCACGACTCACCCTTCCACCTCGTCCCACGTGCGTCCTCGCACTGCTTCCAACTCCTCCTGGCTCCAACCCATCACCTGATGCAGGAAGGTGCCTACCAGCATAGCCTTAAGCCGCCGGCGCAGTTGAGCCGTCGTCTCATCCTGAACTGTCAGGTCGCGGTCGTTCGTGACGAAGTAATCCACCCCGGCATGAATCGCTGCCAGCACCACCGGTATGTCCGTCACATCTCGTACCAAATCGGAGTGAGCTTGCACCTCCTCGCGAGGAGGATCCGGAACAAGTTCGTATTCACACTCCTCCAAGAACATCTCCAGTGCAGTCCGCTGACGGGGAGTGGCTTTCCGTTCCATCCACCGCCGGGCCTCGGCCAATACCTGCTCGGAAAGCACCAGGGTGAAATCGCCGCGTAAAGTGTGCTGCAAGAACTCGTAAAAGGCGCGGGGAAAGACCACTCCGGTGATGAGGACATTGGTATCGGCCATAACACGCAGGCGGTGTTCACTCACCGTAGCGCTCCCGGTACACGTCCTGCCGTATCTCCCGCGTTTCTCGTTCCACCTGATCCTCGGTCAGCCCCAGGGTCTCAGCCTCCTGCGCTGCAGCACGGACCGCACGAGCGAATCGGGCCTGCTTTCGCATCCCGCTCGCCTGGTACTCCTGCATTGGCACAATAGCCATCACGGGCAACCCACCCCGCTCGACGATGAGCGTCTCGCCGCCTTTGCAGACGCGGCGGATGACCTCTCCAAAGCGGTTTTTCGCCTCCGTCGCTGTGATTGTCGCGGGCATCTTCATCACCTCCATCCTCGATTAGCTAACACGGCCTAATTATAGCTAATACTGCCCATTCCGACAAGATGTGAGCGTGCCCTACTTCATCTCCTCCGCAATCGGCCCCAGCGCCCGCACCGTATCCACAAATTCCTTCGTGACCCGGGCGAACTTGGGCGCTTCGGCCGATGAGACCCAATCCAACCGCAGCCGCTCCGGGTTGATGCCAACGTAGCCCAGCAGGTTGCGCACCAGCGGCATGCGCTTGGCTGTGCGATGGTTGCCGCTGGTATAGTGACAGTCGCCGATGTGACAACCCAGCACCAGCACCCCGTCGGCGCCGGAGCGGAAGGCGCGCAGTACCATCTCCGGCGACACGCGCCCCGAGCACATCACGCGGATGGGCAGGACGTTGGCCGGAGATTGCATACGAGCCACGCCAGCATTATCAGCCCCGGCGTAGGAGCACCAGTTGCACAGGAAAGCGACAATTCTGGGTTCAAAGGTTTCACTCATGTGACATCCTCTGTCGAGTATTGCGTAGTGCGTATTTCGTACGGTCACGGGAGAGGAGGGTTATCCAGCAATCCGGCCTCATTCAGATCACCGTACGGAACTCTTTCCTCCGCAATCTTGTAACCCCGCTCAGCGGGAATGATGGTGAGCAACAGGCGAATCACTTCAGTCAACAGCTTCAAGCGATGCGATGCCACATCCTCTGATAGGACAAAGCGGCTCTGATAGTACCAACCACGCGCTTCACGGGCAGAGCCAAGAGCATATTCGTAGAATCTGGCCTGATCCTTGCGAGAACGACGGCTATATCCCTCAGCAATATTGGCGCTGACAGACCCGACAGCCCGATACAGTTGATCCGCCAAACCGACGGTGCGTTTATCCTTGAACAGTTTCGATACATCTTGCCAAGCCAAGTCGCCGGCAAAGACGGCCAGCCGATATACTTTCATCTGCCACAGTGGATCGCCGGTCAACTCCGCTGGAACCGACCGCAACCATTCCTCGTACGTCATCAGACCCTCTCCTCACGCAATACGAAATACGCAATACGGAATACGCAATACGAAATACGCAATACGGAATACAAGTCGGGCAACGCAAACGTAGTGCGTATTGCGCATTGCGTATTCCGTCACACCATCACTTCAAGTAGTCCCTCAATCTGCGCCACGATTTCCTCGTTGGTGAAGTGGAGAGCGGTTATAGCTCCAGAGGGGCAAGTGGCGGCGCAGGTGCCGCAGCCGTGGCACAGGGCCGCGTTGACCTCTGATTTACCATCGTCGTTGCGGGCGATGGCCGTGTAGGGGCAGGCCAGGATGCACTCGCCGCAGCCCACGCACTTCATAGCCTCCACCACGGCGACGGTGGGGGAGATGGTGACCTCGCCCTGGTTGAACAGCCGGACTACCTCCAGCGCCGCCGCCCCGGCGTGGGCCACCGTGTCCGGCACGTCTCGCGGCCCCTGGCAACACCCCGCCAGAAAGACCCCCGCCGTGGCGGTCTCCACCGGCCGCAACTTGGGGTGCGCCTCGGCCAAAAAGCCATCCGGCGTGCGCCCCAGACCAAAGAGACCGGCCACCCGGTCGGCATCCGGCTGCGGCTCGACGGCCGTCGCCAGGATCACCATGTCCACATCGGCGGCCACGATCCGCCCCAAATTGGCATCCTCACCCTTCACCCGCAGTTTGCTGTCGGGGAGAACCTCCACCTCGGCCCCCTTGCCGCGCACGAAGGTGACCCCTTCCTCCTGCACCCGCTCGTAGAACTCCTCGTAGGCCTTGCCGAAGGCGCGCATGTCCATGTAAAAATCGTAGACCTCGGCCCCGGTCTTGTCGCGCACCAAGTGGGCCTGCTTGAGCGAGTACATGCAGCAGACGCGGGAGCAGTAAGGGTGGGCGTGCTCGTCCCGACTGCCGACGCAGTGGATGATAGCGACCCGTTCAGGCTTCTTCCCCTCGGCGGTCAGAATCTCCCCACCGGTGGGGCCGCCGGCGCTGGAGAGCCGCTCAAACTGCAGGCCAGTGATGATATTGGGTGAGAGGCCATAGGAATACTGTGGGAGTTGTGCAGGGTCCCACATCCCAAACCCCGTGGCGACGACGATGGCCCCCACCTTCAGATCCACAACCTCCCCGGTCATCGTGTGGTCAATGGCCAACGGCCCGCAGACGTGAACACACTGGTTGCACTCGGAACACACACCACACTGCAGACACCGCATCGCCTCGGCGATAGCCTCTTCCTCGGTCATCGGGCCGCAGACCTCGCACAGGCTGTGAATACGCTCCTCTGGTGACACCTCCAGGGCACAGGTACGCGGGCTGTCCACGATCTGCCCGGCGGCCCGCTTGCGAGCGATGTCCTCCTCGGTCAACTCAGCCACCGGCAGCCGGACCTCCGGCCCGGGCATCGGCTCGCCCCGCAGGTAGGCATCCATCGCCCGCGCAGCCCTGTGGCCGGCGCCAACGGCGTCCACCACGAAAGCCATTCCGGTCACCGCGTCGCCACCGGCAAAGATGCCCTCAACGCTGGTCATCATCGTGCTCTCATCCACGGCGATCAGGCCCCTGGATGTACGCTCAATGCTCTCAGGTATGCACTCAAGATCAGGCCGAGCACCGATAGCCGAGACGACCACATCAGCATCCACCAGGAACTCCGACCCTTCAATGGGGATCGGGCGACGCCGTCCACTCTCGTCGGGTTCGCCCAATTTCATCCGCACGCAACCCAGACCGCAGACATTGCCCTCCTCGTCAGCGACCACCTCCACCGGTGAGACCAGCCAGTCAAAGATCACCCCATCTTCCTTGGCCTGACGAATCTCGTCCTCCCGGGCAGGCATTTCCGCCTCGGTACGGCGGTAGGCGATGCGCACCTCAGGGGGAGCACCACCGCGCTCATCGGCCTGCATTGTGCCGACGCGCATCGCTGTGCAGGCCGCGTCCATCGCCACGTCGCCGCCACCCAACACGACCACCTTTTTCCCCATCAAATCGGCGTAGCGCCCCAGGCTGGCATGGCGCAAGAACTCGATCGCTGAAAGCGCCTGGGGTAGGTCAACACCAGGAATGTGGAGCTGTATCCCGGCGTGGGCGCCGATGCCCACGAAGACGGCATCGTATTCCTTTTTCAGCGCGACCACGTCGTCCACGCGCGCGTTCAGCTTCAGCTCGACGCCCAGGGCGATAATCTCGGTGATTTCGCGCTGCAGCAGATCGTAGGGCAGGCGGTACTCGGGTATGCCCACGCGCATCATGCCACCGGCCACCGGTAGCGCCTCGAAGACCGTCACGTCGTGCCCCTTGAGCTTGAGGTCCTGCGCCACGGTCAGGCCCGCCGGCCCGGAGCCGACGACGGCCACCTTCTTGCCCGTCGCTTCAGGCACCTGTTCCTCGGCCTCAATCTTGGGCCGGAACGCCTCGGCCACCTCTCCGGGGTGCTCGAAGGCCCAATCGGTGACAAAACGCTTGAGCCGCATGATGCTCACCGGCTCGTCCACCTTGCCGCGCGAACAGGCCGTCTCACACACGTGGTTGCACACCCGCCCGCAGACCGCCGGGAAGGGGTTGTCCTCCTTGATGGCGCGGTAGGCGTTGGCGAAGCGGCCCTCGCGGATCAGGGCGATGTAGCCCTGCGCCCGCTGCCCGGTGGGGCAGGCGTCTCGACAGGGAGCCACGCCGCGCTTGTTGATCACGAACGCAGGCGGGATGGCCTGGGCGAAGGGACGGTAGATGGCCGGGTGGGTCCCAAGGCCCTCGTTGAACTCGTCTGGCACTGAGATTGGGCAGACTTCCAGGCACAGGCCGCAGGCGGTGCACCTGTCCTCGCGCACGTAGCGCGGCTTGCGGCACACGCGCACGTCGAAATTGCCCACGTAGCCCGAAACTTCCTCGACCTCGCTGTAGCTCAGGAGGGTAATGTTGGGATGCCGACCGGCATCCATCATCTTGGGACCGAGAATTCAGGTGCTACAGTCGAGGGTGGGAAAGGTCTTGTCCAGTTGGGCCATGTGGCCGCCAATGGTCGGCTCCCGTTCCACCAGGTAGACCGGATAGCCAGAGTCAGCGATGGAAAGGGCAGCCTGGATACCGGCGATGCCGCCACCTACCACTAATGCCGCCTGGGTGACCGTTTCCTGGCGCGGCTCCAGCGGGGCGTGGTAAGCCACCCGGAAAACCGCCGCCCGCACCAGCCGCTTCGCCTTCTCGGTTGCCGCCTCCCTGTCGTGGATCACCCAAGAAACGTGCTCGCGGATATTGGCCATCTCGAAGAAGTAGGGGTTGAGCCCGGTCTCGGCCAGAAGGCGCTGGAAGGTGGGCTCGTGCATGCGGGGGGTGCAGGAGGCCACCACGACCCGGTTCAGGCCTAGCTCCCGGATGTCCTCCTGAATCATCTTCTGGCCAGGCTCGGAGCACGTATACTTATACTGCCGGGCGACGGTCACGCCGGGCAACGTGGCGGCCATCTCCACCACTGCTGCCACGTCCACCGTGGCCGAGATGTTGATGCCGCACTCGCAGATGTAGACACCGATTCGGGGTTCTTGCATAATCACATACTCCCTTCAGGCTGTCGCCCCGCGTGCGGTCGGGGCAGCAACGCGCTACCAATCAGGGTTGTTTGCTGAGCAGTTCGTAGAATTCATCAATACTGACGTCGGCATCATGCAGTATTGCCCACAGCGTGCCCTTGGGCACAGAGCGCCCCTTATGCACAGGCACAGTGACACGTCTACCATCGCTGGGCCGGTGGAGGTGCAGATGACCGCCGCGGGGGGCGAGTTCCCTATCTTCTTGCATACATTCAATGTGCAGAGCAATTGCTTCTTTAACATTGACCCGGGCCTCCTCGACGGTGTCCCCAAAGGTGTGACAACCGGGCAGCGCAGGAACGTAAGCGTGGAACGCGTCTTCATCCGGTTCAATGACTACTGTGAACTGATAAACTTGCACTTGAGCACCTCCTCACAACCCTGTGATTTGGTTTCACCCTACCTTGTCCAACACCGGCTTCACCGGCACCACATGTCGGTCGAACATCAGCACACTTTCCGGCAAACCAAAGGCCAAACCCATCAACTGGGGCAGAAAGAGAACAGGGATGTGGATCTCTCGGTCCAGCAGGCGGGAGACCCGGCCCTGATATGCGTCCAGGTTCATATGGCACATCGGGCAGACGGTGGCGATGCAGTCGGCCGGCGCGCACCCCTCCAGCACCGATGCGGCCATCGTCACCCCCAGCTCCGGCTTTGTCGTCAGCAGGGAAGTGCCGCAGCAGGAGGCCTCGCGGTTATGCCGGTGAACCGTGGCCCCAAGCGCCTCCAAGATCGCGACCATCGAAGTGGGCCGCTGGTCGTCGTCGAAAGGGCTGTAGGGACGGACGGTCTGGCAGCCGTAATACGGAGCAACGGTTAGGCCGGTCAGCGGGCGCTTGACCCGTTCTTTGATGGCCTCCAGGTCAAGGTCGTTGGCCAGCACGTCCAGCAAATGCCGCGCCGTGGCCGTCCCCCGATACGTCACACCCTCAACCTCCAGCGCCTGGTTGATGGCATCGAGCAATCCAGGCTGTGAGGCGATGGCGGCAGCAGTGCGCCGGAAGTTGGTGTAACAGGCGCTGCAGACGGTCAGCATATCTCGCCCATTCTCGGCCTGCTCGGCCAGGGCCAGGTTGCGGGCCGGGAGCACCATTCCCAGTAAGTTGCTCTGCACCGACGCAGCGCTGGCCCCACAGCAGGTCCAGTCCTCCAGTTCCTCCACCTCCGCCCCCAGGGCTTCCAACACCGCCAGCGTCGAGGTCTTGTATTCCAGGGCAGAGCTTTCCTGTGTACAACCGGGGTAGAACAGGTACTTCATCGTTGCGCCTCCAACTCCGCCACTCGCTCAAATAGCTTGTCCAACCGACCTTCACCGCCTAACCGGGGAAATTCTGGATGAACTTTTCCCCGCCTGAAGAGGATAAGGCCCAAGCGCACGAATCCAAAGACGCTCAGCGGATCGCCTGCCAAGAAGAAACGGGCCATGAACTCTATCTCCCGATTACGTCCGTAGCGGCGGATCACGTCGATGAAGGCACGGTAAAAGCCAGCGCTCTCCCGCGACGAAGCAAGCCGCCCTCGCAACGCCATCTCCTTCAACCGGGTGATCGTATCGGTCAGAGGAATGCCACGGGGGCAGCGCACCTGGCACTGGTAGCACAGGCTACACAGCCACATCGTCTTGCTGCGCAGCACCTCATCGGCCAGCCCCAACTGCACCATGCGCCACATCTGGCGCGGGGTGAGCTCCATCGCAGAGGCAGAAGGACAGGAGGCGGTACAGGTGCCACACTGGATGCAGCGGCGGAGAAGTCGCCCGTCTGGGGAGAGACGGTCCACGAAGGTGGGGTCGCGCTTCACTGCGGTTAAGTTAACGATTTCTGGAGTTGCCAAAGGTACACTCCTGGCTTTGTCGAATACGCTCAACAAAGGCAATCTTGATTCACCAAATTCTATTCTCACACACCTGCCGCGCTCTGTCAAGGGCAGGACGTCATATCTTGCGCCTGCTATCCATCATGAGGCCCGTTTCTCCAGCGCACGAGGGACAAGATCAAGCGAATGCCTGCCACACTCACAGCGTCGCTAGGCCACGTATGCGTGTCCAGGGAGAGGCTACTGACGAGGATTGGTGCTTGAATACTCATTGACGCCGGCTGTTTGACGCTCTCTCGCGTGATGCCGCACGTCGGAAGTGTACCACAAAGGATGGGATCGGTCAAAAAGGTCAGAAGCCAAGGGGATGAGAGGCAATAAGAAGTCAGCGACCAGGAGAGGTCAGAACTCGTACTCTCCAAAATCCTGTGCCAATTCCACCGGCCCGCCAAAGGTTGCGGCTGCCTCCTCGAGCCAGCGGTCGTATTTGTGGGGAGCGGGCCGGTAGTGGATCAGCACCAAGCGGCCTGCGCCAGCCCGGCGAGCGATCTCGCCCGCCTGGGCCGCACTGGAATGACCCAGTGTATCCTTCGCCGCCTCGTGGATCAAGATGTCGGCATCCCGCGCCAGCGCCACCACCGCATCGCACGGCGAGGTGTCACCGGAGTAGGCCATCACTCCGCCACTGCGCTTGTTTTCTACCCGCAGGCCTATGGTAGGTACTACGTGCTTCACCGGCGCACCGGTGATCCGGAATTCCTCGTCCTCCAACACCAGCGCGCCCACCTCTTCAGTGACGGGCCGGCAGGACACAGGAAAGAATTCAGGCCACTCCTGCCAATAGAACAGGCCCATCATGGTCTCGAACCGTTCCAGCACGTCTGGCAGGCCATACACAGGCAGTGGCTCGGTGCGTCCCAACAGCCAGATGTTCATCAACAATATAGGGACGCCGCAGGCGTGATCAGGGTGGAAGTGGGTGATGATCAGGCCGCGCAAGCGTTCGGGCGCGAGGTCCACACGCCGCATCCGCATCAAGGGGCTATCTGCACAATCAATCAGAAAAAAGCCTTGTTCACCCTCGAGTGCCAGGTAGGTGTTGGCGTGCGCCTCATCTGGAACCGCCGCTGCAGTCCCCAAAGTCACTACTCTGGCCATAGCGCTCTAGCCTCCAAAGGCCCATACTACGATAGAGGGTGTCACGTGGACCTCAATCACGGCTGCTAGCGCCAATAGCGGCAGTACGAGGGCGACAAATACTTTGACAAAATCGGCCAACGCCCAAATCCATCCCTTGCTCACCGTCATCCCCCGTGGGGGCGACATGAAGGTCGCTCCCAAACGCACGGCCAGCGCCGTTGCGATGGACGCGGCGGGCAATTCCAGCACTCCATGAGGCAACACGGCGGTAGCGAATAAAAGCACCGGATTATAACCCAGATGCATGGCTTGTACAATGAGGAAGAACACAACCGCCAGTGGTGCCATCAGTAATGCAATCGCCAGTGTGCCAAAGGAGAACACGGCCAGCAGCGCCGCCCCCACCAACACCCGCACGTTGTGGGACAGCACCCCCCATATAGTCAACTGAACCAAGCCCAGATCCTGCGACTGAGCGAACATCTCAGCAGAGACGTTTTCCTGCCGCAGCATCTCCGGTGGAAGCGGATAACGAGCAGCAAAACCACAGCCCACGAAGGCCGCGAACAGCAACCCGACCACGACCGCCGCGAGTGCCAGACGCGAACGGCGAAGAATGGCCGGGACGTCACGCCCGTAGAGCCCGCCTAACGTCCCCAGCCAGCGCAACCAGGCCGGCATCTTTTGCACATCCAGTCCGAAGAACCACGGTTCCCAACGCAGGTACTCACAGAACACACGCCACAAAGAAGCCACGTTCAACTCATCAATCTCGCGCCCCAACAACTCCTCACGGTTGAACGTATGGATACCCATCCGCACCAGGATGACATCTACAACCACAAGAAACAGGAGAATCCACCACAGCACATTGTAATTGGCCCAGAACATAATGATGGCCTCACCCTGGATCAGAAGCGCCATGGGGATGATGATAAAACTGGCCAGCAGGTTGGCCGCTCGTACACTCGTTGTTTGGCTGGAGACAACCACTGCACCAGTGACCATCACCAAGCCAGACGCCGTCGTCAGCAGGATGATCAGCACCACCAGGATCGGCGGTGGTGTCCAGCCTTTGAAGAAGTACAACCCAATCAGGTACACAGTGATACCAAGATAGGCCGCCAAAAGAGGAGGGATCATCGCTGCCAGCAGCTTGCCCAGGTAAAGCTGTGCATCCGTCAGGGGCGTCGCCAGGAGCGGCTCCAGGCTCCTGCGCTCCTTCTCCCCCACAAAAGTCTCCAGCGCGATCACCAACGAGAATGAGATAGGAAAGAAGCCTACCACCATCAGCAGGAAAGGGAGCATCCGGTCGCCGATGATCGGTGCGCCATACCTGGCGACCCAGTTCAGCGCCACATTGGCCACGAAACTCATCAGCACGGGAAAGAAAAGCGTGAGGACTACGATAGGTACTACAATGCGCCAATCTCGCAGGGTGTCTCGGACGTCACGTCCCACCAACGTAAATACCAGGCGCAGCGACTCGCGATTCACCGCGCGCATGCGCTCAGTTACCGCTACCATCTTCCTACTCCTCCCCTTCGGCAGGCTCAGGACACTGCACCACCCGCAGGTAGACGTCCTCCAGGCTGCGTGGCACTTCACTCAAGGTAACGACCTCCACCCCGTGCGTCGCCAACGTTTGGAGCAAGAGCGGGTTCGTCTCCCGGGGATTGGGCGTGGAGTAGCGGAGCCAATCCTCACCCTGCGACTCGATCCTCACCAAGTCTGAGACGAGTTTCACGAGACCATCGGCAGGATAGGCCAGACGTAATTCCATAAGCGGCAGGCCCAACAGGCGCCCCTTCAACTCCGTGGGGGTCCCCAGCGCGATGATCCTCCCGCGCCGGATGATAGCAATGCGATCGGCCAGGGCCTCTGCCTCCGCCAGGTTGTGGGTGCAGATAATGATAGCGCGCTGGTGATGGCGCAGACCGAGGACGGCGTCACGGACCAACTTGGCGCTGTGGGGGTCCATCGCCGAAGTCGGCTCATCCAGCAACAGGACAGACGGATCGTGCAACATCGCACGCACCAGCGCCATCTTTTGCCGCATGCCCTTCGAGTACGTCCCCATGCGCTGATCCCACGCCTCAGACATCCCGAAGTAGGCCAGCAATTCCCTGGCTCGGCGCTTGCGCTCATCGCTACTCAGCCCCATCAAACGGCCAAAGAAGTCCAGGTACTCCTCGCCTCGCATACGCAAGTAAAGCCCTGGATGCTCGGTCAACAGCCCGACCCGTCGTCGAATCTCCTGCGGACATTCGGTCACGCTATATCCGGCCACAAACGCCTGCCCGGCCGTCGGGCGCAGGATCGCCGCCAGCATACGCACCGTCGTCGTCTTGCCGGCCCCATTGGGGCCCAGTAGGGCCAGAATTTCGCCCGACGCTACCGACAGTGTCACCCCGTCCACAGCGGTGAAGCCGTCAAACCGTTTTGTCAGATCGAATAACTCAATCATCGCCGATACGTCCAGAACGATCTCCTCAAAATGTAGGGGCGAACCCTTGCGGTCGCCCTGGTGGGCAGGCTTCGTCCTGAGGCTCAGCCCGAAAGGCGCAAAACCTGCCCCTACCCAAATTGTTGGGAAGATATCACAACGACCACGCCAGGGTCAGAAGAGCCCCTACACATGGTTTTCTCAAATGCTGATTATACCAACTTTGGGCTCTCCTGGCAATGGGCACAGGGTACTACGACAAGTCCCCTAAAGCAGACTGCCGGGCGACGCTCCCGCCCGGCAGCTCCACAGTCTGCGATCATTCTATCAGTGGCCTAGCCGCGCATGTCTTCCCGCCGAAAGACCGCGTAGACGTAAAGGATGCGCTGAACCACCGTGAACACAGAGAGTACCGCCAGCAACCATATCATCACACTGGGTAAGCCAACCGCCGATAGCGCACCGATGAGAATGACACGTTCCATGCGGGTCAGCACCCCAACCTTGCAAGGGAAGCCCAGCGCCTCAGCCCGGGCGCGTACGTAGCTGACCATCATCGCCGCCACCAGCGAGATTAATAGCAGCGCGACCTCTAAACGTGCTCCCTGACCCATATAGTGCGCCGTGAGTCCCAGAATCAGCACGGCATCAGAAAGCCTGTCCAGGCTTGAATCGAGAAAGGCCCCGAAGCGGCTCTGTTTCCCGAGAGCCCGCGCCAGCGCCCCATCCAGCGCATCTATCGGCGCCACGATCAGCAGCAGCCAGCCACCCAGCGTGATGTAACCTAGCCCGAACACAACCCCCACGCCGGCCTGCAATAGCACGCCTAGGATGGTGATCGTATTGGGATGAATACCCAGTCGTCCTATAGCACGGATGACGGGCATCAGTATAACCCCCGCCTGGGTGCGTGCCCAGTCGGTAAGTGAATCCCACCGCCTGCGCCGCCGCTTTTGCTCTGCGCCCTGCTTGCGCTCTATCTGCTTCACGCTATTCATTGTCCACCATCGCTCCGCTAATAAACGCTTCGAGCCTCCTCCGTGCTTCATCGTCGGTGAATTGGACGGGCGGCGACTTCATAAAATACGCCGATGGCTCGATAATTGCCCCGCTCAGCTTGCGGTCGAGCGCCAGTTTGCAGCAGCGAACCGCGTCAATCACCACTCCAGCCGAGTTGGGGCTATCCCACACCTCTAACTTCAGTTCCACGTTCAGAGGTATCTCGCCAAAGGTAGTGCCCTCCATGCGAATGTGACACCACTTCCGATCCGTCAGCCACGGCACGTAGTCCGACGGCCCCACGTGGACATCTTCCGCTGGCAACTCGTAATCCAACTGGCTCGTCACAGCACGGGTCTTGGATATCTTCTTGGACTCCAGTCTCTCCCGCTCCAGCATGTTATAGAAATCCATGTTGCCACCAAAGTTAAGCTGGTACGTACGGTCGAGCCTCACGCCTCGTTCACGGAAAAGCCGGGTCAGCACCCGGTGGACGATGGTAGCGCCGACCTGGCTCTTGACGTCGTCGCCGATGACCGGAAGCCCCCGCTCCTGGAAGCGGTTTTGCCAATACCCCTCGCGGGCGATGAAGACAGGGATGCAATTGACGAAGCCGCAGCCCGCGTCGAGCACTTGCTCCACGTACCACTTGGTCGCCATTTCGCTTCCCACCGGCAGGAAACTCACCACCACGTCGGTTCCCGTATCCCTTAGGATGCGTACGATGTCCGCGGTAGAGCCCGGCGCTTTGGCGATCACTTGCGAAAGATACTTGCCCAGCCCGTCGTGCGTCATGCCCCGGCTGACTGGCACACCAAGACGAGGGACGTCCGCGAACTTGATCGTGTTATTGGGCGATTGCCAGATCGCCTCTGCCAGATCGAGACCGACCTTACTTCGGTCAACGTCGAAAGCAGCGGTAAACTCGATGTCACGCACGTGATAGCCCCCCAGGTTCACGTGCATCAATCCGGGGACAAAAGCATCGTCCGGTGCATCCTTGTAGAAATGCACTCCCTGAACCAGTGACGAGGCACAATTACCCACGCCAATGATCGCCACGCGCACCTTCTCTCGTTTCACCATCGTTTCGTCTACACCTCCTCTGAAGTTTGATGGCTTAAAGTCGCCGTCTCAGCCAGCAGATCCATAAACTCAGCCTGACGACGGTGGATTTCGGGCAGGTTCGCAGAGCAATATACCTCCCGCCCAACCCGGCGAACCTGTACCAGATCGAGTACACGCAAGGGCCGCAAGTGAAAGGATACCAGCGGCTGGCTGACGTGTAGCGCCCGTGCCAACTCGGTCACGGTCATCTCTCCGCTCCCGGCCAGCGCCACGAGGATGCGCAGGCGCAGAAGGTCCTTAAGCGCGTAGAAATAGCGCGCCATCTCTCGCAGTTCCTCAACAAGCACCTGGCGCTGCTGAACCGCCACGTCGCCTCC
Source organism: Anaerolineae bacterium (assembly GCA_046760785.1). Lineage (GTDB taxonomy): Bacteria > Chloroflexota > Anaerolineae > B4-G1 > B4-G1 > JBHIET01. Next base: position 64,521 of record JBHIET010000004.1, on the reverse strand, counting down.
CGCAGTTCCGCAATACATAAAGAAAGGTTTTATAAAAAAGCGCTTATATATTACCGCAGAAATTCAAGCGTGTCAAGTTCCGCTTGCCAAATAGCCTGGCTGGGGTATAATAGCGATGCCTTCGGGGCGTAGCGCAGTTCGGTTAGCGCGCACGGTTCGGGTCCGTGAGGTCCGGGGTTCAAATCCCCGCGCCCCGACCAGGAAATCCTCACATCGGCGAGGCGGGAGACGAACGAGGGAAGATGAGCCATGGCCATTATTGAGAAAGAGGTCAGACTCGTGGGCTCCAAAGGAGAGAAAGCGCTCACCGGCCTGTTCGATAGCGGTTCCACGTACTCATGCATTGACCGCGATCTGGCCCAGAGGCTAGAAACACCAATCCCTCTCCCCAGCCCGCTCTCCCTGGAGACGGCGGAGAAGGGAAGGGTGGTGAAGGTCAAAGAGAGAGTGAGCCTGGATTTCCACCTTGACGGTTATCGCTTCTCAGACGAGTTCATGATTGTACCCCATCTGGCAGATCAAATCATCATCGGGGCAGTGACGATGCAGAAGTGGCGCTTCAAACTCGATTTCGAGAACGAAGAGGTAATCATCGATCCCCGCGTGACCAGGCTGCGGCTGTTGTGAGGCCCTGCCAAGAACTCCTGGCTGGCGAAAACCCCGCCCTTCATCGGGCGGGGTTTTTTTGTCACGGAACAATCGGCATCGTCAGGATTTCACTTTCACTTCCTGCCACAGCGTCTCTAACTCGTCAATCGTAAGCGCCGCCATATCCAGCCCTCGCTCACGGGCGATCCGCTCCACACCGCGAAAACGACGCGCAAAGCGAGTGCTTGCCCTCCGCAACGCTGTCTCCGGGTCTACCTCCAGCCAGCGGGCCCAGTTGACTACCGCGAACAACAAGTCGCCCAACTCCACCTCGCGCTCCTCCGAAGTGGTCGCTGCCCCCACCTCGGCAATCTCCTCACGAATCTTGTCGGCCACGCCGCTCGCCTCCGTCCAATCGAAGCCCACCCGGGCCGCACGCCGGCTGTAGGTATCGGCCTGCTGCAACGCCGGCAGTGCTGCCGGGACACCATCTAGCACCGAGTGTCCTTCCCCCTTCTCCTCCAGTTTAAGTTCCTCCCAGCGCTGCAACACCTCGCCGGTCCCACTTATCTGTCGCTCGCCCCACACGTGCGGGTGACGATGCTTGAGTTTGGCGTCAATACCGGCGATGACCTGTGCTATTGTGAACTCCGCTCCTTCGGTGGCAATCTGGGTGTGAAGCAAGACCTGCAACAACAAATCGCCTAACTCCTCCTGCAGCGCCCGCAGGTCGCCTGCATCAATCGCTGCCACCACCTCATATGCTTCCTCCAGCAGTTCCCCCCGCAGGCTCTCGTGGCTCTGCTCGCGATCCCAGGGGCAGCCGTCCGGCGCACGGAGATGAGCCACTGTGTCCTGCAGGCCCTCAAAACTGGTGACTCCGGGAAGCGGCGGCACACACAGAGTGGTCAGATGAGCGATACCGTCCCGGCGGTCGAGTTCGTAGAGCGGCAAGTGAACGATTCGTTGCTCAGGAGTACCGGCTGCGTGTATCAGCACTACCTCGTGGTCGTCGGGGTACTGGTTCATCAAGGTGAGTTTAACGTCGGTGGCGAGCGTCCGGCTGTAGAGTTGCCCCACCAGCGCCGGCAGGTCTGGGTTAAGTGGCGGGTGATAGTGGGCCGCCAACTCCACCGCATCGTAGACCTGCAGGCCGGGCAGCGCGTCAATCCGCAGCGCCGCGAGCGTGGGCTCGATGAAACTCAGCCCCTCTATTACACATACCTCCAGGCCAGCCTCCTCCGTCCGCGACAGTACCTGTTTCACCGTGGCTTCTCCCACCAGCGGATGGCCCGGCACAGCGTAGATAACCCCCTCCGGGCGCCATCCCAGCCACAGCACCTTGTCAGCAATGGCCTCGTAGACCTGCCGGAAATCCTCCGCCTCCTCATAAAGGTAGTCAAAGGAGTGCAACGTCAGGCGGGGCGGCAGCCCAGCCACTGTCGGGTGATGCTGTGTGCGCAGCCAGACCTCGTCGGCGGCTTCTAGCACTTCCCACGCCTCCCGCGTCAGGTGGCGTGGATCGCCCGGTCCCAGGCCGACGACAGTGATGGTACCCATACGATTCCTCCGTGAGACATGAACGCGCAAAGGGGCAAGGCATTTCTACCCTGCCCCGTGTGCTCGCCTGTCCCCCTGCTTACCGCTTCGTGTACTGTGGTGCCTTCCTGGCTCGCTTAAGCCCGGGCTTCTTGCGCTCCTTGACCCGCGCATCGCGGGTGAGGAAGCCACCCTTACGCAGAATAGGCCGCAGGTCTGGGTCCGCTTTCAATAATGCTCGTGCGATCCCCAACCGGACCGCCCCGGCCTGACCGCTCACCCCCCCACCCCTCACCTTGACACTGATGTTGAAGCGATGCTCCGTCGCCGTTGCCTTGAGCGGCTCCGCGAGGTGGAGCTCATCCGCCTCCCGGACAAAGTATTCTTCAAGCGGTCGGCCGTTGACGACGAGGGTGCCCTCGCCTCCAGGAAAGAGCCGCACCCGTGCCGTAGCCGCCTTGCGCCGTCCAACCGCTTCGTAATACTCCATTGCCATTTCCCCTCCCATTATCTCAACTCCAACGGCTTGGGCTGCTGTGCCGCATGGGGATGATCTGGGCCAGCGTAGACCTTCAACTTCTTGAACATTCGTCGCCCCAGCCGGTTCTTCGGCAGCATGCCCCGCACGGCGTGCTCGATCACCCGCGTGGGATGTTTCTGGAGCAGATTGCGCAGTGTGATCTGCTTGAGCCCACCCGGATAGCCAGAATGGCGATAGTAAACCTTCTGATCCAATTTGCGTCCGGTTACGTGAATCTTCTCGGCGTTGACGACGATCACGTAGTCACCTGTATCAACCGAGGGTGAGTAAATAGGCTTATGCTTGCCGCGCAGCCTATGCGCCACCTGAGTAGCCAGGCGGCCCAGCGTCTGCCCCGTGGCGTCCACCACGCACCACTCCCGCTCGACACCCTCTTTCTTCGTCACGTAAGTCTTTTCCACGATCTTATACTCCCATTCAAGAATGCATCGTCCCCAATGAACGGGCGCTAGTACTTCACTTCCATCAGACAAAGCCCGCGCGGAGGAGCCGTCGGCCCGGCCCGGCTGCGGTCGCAGGCTGCCAGCACAGCCACGAACTCCTCCACCCTCATCCCGCCCCGCCCCACCTGGAGCAACGTACCGACGATGCTGCGCACCATGTGGCACAGAAAAGCGTTGGCCTCGATGTCAAAGGTCAGCCGGGGCAGATCCCTGCCCCACTCCGCCGTCAGTACGCGCCGCACCGTGACCTCTCCCTGCGGTGGTCGTCCAAAGGTGGCGAAGTCGTGCTCGCCCACCAGGGACTGAGCCGCCCGCTGCATCGCCGCCACGTCCAGTGGGGCAGCCACGTGCAGGCTGTACCGCCGGGCCAGGGGCCAGCGCACTGGCGCGTTGTACAGTGTGTACCGGTAGCGCCGACTGCGGGCATCGTAGCGCGGGTGAAAGTCCGGCGCAGCCCCCTCAACCTCCAGGACAGCAATGTCGGCGGGCAGAACCGCGTTCAACGCCCGCTGCAGGTCATCTAGACCGTGCCGCCGTTCGGCTGAGCGCGTCTCGACTGAGCCTTCGGGCCGAGGGCTCGACGAAGTCTCACGATGAAGCCAGGACGTATCGAAGGCGATGACCTGCCCCGCCGCGTGCACACCAGCGTCGGTGCGGCCCGCTGCTAGGACGGTGATCGTCTCCTGAGTCACCTGCGCCAGCGCCGTTTCCAATGCCGCCTGAACGGTCCAGGCGTTAGTCTGACGCTGAAACCCACTGTAGTCGGTTCCATCGTAGGTGACGACCGCCCGCACCCGCATCGTCCTGCCTGTTCGTTACCCTATTCAACCAACTCCAACAAGACCATCGGCGCGGCGTCGCCCTTGCGTGGCCCCAACTTGTAAATGCGGGTATAGCCGCCAGGTCTATCCGCATAACGCGGTGCTATATCCTCAAACAGCTTTTCCAGAATGTCCACCCGCGTGCCATCCAGCTCTGTCACCCACCGGTCCAAGCGACCCGCCACCAGCCGACGGGCATGGACACCCCGGCTCGGATCTTCCTTCTCCGCCGCCAACCCTCGTTTCGCCAACGTGATCAGTTTCTCCGCCTGCCCACGGATCGCCTTGGCCTTCGCCTCGGTCGTCTCAATGCGCTCATGATAGAACAACGCCGTCACCAGATTACGGCGTAAAGCCTTGCGGTGACCGCCGGAACGATTCAGTTTCTTCCCTGCGACGCGATGTCGCATCTACGCACCTCCGCTCTTCCCTGCGTCTTCTTCTAAAAAACCTCGCTCCTGGAGGCGTCCCTTCAATTCAGTCAACGATTTCTGTCCAAAGTTGCGGATAGTCAGCAAGGTATCGTCTCCCATCGCCAGCATCTCCAGCACCTCGCCTACGCTGGTGATACCAGTGCGTCTGAGAGCGTTGAACACACGTACACTCAAGTCAAGTTGTTCGATAGGAAGCTCATAGACCTCTTTAGGTAAACCGACCTCTTCTTCAACCGGTTCGATCTCTTCCTCCAGTGTGAGCCCGGCGACCAGCCGTAAATGAGTCACCAGGATGCGGGCTGCTTCCTTGAGCGAATCCACTGGCGCGACCCGTCCGTCGCTCCAGATCTCCAGCGTCAGACGGTCGTAGTTGGTCATTTGCCCCACCCGTGCCCGATCCACGTCGAAGGCGACGCGGCGAATCGGGCTGAATATGGCATCCACGGGTATTTCACCGATGGGCATCCGACCGCGCCCCTCGGCTGCCAGATACCCCCGCCCCTGTTCAACTGTGAACTCGATGTCAAGATGCACATCGTTGGTATCCACGGCAAAGAGATAGAGATCCGGGTTCAAGATCTCGATCTCCGGTGGAGCCTGAATATCACCAGCCGTTACTATACCCTCACTCCGCGCCCGAAGAGACATACGCATCGGCTCCTGGCTGTCCATCTTCAGGTGCAGTTGCTTGATCTGGAGTATGATCTGCACCACATCTTCTCGCACACCTGGGATGGAAGTAAACTCATGCGGAGTATCGGAGATGCGGATCGAGGTCACCGCTGCACCGGGCAGCGAGGAAAGCAACACCCGCCGCAGCGCGTTGCCCAGGGTGATTCCAAAACCACTCTCCAGCGGGCCAATCACAAACCGACCATAAGTCTGGGAGATAGCATCCGTCTCAATTTTTGGCAGCACTGGAACTGGCAATTGTCTCCTCCTGTCTCCGGCTAGCCCCTGGCCTCTGCGGAGCACATATCGTGGAACGAATCAGGGGAAGAGCCATATTTTCTCTAGCGGGAATAATACTCCACAACCAACTGCTCGTTCAACGCCGCCTCGATGTCTTCTCGCGCAGGCGACTTTAGCACTCGAGCCGTCATCATTTTCGCATCCAGACTCAGCCAGTTCGGCACCGCCCCCTCATCCAATCGCTCAGCCCGCTCCTTGAAGTACGTGCGCTTGCGGCTTCCCTCCCGCACTGTGATCGTATCCTGTGAACGGACGAGGTAGGACGGGATGTTCGTGCGGCGACCATTGACGACGAAATGACCATGTTGTACCAACTGGCGCGCCTGCGGCCGTGAATCGGCAAACCCCAGCCGGTAGATGACGTTATCCAGCCGGCTCTCCAATAGAATGAGCAAGTTCTCACCCGTAAGGCCAGGCCGACGCTCCGCCTCACGGAAATAGCGCCGGAACTGGCGCTCCAACACCCCGTAGATGCGACGTACCTTCTGCTTCTCGCGCAACTGCAAAGCATAGTCAGATTCACGACGACGACGAAAGCGGGTCAGGCGACCATGCTCGCCCGGAGGATAGCCGCGTTCCAGCTCAAACGGGCACTTGGGAGAAAGACAACGCTCTCCCTTCAAGAACAGTTTTTCCCCCTCACGACGGCACAGCTTGCAAACTGGCCCGGTATACCTAGCCATTACTCTCTCTCCTAATCCGTTCCTCCGCTCACCATCCGGTGCGAAGCTCAAACTACGTCCGGCGCCTCTTGGGTGGACGACAGCCGTTATGTGGAATCGGGGTCACATCGGTGATGGAGCGCACCCGCAGACCCGCCGCCTGGAGGGCACGAATCGCTGCTTCCCGCCCAGGGCCAGGTCCCCTGACGTAGACATCCACCTCAACCATCCCGTTATCCATCGCATCCCGGGCTGCCCTCCGAGCAGCCTGACCGGCCGCGAAAGGCGTGCTCTTACGCGCTCCCCTAAATCCAGCCGTCCCGCCGCTGGCCCAGTTGACGACATTCCCCTGCAAGTCGGTCATCGTCACAATCGTATTATTGAAAGTGGCGTGAATATGGGCCCGTCCATGCGGTACATTCCTCCTAACCCGGCGCCCTCGACGCCGACCCGTTTGTTTGCGCGCCATTCTCCCTCCCGCATCAGACCTGCGATTGCTACTACTTCTTCTTCATCCCGCGCCGCCGTCCACGACCAGGCACCGTCTTCTTAGGACCGCGCTTGGTGCGAGCGTTCGTCCGCGTACGCTGACCGTGGACAGGCAGATTACGGCGATGACGCAGACCCCGATAGCATCCAATATCTACCAGGCGTCTAATGTTCATCTGTACCTCGCGCCGCAAGTCACCTTCAACGCTGTACTCACGCTCAATGACCTCGCGCAGCGCAGTGATCTCTGACTCCGTCAGGTTCTTGACCCGCGTGTTGGGATCTACCCTGGCCTTCTGCAGAATCTCACTGCTCAAGCCGCGCCCAACGCCATAGATATACGTCAGGCCAACTTCCACCCGTTTGTTCCGCGGTAAGTCCACTCCTGCAATACGCGCCATACTTCCTCCCAGTCAGAAATCATCCCTGGCGTTGCTTATGCTTTGGATTCTCACAAATCACCCGCACTACACCACGCCGCCGAATAATCTTGCACTTCGGACAGCGCCGCTTCACTGAAGGCGACACCTTCATCGCAACATCCCTCCCCGCACCCTTACTCAGCTCACATACGCGTCAGAATCTCCGCCTCACCATCGGTAATGACGATGGTATGCTCAAAATGTCCCGTCAACTTACCATCGCACGAAACCACAGTCCAATGATCGTCCAGCACCCTCACGCTACTATCTCCAGCCAACACCATCGGTTCCAACGCTATCGTCATCCCTTTGCGTAAGCGCACACCTTTTCCCGCTTGGCCATAGTTGGGCACCTGGGGATCCTCATGCATATTCCGCCCGATGCCGTGACCGGTGTACTCCCGCACGACGTTGTATCCACGACCCTCCACGTAGGACTGGATGGCGGCAGAGATGTCGCCGGAACAGCCGCCTACCCTGGCGGCAGCGATCCCCGCATAGAGTGCGCCTCTGGTTATGTCCAGCAGCCTTTGCGCATCCAGGCTAATCTGCCCCACCGGCAACGTAATCGCTGCGTCGCCGTGGTAACCATCCAGGATAGCCCCAACGTCTATGCTGATAATGTCCCCTTCCCGCAGCACGCGCGGGCCAGGGATACCGTGGACCAGCTCCTCGTTCACTGAAGTGCAGATGCTGGCTGGGAAGGGATGAGCGCCACCGGGTGGGTACCCCTTGAATGATGGCGTGGCGTTGTGCTTGTGAATCACCGCCTCCGCCAGCTCATCCAACTCCGCCGTCGTCACACCCGGCGCGACCCGCTCCCGCATCCTCTCCAGCACTTCAGCCACAATCTGGCCGGCCCGGCGCATTCTGTCAATCTCGGCCGGTGATTTCAGAATGATCAATGACTACTTCCCAACTGCTTCCACGACCGCTCGCAAGTCGGCCTGCACGTCCTCAATCGTCCGCTCGCCGTCAACCTCGGCCAGCAATCCCTTGGCGAAATAGTACCCAACGAGCGGTGCTGTCTCCTTGTAATACGTATACAGCCGATTGTGTACCGTTTCCAGATCATCGTCGTCTCGCTGGTACAATTCGCCACCACAGACATCGCACACGCCCTCAGCGCGAGGCGGATTGAAGACCAGATTGTACACCGCAGCGCAACCCCGGCAGACCCGACGGGCAGTGAGACGGTTCACAACTTCCTCATCCTGTACCTGAATAAGCGGCGCGACAGCCACACGCTGCCCTCGCTTAGCCAGCACGTCATCCAGGACCACGGCCTGACTTAGCGTTCGTGGGAAGCCATCCAGAATGACACCGTTCAGGCAATCGGGCCGGCTGATCCGCTCGGCCACCATGCCCACCGTCACATCATCGGGCACCAGATCGCCTCGCTCCATGTACCTCCTAGCCAGCAGCCCTAGTTCCGTCTCGCAGCTCAGATGATCGCGAAACAGATCGCCACTCGACACGTGAGGGACACCGAGCGCTTCGGCCAGCAACTCCGCCTGCGTCCCCTTGCCCGCGCCCGGTGGACCCAATAGCACGACGAAGTGGCCCACATCCACCTCACTTGATAAACCCTTCGTAGTGACGCATCAGGAGTTGGGCCTCCAACTGACGTATAGTGTCAATCACCACGCCGACCACGATCAACAAGCCAGAGGAGGTAATGAGCAAAACCTGCGTTTGCAGGAACAGATCCACGATAAAGGGCAACACCGCCACACCACCCAGGAACAGGGATCCCACGAGTGTGATACGCCTGTAGACAGCATTAATGTACTCGGCCGTCCTCTTACCTGGTCGAATCCCTGGAATGAAGCCTCCCTGCCGTTGCAGCGTGCCCGGCAAATCCTGCTGCTGAATCAATACATCTGTATAAAAATAGGTAAACCCCACCACCGCCAAGAAGTAAAACAGGCCGTACCATGGACTTTGCCCACTAAAGAGACTCATCAGTCTCTCGGCAAGCTGTTTTATAGCGGTATTCTCACCAGCGACAAAGAACTGCGCAATCACCGCCGGGAAAGTAAGAAAGGACTGGGCAAAGATCAGCGGAATCATCCCGGCCGTGTTGACCCGCAACGGGATATGGTGGCTTCCACCGGCGTACATCTTGATGCCACGCACGCGCTTACCGTATCGTACCTCAATGGGACGTTTCCCTTCCTGTACCACTACGATCACGAACATCGTGACGGCCATAATACCCAGAAAGATACCCAGCATCAGCACACCCATCCCCACGCCGCCACCTTCCCTCGCCTGAGCCTGGGTCCAAATGCGCGCAATGTTCTGCGGCACGCGGGACACGATGCCACTGAAGATAATCAATGACAACCCATTACCGATACCCTGCTCGGTGATCAACTCTCCCAACCAGATGGCAAACATCGTGCCAGCCGTCATCGCTATCAACACCGCAACAGTAGGCAAGATATTCTCTGGCGGGCTGAAACCAAAGTTGGCCAAAACAGGGGTGCCGCTAACCGCAGCGTTGATAAACCGAATCTGCCCATAAGATGACAGCAACGCCAGCGGAATGGTGATGTAGTATTGCCACTGATTGAGCTTACGCCGACCCGCTTCCCCCTCTTCAGCCAGGCGCTCCAGCCTTGGAATAATCGGGGTCAGCAACTGGAATATGATGGTGGCGGTGATGTACGGATACACGCCGTTCGCCATAACCGAGAATCTCGCCACCGCCCCACCGGATAGAAGGTCCAACAAGTTGACGAACTGACCCGCACCACCGGTGAGATGCTGCAGCGCTTCCTGATTTACACCCGGCACCGGCACGTGCGCCGCCAGCCGGTAGATAACGAGAATCAGCAACGTATACAGCAGCTTACGCCGCAGATCGGGCAAAGTCATAGCATTCCGCAGGGCTTGAATCATCACCCAACCTCCAAATCTTCAAATCCTGAATCTGCAGATCTCAGACCACACTACCGCGTCCGATAGCCACCCCGTTGCCAAGGCAGTTCCTCCACCACTCCCCCGGCCGCCTCGATCTTGGCCCGTGCACTGGCCGAAAACCGGTGCGCTTTCACCTTGAGCGGCTTCTTCAGTTCCCCGCGCCCCAGAATCACCACCAATTCATCCGCACGCTTGATGATGCCCGCCTTGGCCAATCTCTCCGGCGTGACCACGGCCCCTTTCCGGAAGCCCGTGAGCCGCTCCAGATTGACCGGAGTGAAGCGGACGCACCAGGGGTCACGGAAGCCCACACCCCGCGCAAACGGGAGCTTCCGCACAAGGGGCAACTGACCGCCCTCGAAGTATGGCGGCAGGCTGCCACCGCTGCGGGCCTTCTGGCCCTTCGTACCACGACCGGCCGTCTTACCTTGCCCGGCAGCGATGCCCCGACCCACGCGCCTGCGTTTCTTCCCCGCTCCCTCTGCGGGCCTCAGTTCATGCAACTTCATTCCGCTTCCTCCACCGTCACCAGGTGACTCACCCTGGCGATCATCCCCCGGATGACCGGTGTATCCTTACGCTCCACAGTCTGATGCATGCGCCGCAGGCCCAGCGCACGTACCGTCCGCTTCTGACGATAAGAATACCCAATCGGGCTCTTGGTCAACCTAATGCGCAACACCTTCTGCCTCTTAGCTTTCTTACCCCGCCGCCCCTTTGCTCCCTTCTTCCCTCGCTCCCCTGCTCCCTTGCCCCTCCGCCCCTCTGCTCCTCCGCTCCCCTGCTTCTTGCTTCCACTCATCTCCCCCGCCTCCAGAACGGCATCACCTTGACCTCAGGCACACCGCGCTCACGGGCCAGATCCTCCACGCGACGCAATTGCCTCAAGGCGTCCATCGTCGCACGCACCACGTTGAGCACATTAGAACTGCCCTGCGACTTGGTCAGCACGTCATGCACACCGACGGCCCCCAGCACGGCACGCACACCGCCCCCAGCGATCACGCCGGTGCCCGGCGAAGCCGGCTTGAGCAGCACCTTCGCGCCGCCGCACCGCCCGACCACCTCGTGCGGAATCGTGGTCTGCACCAACGCCATGGGCCGCATATTGCGCCGCGCTCGCTCCGTCGCCTTACGAATCGCATTGGGCACACCGCGCGCCTTGCCGATCCCCAAGCCGACCTGGCCATGGTTATCGCCCACCACTGCCACCACGCGAAAGCTGAAACGCCGACCGCCCTTGACTACCGTTGCCACCCTGGTGATGTCTACGACGCGCTCGTCCAGTTCCTCTCGATCTTCGAAGACCTCGCGATCCCGCAAGCCCCCTCTAGCCATCCTACCTCCGTTGCGCCTCAAAACTCAAGCCCGCCCTCACGGGCTGCGTCCGCTAGAGCCTTCACCCGGCCGTGATACTTATACCCACCACGGTCGAAGACCACTTTCTTGATGCCCTGACCCAGCGCGCGCTCCGCCAACACCTTGCCCACCACACCCGCCTGCTCCGTCTTCGCCAGCCCCTGAAGTTGAGCTTTCACCTCCGGATCAATGGTCGAAGCGGAGACCAGTGTGTGTCCCTCGCTATCATCAATCACCTGAGCGTAGATGTGCCGCAGGCTGCGAAAAACATTCAACCGCGGTCGCTCTGGCGTCCCCACCACGCGCTTCCGCACACGCCTGTGCCGCCGCAGACGGGCCACTCGGCGATCAATCTCTGGCATATCTCAACCTCGATCTCAATCCCAATCCACCGCTTCCGCCACTAGACCACCTTGCCGGCCTTGCCGGCCTTGCGGCGCACGTACTCGCCGACATACCGGATACCCTTGCCCTTGTAGGGCTCCGGTGGTCGCCAGGCGCGGATTTCCGCCGCCACCCGTCCGACCAGTTCCTTGTCAGCTCCGCTCACCGTGATCCGCTTCGAGCGGGGCTCAACCTCAAACCTAATCCCCTCGGGTGGGGCAATGTTTACCGGATGGGAAAAGCCCAGTTGCAACACCAGACTCCCATCCCCTTGCTGGTCCACCCGATACCCCACGCCGTGGACCTCCAACTGCTTCTGGAAACCATGCGTCACGCCGACTATCATGTTATTCAGCAGCGCCCGCGTCAGACCGTGCAGCGCCTTATGGTGCCGCTGATCGGTCGGGCGGCGCACCCTCAACTCGCCATCCTCCAGCACGATCTCCATATCTGGGTGGAACTCGCGGGAAAGACGGCCCTTGGGTCCCGCCACCGTCACCTGGCTACCTTGAATATCTACCTTCACCCCTGCGGGCAAAGGAATGGGCATACGACCAATCCGTGACACGACCTGCCTCCCTCAATGTCTTGGCGGTTTGCAAAGTTCGGCGGCCGTCGTCGTTAGCAGGTGCTACTCTGCCTTCTCATCACCTCTGCCTCCCGAACCAGCTTTACCGCTAACGAAAAGCTATCGAATTTGGGCAGAGGCAAAGCCGGAGCCGCAAACCGCCTGTTAGCCGATCATGCGCTCGCCTATTCGTGCTTACCATTAGCCTATATTTCGCACTTTTCCGAGTGGCTGGTTCCCCCGTAGAGTGTTGGTCGCCTGGCCCCACCCGGACGTGCACGTCCGGGCTGAAAGGGCCAAGCCCTACGGGCTGAAATCCAGCCCCCGCAGGGGGCTTCGCTCTTTCAGCCGGGCGGTCTAGCGTCCGGCAAGGCGGCTGGAAGAACACCAACACCCAGGCGGGGGACTACCTCCGAGTGTAATTGAGCCTGAGCACCCTGAGCCTGTCGAAGGGTGCGACTTTCGCAGACCCGCATCCTTCGACGGCTCGACTGAGCTCTCCGAAGTCAGGCTCAGGATGCTTGTCAGGATATGTAGTCGAATAGTCATCGCCAAGGTGCGAAATCCAGGCTAAGGAACTCGACTCATCTCGCTGGCAACTTCCTGGCCATTAGCAAGAACGACAACTCAACTTCCTGCTGGACACACGCGCCGAGCAGCATCGCCACTATCAGCAGGCTCAGCAAACTGCCAACTGACTTTGAGAAGTGGGGCATCATTTCACCTCACAAATCACAAAGCCGTGGTCCGCCGCAGGCGGAAGCGGGGGGTGTCTGTCGGTTAACACCTACCACACGTAGCACAGCACTTCACCGCCCACGCCCAGACGGCGGGCCTGCTGTCCCGTCAACACCCCCTTGGGCGTCGAGAGCACCGCGATCCCCATGCCGCTCCGCACCCACGGCATCTCCGAGGCACGTGTATAGACGCGCCGTCCCGGCTTACTCACGCGCTGCAGCCCTGTGATCACCGGGCGGCGCTCCTTCCTATCACCCACGTATTTCAGCCTGATAACCAATTGCGGCTGCGGGCGCTCGCGCGTCACGCGGTAATCCTCAATGAACCCCTCGTCTTTCAAAATCCTGGCAATCGCCACCTTGATCTTAGATGAAGGTATACGCACGCCTGGATACCCCACTGCCTGGGCATTGCGGATGCGCGTCAACATATCAGCTATTGGATCGGACACCGCCATCAGATGAGACCTCGCTCCTGTTTGTTCACCAACTCGACTTCACCACACCGGGGATCTCTCCCCTCAACGCCAGTTCCCGGAAGCAGATGCGACACAGTTGGAAGCGCCGGATATACCCCCGCGGCCGGCCACACAACCTGCAGCGGTTTCGCACCTGCACTTTATATTTGCGTCGCGTCTCTCGAATCGGCAGGCACTTTCTCGTCATACCTGTCTCCAGTCCAGATTACCGGCCCCGGCGACGGAACGGCATCCCCAAAAGCTCCAGCAGCCGCCGCCCCTCCTCGTCCGTATGAGCCGTAGTCACGATACTAACCTCCATGCCTCGCATCTTATCAATCGAGTCGTAATCCACCTCAGGGAACACCAACTGCTCACGCAACCCCAGCGTGAAGTTCCCATGCCCATCGAAGGTATCAGGGACGCCACGAAAGTCGCGCTGGCGCGCCAGCGCCACGTTACACAAACGGTCGAAAAACGCCCACATGCGTTCTCCTCGCAGCGTCACCTTGACACCGATGGCACGACCTTCTCGCAGTTTGAACCCCGCGATGGACTTACGCGCCCGGGTGACCACAGGCCGCTGTCCGGTGATCGTCATGACGTCCTGCACCGCGTGATCCAGAGCCTTGGCGTTCTCCAACGCCTCACCCACACCCACGTTGACTACGATCTTCTGCAGGCGTGGCGCCTCCATAACGTTCCGGTACTCGAACTCCTTCACCAGAGCAGGCCGGACCTCTTCGCGATAAAGCTTCTGCAAACGCTGCATCCGCTCGCCTTCCCAGAAACCAGGTTTTTCCGAAAAACCTGGTTTCTTAGTCAATTACCTCACCACACTTCTTGCACACGCGCACCTTACTCCCATCCTCCTGCCGGGCAAACCTTACGCGCGTGCATTGATTGCAGCGTGGACACACCAGCACAACGTTGGAGACATGAAGCGGGGCCTCAAATTCGATGATACCAGGTTGAACCTGACCACGTCCGGCACGGATGGGACGCTGATGCTTCTTGACAATATTGATCCCAGAGACAACGACCCGGTCCTCCTTGGGCATCACCCACTGTACCGTCCCCCGCAGGCCCCGGTCGTCGCCGGAAGTGACTTCTACAGTATCCCCCTTTTTGATTCGGTTGCCCACGCTGCACACTCCTAATCAATCGTCTACAATACTTCAGGAGCCAGTGAGACGATCTTCATGAAGCCCTTTTCCCGCAACTCACGCGCCACCGGCCCAAAGATGCGCGTGCCTTTTGGGTTCAAGCTCACTCCATCCAGAATCACCACCGCATTGTCATCGAAGCGGATGCTGGAGCCGTCAGGCCGACGGTACTCCTTCGCCGTGCGCACGATCACCGCTCGTACAATCTCCCCCCTCTTCACCTGCCCCCTTGGGATAGCCTGCTTCACGGTTGCCACGACAACATCGCCGACTCCACCGTACCGCTGCTTGGAGCCCCCCAGTACACGGATGACGAGAACCTCCCGCGCCCCCGTGTTGTCGGCCACCCGCACGCGGCTCTCCTGCTGGATCATTGCGCAACCTCCGCCAGCACTCCAGCCTCAGCGCGTCTCAGCACCTCCTCAACTCTCCATCGCTTCTCACGGCTCAGTGGGCGGGACTCGACAATGCGCACCACATCACCAACTCGACAGGCATTCTCCTCATCGTGGGCCTTGTATTTCTTCGACCGGCGCAACACCTTGCCGTATCGCGGATGGCGTACCAAGCGCTCAACCCTTACCACCACCGTCTTGTCCATCTTATCGCTCACCACGCGGCCAGTCAGTCGTTTCTTCTTAGCAACATGCCGTCCCTTCACTATATCTCGCCTCCCCCGACCAACTCGGCGCTCAACTCGCGCTCGCGAAGGATCGTCTTCATCCGGGCGATGTCACGCTTCACGGCCTTGATTCTATTGTAATCTTCCAGACGACCCGAAGCCCTCTCACGACGCAGGACGAAGAACTCCCGATAGGCCCCCTCCAGTCGCCCCTCTATCTCTTCTGTAGTCCAGGTGCGAATCTCTCGTGCTTGCATGCGACCTCTATTCCCCGGCAGTGATTCCTTCACGCTTGACAAACTGGCACTTGATAGGCAACTTGTGGGACGCTAAGCGCATCGCCTCACGCGCTGCCTCCTCAGACACACCACTCAATTCGAACATAATGCGACCCGGCTTAACCACGGCCACCCAATGATCAACCGACCCTTTGCCCTTGCCCATACGTGTCTCGGCTGGCTTGGCCGTGACCGGCTTGTCGGGGAAGATACGAATCCAATACTTCCCGCGCCGTCGCACGTGGCGCACGATTGCCCGCCGCGCCGCCTCGATCTGCCGTGCTGTGACCCATGCCGACTCCAAGGCCTGCAAACCATAGTCTCCGAACGCGACCTCGGTCCCGCGCGTGGCCTTGCCCTTCATCCGACCGCGCATCTGCTTACGATACTTCACTCGCTTTGGCATCAACATCGTCTTGCTCCCAAATCGGTCACACAGTCACGTCGCTGGCCAGCCATATTATCACCTGATCACTAATGACCACCTGACCCCACCCGATTACCTGACCATCCGACCAACTAAACGACGAAGGGAGCCTCCTGCGCCTTCGCCTCAGGCAATACCTCGCCCTTATAAATCCACACCTTCACTCCAATGCGACCGTAGGTCGTGTGTGCTTCTTCCTGAGCGTAGTCCACATCGGCACGCAAAGTATGTAACGGCACTCGCCCCTCGCGCTGCCATTCCTGGCGCGCCATCTCGGCCCCATACAGACGCCCTTTGCACATAACCCTAATCCCTTGCGCACCAGCACGCATCGCTGCCTGTATCGCCCGCTTCATCGCCCGGCCATGAGAAATACGCCGCTCCAACTGGGCCGCAACGTTCTCCGCCACCAGCTTGGCATCCAGCTCGGGCTGCTCCACCTCCTGCACATCTACAGAGACGCGCTTGCCCGTTATCTCCTCCAACTCCTTGCGCAGCTCCTTGACCGCGGCTCCCTTGCGCCCGATGACAATGCCGGGCCTTGCCGTCCAGATCGTCACCGAAACCCGATTCGGGGAGCGCTCAACCTCAATACGAGAGATCCCAGCGCGCCCCACAGTGTCTTGGATGAGCTGGCGAATCCTCAGATCTTCGTGCAGCAGGTTAGCGTAATCATCGCCCTCCGCGTACCAGCGCGCTTTCCAATCGCGGATCACTCCGAGCCTGAAACCGTAGGGATGAACCTTGCGTCCCAAACCCTTCCTCCTTGCTCAAACAATCTTCCTACCCGTAATCCGTTGTCCGCTCTTCCATTATCACCGTAATGTGGGAGGAACGCTTACGGATTGGTCGCCAGCGGCCACGTCCACCAAAACGCCGTCGCCAGCCCTTCCCGGGCATCACGCCTGGCCCCTCATCAGCCACGATGTGTGCCACGTACAGATCGTCACGCGGTATGCCGAAATTCTCCTCCGCATTCGCGATGGCGGAGCGGATCAGCTTAGCAACCGGGTGCGCCGCTGCATGGGGCAGGAAATGTAGCGTCTCCAAAGCCTCATCAGCATCCAACCCACGCACCTGATCAATCACTCGCCGAACTTTGCGCGCCGATATCGGCACGTGTTTCGCCCGGGCCAGCACCTCCGTGCCCATATCCCTACCCCTCTCTCTTCTCTCTTACCCGTCCCTTCCTGTCTTTTACGATGTGACCTCGGAAGGTACGGGTGGGGGCAAACTCCCCCAACTTGTGGCCTACCATATCCTCTGTGATATAAATCGGCACATGCCGCCGACCGTCATGAACAGCAATGGTATGGCCGATCATATGCGGAAAGATCGTCGAAGCCCGAGACCAGGTACGGATCAGCCGCTTCTCCCCGGTCTGATTCAGCCGCTCAACCTTTCGCAGTAACTTTGGATCCACATACGGTATCGGTCGCTTCAATGGCGATCGTGACATGATAGGTCTCCTGATACATAATACGTGATGCGTAACAAATCAGAAATCCTAAAATCTTCCTCACCGTCGCCGCTTGCCACGCCGGCGCACGATGTACTTTTCGGTAGCCTTGTTGCGTCGCGTCTTCTTACCCAGCGTCTTCTTCCCCCAGGGCGACTTGGGGCTCGGCATGCCGATCGGAGTCCGGCCCTCGCCGCCGCCGTGAGGATGGTCGCGAGGGCTCATTGCCGAACCGCGCACCGCCGGGCGGTATCCCAGCCAGCGCTTCCGCCCGGCCTTGCCCAGCTTAATGTTCCCGTGATCCACGTTGCCAACCTGACCGACGGTGGCCATGCACTCTTTGCGCACCAGCCGTACCTCACCGCTGGGGAGACGCAACGTCACGTAGTCTCCCTCCCTGGCCAGCACTTGCGCCGAGGTGCCGGCCGAGCGCACCATCTGACCTCCCCGCCCGGCATACAACTCTACGTTATGCACCAGAGTGCCAAGCGGAACACGCTCCAGCCGAAGTGCGTTCCCCACACGGATCTCCGCATCCTCGCCGCTCATCACCGTATCACCCACCTGCAACCCCAGCGGTGCGATGATATATCGCTTCTCGCCATCAGCGTAGACCAACAACGCGATGCGAGCCGAGCGGTTGGGATCGTACTCAATACTCCTCACTTGCGCGGGAATGCCCGCCTTATCACGCTTGAAATCAATCAACCGGTATTGCCGCTTATGTCCACCACCGCGATGGCGCACCGTGATACGTCCATGCACGTTGCGCCCAGCCCGCTTGCGCAACGGACGTAACAGGCTACGCTCAGGCCCCGCACGCGTAACCTCCTCAAACGTCGAACCTGTCATCCCCCGCCGGCTGGGTGAGGTTGGCTTATATGTCTTCACCGCCATACTTACACCCCCTCAAACACGTCCAACCGCAGGCCCTCCGCCAGAGTGACCACAGCCTTCTTCCACGACGGGTGACGCACCACCCGACGGCGTCCGCGCCGCCTGATAACCTTGGCTGGCACATTCATCACATTGACCCCCACCACATCCACCCCGAAGATCTCCTCAATTGCCTGCTTCACCTCGATCTTATTCGCACCTGGATGTACTTCGAAGGTGTACTGCCTCAACTCAGAGGCCTGATAACGCGTCTTCTCCGTATCAATCGGTCGGATGATTACCTTGTAGGGATTCATCATGCCTACCCCAGGATATTCTCGATCACCTGCAGGGCACCCATCGGCACCAATACATGATCGTAACCCAACAAATCACGGATATTCAGGTAACTGGCTCGCAGTGTCTTCGCCTGCGGCAGATTGCGCGCCGACTTCTCCACCGGCTCGCTCCGTTCCGGCAACAAGATCAACACGCGCCCTTCCAACCCCAGATTCTTGAACACTGTGACCATCTCTTTCGTCTTGGGAGTCTCTATCTCCAGCGCATCCAGCACAACGATCTGATTCTCCATCGCCTTAGCCGAAAGCGCACTGCGCAACGCTGCACGTCGCATCTTACGCGGCATCTTCTTGGTATACTTGCGCGGCCTCGGTCCGTGAGCCACCCCACCACCGACAAACAAGGGGGCGTTGCGGCTACCGTGGCGCGCCCGCCCGGTCCCCTTCTGCCGATACCACTTAGCCTTGGTGCGATTCACCTCACCACGCGACTTCGTCTTGTGCGCTCCCAAGCGAGCATTCGCCAGTTGACGTACCAGGGCCTGATGCATCAGCGGCACGTTGATGGGGGTCTCGAAGATGTCAGAACGCAGTTCGACGTCACCAACCTTTTCCCCTTTGGTGTTATACATCGGAACGACCATATACAACCTCTCCCCCGGCCCCTCCCCGGCGCAGGGAGGGGAGTTTCTCACAGACTACTCACCCCGCCGTCTCGCCAACTCCCTCGACTTGCGTGCCTGCCTGATCATCAGCAACCCATCCCTAGCGCCCGGCACGCTGCCACGCACCGCCAGCAAATTACGCTCCGCATCCACCAATTCCACCCGCAGATTCTGGGCCGTGACGCGCACGCCGCCCATACGGCCAGCCATCCGTTGCCCCTTCCACACCCTCCCCTGACCGGTAGTAGCGCCAATAGAACCCGGCGCGCGCTGCCGATCCGACTGACCGTGCGTCTTGGGGCCGCCCGCAAAGCCGTACCGCTTGACCACACCGGCGAAGCCGCGTCCTTTCGAGATGCCGACCACGTCCACCCGATCGCCCACCTCAAAGATGTCCACCAGGACGCGCTGCCCCTCCTCGATCTCTTCATCCTTTCGCAGTAGAAACTCGCGCAGATGACGCAACGCAGGCAAATTGCTGCGGGCCAAATGCCCTTTTTCGCCGCCGCTTAATCTCTGCGGCTTCACCTCTTCAAAGCCCAGTTGAACAGCACGATACCCATCCCGCTCAAGCGTCTTCACCTGAGTCACATAGCACGGCCCCGCCTCGATCACCGTCACAGAGACAGCCTCGCCGCGCTGGTCAAACATCTGTGTCATCCCAACTTTTCTGCCCAAGATCGTCTTCACACCAACACCTCCCCATTAGTCAGTTAGTCGCTTGGCCAGTTAGTCAAAGCAGTCTCTACCAGACTACCCTATCATCCGACACTCCGCTAGCAGACTATCAGACTACCCGACTAAGCCTACATTTCGCACCCCTGGGAATCGTAACAACAGTAGCACAGTTCATAGCCAAACGCATCCTGAGTAGGCCGAAGGCCGTATCGAAGGGGCGATTTGGCGGCCAGTCACCCCCTTCGGCCAGCTCAGGACAGGCTTCGATATACCGCTTCGCGGCCCTCAGGATGACTGGCCTGATTTAGCTTCTAGCAAAGTGCGAAATGTAGGCTAAGGAGGGACAATCTCGGAGGAGGGAGTAGGCAGCTTCCTCTCCCTCCTCCTCATCCGCTTCCATCGCCTGTTTATAACTTGATTTCGATATCAACACCGGCCGGCAGATTCAACCTCATCAGAGAATCAATGGTCTTGTTATCCGGCTCGATGACATCAATCAGCCGCTTGTGGGTGCGAATCTCGAAATGCTCGTGCGAGTCCTTGTCAATGAAGGTCGAGCGACGAACGGTAAAGCGCTCGATCTTGGTCGGCAGAGGCACAGGCCCCACCACCGTAGCGCCCGTGCGCTCCGCTGTCTCCACGATGCGCCTGGCCGACTCATCAAGCACACGGTGATCGTAGGCCTTCAACCGGATACGAATCCTCTGCTTGGCCATACTACTTCACTGCCTAGTCCAGAATCTCCGTAATAACGCCCGCACCAACAGTCAGTCCGCCCTCACGAATGGCGAAACGAGAACCTTGCTCAATAGCGACCGGCTCGATCAACGCCACCTCCAAGTTGACGCTGTCGCCCGGCATCACCATTTCGACACCTTCCGGCAAGGTGATCTCCCCCGTCACGTCCATCGTGCGAATATAGAACTGCGGGCGGTAGCCGCTGAAGAAGGCCTTGTGACGACCACCCTCATCTTTACGCAGCACGTACACCTCGCTCATAAAGCGCTGGTGAGACTCGATAGTGCCTGGAATCGCCACCACCTGACCTCGCTCCACCTCATCCCGATCCACACCACGGAGGAGCAATCCAGCGTTGTCGCCTGCCACGACCTTGTCGAGTGTCTTATGGAACATCTCCATAGAGGTGACCACCGTCTTGCGGGGCCTCTCCTGCAGCCCGACGACCTCAACCTCAGTCATTGGCAACATCGTGCCGCGCTCCACGCGGCCAGTGACGACCGTGCCCCGCCCTTTGATCGAGAAAACGTCCTCGATGGGCATCAGGAACGGCTTATCCTCATCACGCATAGGCGTTGGGATATACTCGTCTACCACTCGCATCAACTCCCAGATGGACTGGTACTCCGGCGCATCCGGATCAGTGCTCTCGCTCTGCAGTGCCTGGAGGGCACTCCCGCGCACGATGGGTGTCTCGTCACCGGGGAAGCCGTAACCATCGAGCAGTTCCCGCAGTTCCAACTCGACCAGTTCCAGCAACTCCGGATCGTCCATCAAGTCCACTTTGTTCAAATAGACCACGATGGCCGGCACGTTCACCTGGCGAGCCAGGAGCACGTGCTCCCGCGTCTGTGGCATCGGGCCATCCGCTGCCGAAACAACCAGAATCGACCCGTCCATCTGCGCTGCCCCGGTGATCATGTTCTTGATGTAATCCCGGTGACCAGGGCAGTCAATGTGAGCATAGTGCCGCTTCTCCGTCTCGTACTCGACGTGAGCAATGGCCACGGTCAGAATCTTCGTCGCGTCACGGCGGAACATCTTCACATCCGCCTTCGCCACTTCCTCGTACGCCTGGTACCGAGCCAGTCCCTTGAAAGAGAGCACCTTAGTTATGGCCGCAACGAGCGTCGTCTTGCCGTGGTCAATGTGCCCTATAGTGCCCACGTTGACATGTGGCTTTACACGTTCATACTTTTCCTTCGCCATTTCTCGCTCCTTTCGGATGATCTAACTATTCGACCTATCAGCCTCCGCCATACAGAATGGCATCCATCCGCTGTTGATCTACTGCTGCATAATGATGAAATTCCATCGTAAATGTGCCCCGCCCTTGCGTCAGACTGCGCAGGTCGGTCGCATACCCGAACATCCTCGCCAGTGAGACGAAGGCACGTATCGCCTGCACTCCCCCTGCCCGAGACGCCACTTCTCTGATCTCGGCTCCCCGAGCGTTCAGGTCTCCCATCACTTCGCCAGTATACGTCTCCGGCACAACTGCCTCCAAATCCATCACCGGCTCCAACAAGACCGGATCGGCCTCCTCCACTGCCTGGTTGAAAGCCATCGCGCCAGCCACCTTGAAGGACAGTTCCGAGGACGTTTCCTCGTCCCACTCCGCATCGAGCAACCGGGCCTTCACGTCTACCAGCCGGTAGCCGGCTAGCACACCATTCTCCATCGCCTCGCTGCAGCCCCGCTCGACCGCTTCGAGGAACCGCTGAGGCAAAGCTCGACCCTGGGTGGCGTCCTCAAAGCGGAACCCTTCTCCACCCGATAGAGGCTCCACCTCCAGCCACACGTGACCAAAGTGTGCCCGCCCTCCAGCCTGTCGTTCGAACAACCCCTCGCCTTCAGCCCGCCGTGTGATCGTCTCGCGGAAACTGACCCGCGGGCGGCTCACCCGTCCAGTCACGCCGAACTCCCGCACCAGCCGATCGGTCAGAATTTCCAGGTGCAACTCTCCCATCCCGGAGATGAGCGTCTGCCCGGTGTTCTCGTCAACCCGCACCACAAAGGTGGGGTCTTCCTCGGCCAGCCTCTGCAACCCCTCGGCCAACCGATCCTGATCGGCTGCCGTCCTCGGTTCAATCGCCACCGAGATGACCGGCTCTGGGAAAGAGATTGACTCCAGGATGATCGGCCCGTTGGACGCGCACAGCGTCTCGCCGGTGAAGGTATCTTTCAGCCCCAACGTCGCGCCGATGTCTCCCGCGCTCAATTCCTGGATTTCCTTCCGGTGGTCAGCAAACATGCGCAGCAACTTGCCAATACGCTCCCTACGGCGCTTGGTGGAGTTGCTCACTCTCGAGCCTACCTTCGCCTTCCCGGAATAGACCCGGAAATAGGCCAGCCGGCCCACATAGGGATCACTTGCGATTTTAAAGACCAATGCTGCCAGCGGTGCATTGGGGTCAGCAGGACGGAGCTCCACTTTTTTAGTGTAAGGATTGACCCCCTCCACCGGCGGTACGTCCAGCGGCGAAGGCAGGCAATCCACCACCGCGTCGAGCAAAGGCTGGATGCCCTTGTTGCGCAACGCCGAGCCACACAAGACCGGATTCAATCGCCCAGACAAGGTCGCCCGCCGCAGCGCCTGCCGCAGTTGAGCGGCTGAGATCTCCCGCCCCTCCAAATAGAGCAGCGTCAACTGATCGTCAGTCTCGACGATCTGCTCTACGGCCTGCTCCCGCGCCTCGAGCGCCACTTCTTCCAACTCAGGTGGTATCTCCGCGATCTCTGGCGACACCCCCAGCTCATCCGCCCAAACAATGGCCTGCATCTCCAACAGGTCCACCACCCCACGAAAATTGGCCTCACTGCCGATGGGCCACTGGATGGCGACCGGATTGGCATCCAAGCGCTCGCGGATTGTTTCCACCGCGTGAGCGAAATCGGCGCCCAGCTTATCCATCTTGTTAATGAAAGCGATCAATGGCACGCCGAACCTCCGTGCCTGTCGCCACACCGTCTCCGATTGCGGTTCCACGCCGGCCACCGCATCGAAGACGACGACACCGCCATCGAGGACACGTAGGCTGCGCTGCACCTCTGCAGTGAAGTCAATGTGTCCAGGTGTATCCACGATGTTAATCTGATGATCCCGCCAGAAGCACGTCACAGCCGCAGCCGTGATCGTGATACCCCGCTCCCGCTCCTGCGCCATCCAGTCCGTGACCGTCGTTCCATCGTCCACGTTGCCCATGCGATGGGTACGACCGGTGTAGAACAGGATGCGCTCAGTTGTAGTCGTCTTACCTGCGTCAATGTGAGCAATGATACCAATATTCCGAATGCGGTTCAGCGGGTTCTGTGTGCCCATTGCCTGCTCGTCCCACCCGCTGACCCTGCCCACCATTCCTCAGCACACCTTCCTCCCTCTAGGCAACAGGCCCATCCGGCAAAATGAGCAACAGCTCCACCGAGCCAAGTTCTACGACGGATGGCTTACCACCGATAGTGGGCAAAAGCGCGGTTGGCCTCAGCCATCTTGTGCGTATCTTCTCTCTTCTTAACTGCTGCCCCGGTCTCACGCGCTGCGTCTATCAGCTCACCGGCCAGCTTTTCGGCCATAGACTTACCAGGGCGGTTGCGTGCAGCGGTCAATAGCCAGCGCATGGCCAAACTGAGCCGACGGCCTGGCGCTACTTCCACCGGAATCTGATACGTGGAGCCCCCCACGCGACGCGGTTTGACCTCCAACACTGGAGAGATATTCCTAATTGCCTCTTCCATTACCTCTAAGGGAGGCCGCTTCATACGCTCCTCAACAATGTCCAGCGCGTCATACATGATGCGCGCTGCTACGCTCTTCTTCCCACCCTTCATCAATTTATTGATGAGCTGAGCCACTACCACGCTGTTATAGCGGACATCGGGTTCAATTTCCCGCTTTGGCGGACGATACCGTCGAGGCATATTTCACCTACCTCGCCCTCTACCCCTTAGGGCGCTTGGCCCCATACTTGGACCGTTGTTGCTCACGACCTTCCACGCCTGTCGCGTCAATAGCACCACGAACAATATGGTAGCGTACACCGGGCAGGTCTTTGACGCGCCCACCGCGCACCAACACAACCGAGTGCTCCTGCAACGCATGCCCCTCACCCGGAACATAAGCGGTCACCTCGATGCCATTGGTCAGTCGCACACGAGCAATCTTCCGCAGCGCAGAGTTGGGTTTCTTGGGCGTCATCGTGCGCACTTGTGTACACACACCACGCTTTTGAGGTGCCCCTTTTGAACGACGGGTGCGTCGCTGTTTGTAGGAGTTAAAAGTATACTGCAACGCCGGCGCCTTGGACTTGCGTGGCTTAGGCTTTCTTCCCTTGCGAACCAACTGATTGATGGTGGGCACGTCTACCTCCCGTTCGGCTGAGCTCACGGCAAAGCCCAAACTCAGTGAAGAAGGCCATCCACCCACACCGATGGCCTCCCCAACGACAGAACAAACCTCTCTGATTGTCAACCGGCAGCAGGGGCTGTAGCTGCTAGCCGTTCCGACGAACGCACATTCTACCACGAAATCACCAGAAGTCAAGCATACTATACCTGGTATTACCCACACCACTATTCGATTGAGCGGCAAGACCGCTCTAGCGTCCCTCCCGTCCCAAACCTAGGAGCCCCGTACCCAACCTGGGAGTCTTGGTCTTCTCCTCATCCCTACCGAAGTTCAACACCTCACCTTCCTGGGTGACCGCTTCGACCGCCAATCCCAAGCTCTGCAATTCCTTCACCAACACCTTGAAAGAAGCCGGAACCCCTGGCTCCTCGATAGACTCCCCCTTGACAATGGCTTCGTACGTTTTGACGCGGCCCTGCACGTCATCCGACTTGATGGTGAGC
Organism: Anaerolineae bacterium; assembly: GCA_046760785.1. Taxonomy (GTDB): domain Bacteria; phylum Chloroflexota; class Anaerolineae; order B4-G1; family B4-G1; genus JBHIET01. The sequence goes on along the minus strand of JBHIET010000004.1, from coordinate 39,120 downwards.
ATCTCCTGAAGCGCGTGAGCGGCACCGTAAGCCTCCAGCGCCCACACCTCCATCTCACCAAAACGCTGGCCGCCGAACTGGGCCTTACCACCCAGTGGCTGCTGCGTCACCAGGCTATAGGGCCCCGTAGAGCGCGCATGTACCTTGTCCTCGACCAGATGAGCCAGTTTCATCATGTAGATCACACCCACCGTCACCGGCCGATCGAACGACTCACCCGTCTTACCATTGTAAAGGATCATCTTGCCCAGAATCGGCAGTGGGTCGGAGGTCTCCACGCTCACTCGCGCAGCTAACGACTCCACGGCTTCGTCATCCATATTGGTCACTTCCTGACCACGGTCCTCCAACCAGATGCGCAGGCAGGCTATTCTCGCCCGTTGATCCGCCACAGCCCGCTCGGCTAACCCACGCATGTCATCCTCAAAAGAGAGCAACTCATCCGGCTCATAGCCCCCCTCCCTAAGCCATTCGCGCAGCACCGACCGCCGGGTATAAATGCGCTCCGTAACCAATCGGTCTGCATCATAGCCACGCTCTGCCAACCAGGCCACGATATATAGCCGACGCGCCTCCTCGTCGTCCCACAACGTCTCCAGAGGATAGTCCTGCGCTTTCAGCCAGGCCCACGCGCGCTCGGTAATCTCATCCCACGCACGATCAATGAGCCAGGCCCGCGCCAGCTCCGCTTCGACCTGGGATTCGTCCGCCCCGTCGAACACCGGCGTGATGGCACGAAAACCAAGCCGATGGGCAGCCCACCCTAGATGAGTCTCCAGAATCTGACCGATGTTCATCCGTCCCGGCACACTCAAGGGGTTCAGGATCAAGTCAATCGGAGTACCATCAGCCAGGAAAGGCATATCCTCCACAGGGACGACCTTTGAGATGACCCCCTTGTTCCCGTGACGGCCTGCCATCTTATCACCCTCGGTGATCTTCCTCACCTGAGCCACGCTGATGCGCACCATCTTCTCTACGCCAGTCTTGAGATCCCGATGTTGTTCCCGGTCAAAGGCTTTAACATCCACCACCTTGCCGCGCTCCCCGTGAGGCAAGCGCAGACTGGAATCCTTCACCTCGCGAGCCTTCTCGCCAAAGATGGCGCGCAGCAGTTTCTCCTCAGGACTTAGCTCCTTCTCTCCCTTGGGCGTGATCTTGCCCACCAGAATGTCTAGAGGCCCTACCTCCGCCCCGATGCGAACAATGCCATCCTCATTCAAATCCTTCAACGCTTCATCGCCGACATTGGGGATGTCACGAGTGATCTCTTCCGGCCCGAGTTTTGTGTCGCGCGCCTCCACCTCGTGCTTCTCGATGTGGATGGAGGTAAACCTATCCTCACGTACCAACCGTTCGCTGATGAGGATAGCATCCTCGAAGTTCCCACCCTCCCAGGACATGAAAGCACACACCACGTTGTGCCCCAGCGCCAGTCCACCTCCTTCGGTCGAGGAACTATCCGCAAGCACCTGATCTTTGTACACCCGTTGCCCCTTGTAGACAACAGGCCGTTGATCAACGCAGGTGCTCTGGTTCGAACGCTGGTACTTGCGGAGGGGATAGGTATGTAATCCATCAGCATAGTGAACTACGACCTCGTCACCCGTGACACTGACAATCTCTCCATCCTCCTCCGCCAGCACAACCTGTCCCGAATCGAGTGCTGCCCGCCACTCCATCCCGGTGGTCACAAGTGGCGCTTCGGCTTGAATCAGTGGTACCGTTTGACGCTGCATATTGGAGCCCATCAGCGCACGGTTGGCATCGTCGTGCTCCAAGAAGGGAATCAGGGACGCTGAAACACCCACGATCTGACAGGGGGCGACATCAATGTAATCAATCCTCTCCGGCGTGGTGAATAAGAAGCTGTCGGCACGGCGGGCAGAGATACGTGACCGCACAAAATGGCCCTTCTCATCCAATTCGGTGTTGGCTTGTGCAATCGTATAGTGGTCTTCCTTATCGGCCGAGAGATATTCAATTTCACCGCTCACCACCGGCACGATAGAAATATCCTCTGCCAATTCCAAGGCGGCAATATGCTCGGCCAATTCGGGCGTCACCTCTGTCCCTGTCTCGGCCACCACCTTACCGCTCCCAGGATTCACCACGTCCTCCATCAACGTCTGGCCAATAAGCGCCTCGACAACGGGCTCCACCGTATGGATAACCTTACGATAGGGGGTCTCGATGAAACCCAAGGAATTGACACGGGCATGGGTCGCCAGACGGCCGATCAGCCCGATGTTGGGCCCCTCAGGAGTCTCGATGGGACAAATACGCCCATAGTGGCTGTAGTGCACATCCCGCACGTCGAAACCGGCTCGCTCGCGTCGCAGCCCACCGGGTCCCAATGCCGAAAGCGTGCGCTTGTGGGTCAACTCCGCCAGTGGGTTGGTTTGCTCCATGAACTGGGAGAGTTGGCTAGAGCCATAGAACTGACGAATGGCTGCAACGACCGGGCGGATGTTAATCAAGTTAACCGGGGTCAGCGACTCGGATTCACGGATGGACATGCGCTCCACTACGACCCGCTCCATACGACGCAGACCGATGCGCAACTTGTTTTGGGCCAGTTCACCCACCGTTTTGACACGACGGTTGCCCAAATGATCAATATCATCGGCATCCTCGATGCCGTTGTTGATGCGGATCATGTGCTCCACCAGGGCTATCAAATCCTGTTTGGTGATGGTGCGATGTTCGAGGTCTATGTCGAGGCCAAGCCGTTGATTCAGCTTATAGCGGCCTACCCGCTGCAAGTCATAGCGCCGGGGATCGATAAGTTGCTGCTCCAAGTACTCACGCGCATTCTCCAGTTTGGCTGGGTCGCCAGGACGCATGCGACGGTAGAACTCAACCAGCGCTTCTTCAGCCAGTGTGCGCCCATCCTTGGGTTGCCAGTCCGGCTCTTGACGGAAAGTCGTGAGGATATACGAATGGTCAGGATTGCTATCGGCATCCTGGAAGAGCGCCAGCAGTTCTTCATCGGTCCCCTCACCGAGGGGATTGTTCCCCGTTTGGTCATCAATTGCTGCCAAGGACCGCAACAGAATCGTGACGGGTAGTTTGCGCTTACGATTGAACTTAACATTGATATAGTCAGACTTGCGGGTCTCGAACTCCAGCCAGGCCCCACGATCAGGAATGAGTTTGGCTGTACTAAGCCGCCGACCGGTCACCCGATCCTCCTCAATATCGAAGTAGACACCAGGCGAGCGGATCAACTGGCTGACGACAACCCGTTCGGTACCATTGATGATGAAAGTGCCATCCTCCGTCATCAATGGGAAATCGCCGAGGAAAATCTCCGACTCGACAATCTCACCTGTCTCGCGGTTGTCGAGTACTACCTGAACATATAGCGGAGCCGCATATGTGATGTCTCGTTCCAGGCACTCCTCCTCCGAATACTCAGGCTCACCGAAGCGATAACGAAGATCGAACTGAGCCTCTCTAGCCCTGCAACCAGGGAAGTACAGTTTGAGGTTACCATTGAAGCTTTCGATAGGAGAGATTTCGTCGAAGAGCTGAGCCAGGCCCTCTTCCTGGAGCCAACGGAAGGACTCGAGTTGGACTTCGATCAGCCGTGGCAGTCTCTCCGTGCTGGCGGCACGTGCGTAGGACTTACTCCCCAAATAAGATATCCCTATACCCATATCTCCTACCCTTCCCATACCATTAGATTTCTGATAGCAGCTTTATGTCCTGATAGATTTAGTGAATAACAATTATAACATGGAAAATTTACCTGTCAAAAAGATATGACCCTCAACAGCTATATACCACCCGCCCTCCCCTCCCTCCACCTAAGAATGCTACCCTCGTGCCCCTCTATGATTGGAGGTATGTCACTCCGGAGACGTGTCATTAGTCACTACGCTACGTGCTCATCTTCCGTTATCATGCAAGCCGGGTAGTTGGCTGAAAACAGCCACCTTATCCTCCTTTCCTTGGCCGCAGGCCCCTTGGAATGCTCCGGGGGGCCTGCTCGTCTACTCCAAACAAATTTACCTGAGTGCATGACCTAACCTCCCACCAGAACGTTATGGGGCAGGTCTAGTCGCATCTGTACGAGCACACGCACTCTGTGGAAATCAGCCGCTTCCAATGCCGCAACCAACGGCTCCGTGGGGACCGGCAACGCAGTCTCGATCATCTTCTTAGAGACGCCATGCAGGCTGGCCACACCGCACTGCACCAGCACGGCTTCAAAACGACCACTATGCTCAGGGGCCACTAACACCTCGAGCCAGTCCGGACGGCGCCCGCGCTCACGCAGTGCCCGCACCGCTCCACAGACCACACCATTCTGCTCGATTACCCACCAGACCTCGCGCCGCCCCTCAAACAAGCGATCGAGCGCATGCTCCCAGCCCGGCTGGTAGTTTTCCCTGCGCAGTTCCAGCAGCGGGCGATGGGCTTCAGGGATGATGGCGCGCACTAGCTCTATCAGCGCCACACCATCGCGGCTACGCCCCCGACGTAGCAAGGGATGCCGCGGCAGACTCCCAGCCCACGACAAGCCTTCTGAACGCAGCATATGCACCGTTTTGCCGACCTCTCGAAAGCCCAGGCGCTCGTAGAGCTGGCGTGCTACCTGATTATCAGCCCGCACCTCCAGCCCCACCCAGCGCCCGCCACACGCAGCAATCTCCCCCAGAGCCGCCTCCATAAGCCGCCCAGCAATACCACGTCCCTGCCAATCGGGATGGACAGCCACGTTGCCGATGAAAAAACTGCCCCGCTCCAACGCTCGCCGCAGTGAAGCATTACCCACCACACGCCCTTCCTCGACCCATACGAAGCCCGGTGTAACCCCTGCACCACCCCACCCGGGCTGGTAGAGCCACCGTAACAGCAATCCCCAGCGGGCCATGCGGCGCATCTCCGCCAGCGCTACCCGGCCAGCAGGATCCAGCCTGTCGCCAAAGGCGACAGCGATCAGCTCAGTGACCGCCTTGAGGTCGCGGTAAGGATCAAATGGACGCATCCCAGTTTGGATACGCCCCTCGCGCAACGTAGCGGCAACCACGGACGGTCTCCCAGAACCTTCAGCAAGGGGCTTGTCGCACCAACGCTTCACGGACAACACAGGAGCGCAAGAGGCCCAGCGGCGCAATCATTTCACCGACAGCCATCACAACTGACCCTCCAGATAGCGACGTAACAAGTCAAGTGCAGCCTCGGCCGAGCAGGCTTTGTTCTCCTGGCGGCTGCCGCTCCAGACGTGTCGTTCCACCCACTCACCATCCAGTGCAACCAACGCGATGTAGACCAGACCCACGGGCTTCTCCAGCGTGCCACCGTCCGGCCCAGCAATGCCGGTCACGCTCAGACCAATATCGGCGCGGAAGACACGCCTCACACCCTGCGCCATCTCCAGCGCCGTCTGTTTGCTTACCGCGCCATAGCGATATAGCGTATCGCGTTGCACGTGGAGGATCAGTCCTTTGATCTCGCAGGAATAAGCCGTAACAGAGCCCTGGTAGTAAGCCGAACTGCCGGGGACGTTGGTGATGCGGTGACCAATAAGCCCGCCGGTGCAAGACTCGGCCACGGCCAGTTTCAGCCCATGCAACTCTAGCAATCGCCCAACGACTACCTCAAGCGCACCATCGTCCAACGGTGCCATCTGCCCCCCAATATAACAGACCCCGACTTCTCGCTAGGGCTTAACCATCACTCTGTGCCCCCAAGGGAGTTAGAACTAAAAGCGTGCCAGGGTCCAGAGTAGCGGCAACCCCAGCTACGTCTAGAAATATACATCAAATCAGGTGATCGGACAAGGCACAGGGGAGATGAATAGCAGAATGGCAGATCAGAAAGCCAATAATGACAACAGGGATGCCCGACCCAGGAACAGCGGGGCCCAGGGCAGGTGCCGCCGCGCACATAGGCGAATGCCCCGGCGAGTGGGACCCGCCAGGACAGGGACGTCCGGGGGTACCTTACCTATGTTCCCACGTGAGTCAGAGCACCCTCTCAAGCGCCTCAACCAAGCGGGCGTTCTGGACCTCGTCGCCTACAGAGATGCGGAGGAAGTTGGGTAAATCGTAACCAGTGCAAGGCCGTACAATGACGCCTTGCTCCAACAACCGCTGATGAACTACCGTCGCCTGTGGACCGATCTCGACCAGGACGAAGTTGGTATGGCTTTTGACGTATCGTAGCCCCAGGCGGTCGAACTCGCCATATAGGAAGAGGAGCCCGGCACGGTTGGCCGCCACTGATTTCTCTACAAACTCCTCATCTTCCAAGGCGGCTATCCCTGCGGCTTGGGCGAGCAGGTTGACGGCAAACGGCTCTCTCGCCACATTCAACGGGGCCAGAGTCTCCGGCATAGCAATCGCATACCCCAGGCGAACACCAGCCATGCCGTAGGCTTTGGAAAAGGTCCGCACAATCATCACGTTGCCCTGGCCCTCTCGGATGTACTTGAGGGTATCCGGGTATTCATGGGAAACGGCGAACTCGTAATAAGCCTCGTCGAAGATCACCAGCACGTGGTCAGGCACCCTCTCCATGAAGACGTCCACCTCGTCCGCCGTGACTATCGTCCCGGTCGGATTGTTGGGGTTGCAGACGAAGATGAGTTTGGTCTTGTCGGTGATCGCCTGTGCCATCGCCTCCATATCCAGGCCATAATTCTTCAGAGGTGTCTTAATGAGTTTCGCTCTCATGACGTGAGTGGCATTATCGTAGATGGGAAAGGAGGAACGACTGACAATGACCTCGTTGTTCTCCTCAAGGTAAGCCAGACAGGTCTGCGTGATGACGCCGTCCGCCCCGTTGCTCACAATTACCTGCTCCGGCTCAACCCCCAGGTGCTCCGCAAGCGCCTGTCGCAGATAATAGCTCTGCCCATCCGGGTAGAGGTTCAACTTGGGAAGCGTCAGCTCTATGGCAGCCAGCGCCTTGGGCGATGGACCCAGCGGATTTTCGTTGGAAGCCAGCTTGATCACGTTCTTGAGGCCATACTCCCTTTGCACCTCTTCGATGGGCTTGCCGGGTACGTAGGGCTTCAGACTATTCAGGCCTCGCTGTTGCTTGATACGTGTCGTCATGAGTTTGTTTTCTCCTTTGTTTGACGTATCACCCGAACGTCTCCTACTACCAATCCCTTCGAAAACAGGAAGACCGGGTTCAGGTCTATCTCGCCGATCTCGGGGTAGAGGAAGGGAAGCCGGGAGAAGCTGACCAGAACGTCTGCCAGGGCGTCCAGGTCGCAGGGTTCCTGCCCTCTGACTCCCTGAAGCAGTGGGAAAGATTTAATCTCCCGGATCATACGCTCAGCCTCGACGCGGTCTATAGGAGCCACTCGCAGAGAGACGTCATGCCAAGTCTCGGTGTAGACACCGCCCAGCCCAAAGGCGACCACGGGCCCGAACTGGGGATCGCGCGACAATCCCAGCAGTACCTCCTGAGCGTCCCGGATCATCGGGTAAATGACCACACCCCGGAAGTCCTTGCCCTCGGCGGCCCGCCGAATCGTCTCGAAAGCGTCCAGGGCCGCCTCGTCGTCGCGGATGTCCAGGATTACTCCACCCCAGTCCGACTTGTGCAAGATGTCCGGCGAAACCACTTTCATCACCACGGGGTAGTCGATCTCGCCACACCCCTGCACCGCCTCTTCTTGAGTAGCTGCAAAGCAGAATTCGGGCACCGGGATACCGTTCTCCCGCAGCCAGGCCATCGCCTCCGGTTCCAGCATCTGCCCCTCACCAGGCAGCCTCTTTTGCTCGCCAGGAAACCGGAGGCTTTCTGAAAAGCCTGGTTTCTGCTCGTATGCGACCATCCTCGCCAGCGTCGTCACGGCCCGTTCGCCGGTGGCGAAGTTGGGGATGCCGTGCTCCTGCAGACAGGTGATCGCCTCAGCCACAATCTGTCTGGGCAAGAAGGCGGCCACAATGGGCTTGCCACTCTGGTCTGCAGCGTCACACACCCCCCGCGCCAGGGATACAGAGTCGAGGTAGGGTGTGGCGACGTTCAAGGCCAGGGCCGCGTCGTACTCCTGTAGCACGGCCAACAACGTCTCCCGGTACTCATCCTCCGTCCCCTCCACTGTCAGATCAATGGGATTCTTGAACGCACAATGAGCGGGCAAGAACTGGGAGAGCTTCTCTTTCACCGCAGGGCTGGGCTCGGCCACCTCCAGGCCGACATCCTCGGCCCAGTCAGCGGCCAACACGCCGGGGCCACCCGAGTTGGTCACGATGGCGACCCGGTGCCCCTGCAAGGATGGCACGGAGAGGAAGCCTTTACAGAGATCGAACAGTTCCTCAATGGTGTGCACTCGAATCGCGCCGCACTGCCGCAAGGCTGCGTCGTAAACAGCATCTGCACCGGCCATCGAGCCGGTGTGCGAGAGCGTTGCTCGCCGCCCCGATGTGGTGCGGCCTGCCTTGATGACCACCACGGGTTTGCGAGCAGCACACTCCTGCACCGCCTGCATAAACTCCCGCCCGCCGGACGTGCTTTCGATGTACAGCGCTACCACCCGGGTCTCGGCATCGTCGGCCAGGTATCGCAGGAAGTCAATCTCGTTCAGGTCGGCACCGTTGCCGTAGCTCACGAACTTGGAGATGCCCAGCCCGAACTCCTTCGCCCAGGCCATAACGACGCCCCCCACAGCGCCACTCTGGGCGACGACAGATACTCCCCCAGCGGGCGGCCTGCTCTCCAGTGTTGGGAACAGGTGGTGGCTGGTGTTCAGGAGGCCAGCGCAGTTGGGGCCGATGAACCGGATACCGCATTGCTCGGCCACTCGCTTGACCTCGATCTCGCCTGCCTTATTGCCAACCTCGGAGAATCCCGCCGTGATGATCGCCACGGCCTTGACGCCGGCCCGGCCACAGTCCTCCAGCACGTCCACCACCGTCTGAGGAGGCGACACGATGATGGCCAGATCCACCGGCTGCTCGATCTTGGTTACTGCGTCGTAGCCTGGTATAGAGAAGACTCCCCGCGCCCTGGGGTTGACCGCGAAGACGTTCTGGTAGCTGCCGTCCACGATCTTGCGAATCAACTCCCGGCCGAGTTTGCCTTCGGAGGTGGAACCGACGACGGCGACACCTCGGGGATAGAAGAGGCTTTGGACGCTCATTGCGTCACCGTAGCCTCCACCCCCGCCCGGAACGCAAAACCGTTGCGCTCCGCGCCTTTCTTCCATCGGCTTTCCACGACACGCTCCACGTCGGATGAATCCAGCACTTCCCCAAGCCCTGTGCGTCCGATGGCTGCGCCTAACACAAAGACGTTGGCCGGGACAAGCGCACCTTCATACAGAGGCAGATCGTCGGGGTCAAGGTAATGCATCCTGCCTCCTGCCTCTTGCACCTGCTGCTTCACCTGATCCAGCGTGGGGTAGTCCGCCTTGCCCAGCATCACCGCCGTCGGCGCCCAGACGTGACCGAAGAGAAGAAAGTCCCCGCCGGGCTTGATGAAGCGCACCGCCTTGAGCGCCTCTGATACCTCCATCGCGATCACCAGGTCGGCCCCCCTCTCCGGGATGTTCGGACCGACCGGCTGCCGTCCCAGCCGGAGTTGAACCTTGACAAATCCCCCTCGCTGGGCCATACCCTTCGTCGGGTAGAAACTGGCCGGAATCTCCTGACGAGTGGCCGCCTTGGTGATGAGGTCGCCCATGGTCAGGACGCCCTGGCCGCCGACGCCGACGAGGTAGACATTGTACCGCATATTGTGTGTTGCGTGGTTCATTTCACCCCCTCGCTCTCTATGGCCTCGAATTTGCAGACCTGGGCACATAAGCCACAACCGTAGCACAGGGCAGGGTCAATGGCGATGGTCTCCTCTCCCAGAGTGATGGCCGGACAGCCGGTGATATTGATGCACCGCCTGCACAGCGTGCAATTGTCGGGCACCACCTGGACTTTCCCTGCCTTGAGCCCGCGCCGCTGGGCCTGGATCGCGCACTCCTGGCGCGAGAGCACTACCTTGACCCCGGGCAGCGTCAGGCATTTCTGGATGACTGCCACGGACTCGTCCAGCTCGAAGGGATCAATGACGAAGAAGTGTTCCACCCCCAGGGCCGGGATAAGCCTGGCGATGTCTACTCTGCGGCTGCCTGGCGGCTGGAAGGCCTCGTCCGTGCCGGGGTTCACCTGCATCCCCGTCATGCTGGTCCAGCCGTTGTCCATGACGATCAACGTCATCGGAACCTGATGTTGAATGGCGTTGATCAGCCCCGGAATGCCGGCGTGGAAGAAGGTAGAATCCCCGATGGTGGCGATGACCGGCGTCTCAATGCCTGCGTAGACGTACCCCTGTGCCAGGCTGACGCTCGCGCCCATCGAGACCTCGCTCCAAACGGTGTGGAAAGGTGGATTCATCCCCAGGATGGTGCAGCCGATGTCCCCCGTCACCATCACCTCGTCCTTCTTGAGCTTCAGCTTCTTGAGGGCCTGGTTGACCGCCATAAACGTTCCCCGGTGGGGACAACCGGCACACACCGTGATGGGACGAGCCGCCGCCAGCCCTTCTGCCTCAACCCCTCGGAACAGGCCGTCGGGGATCGCTAAAGCCAACGCAGCGCCGATGCCTCGCACCACTTGCTTCGCGCCGTACTCGCCGACCCGGCTGAAGGTGCCGTCCAGCTTGCCGATGATCCGGCCCTCGAAACCGAGCTTGCGGGCCTCGACGTAGATGTTTCTTTCCAGGTGCGGCTCCAGTTCTTCCAGGACCAATATAGTGCCGCAGTGGCGAAGCAGAGCCTGCACCTCCACCGCCGGGAACGGGCTGGGGGCAACGACACGCAGCACAGAAACCAGGTTTTCTGAAAAAACCCGGTTTCTTCCCCAGTGTTCCGCTGCGATCTCGAATCCCTCCTCCAGGTAGGAAGCCGCCACCCCCGAGGCGACGATGCCGAGCCCCCCCCGCTTGCGGGGGGGTGTGGGGGAGGCCAAGTGCAGTTCATTCAACCCCATCTCGCCGATGATCTGGCCCGCTTTCTCCAGGCGGGCGATCACATCACGGTGCTGGTTCATGCAGATGGCGGCGCCGGCTTTGGTATATTTGGTGATGTCTCGCTCCAGGATCACTTCCCGCTCGACGGGAGGCAGCGGCTCCTCGATCTCCACCGGGGCGTGAGCGTTGGCGATGGCCGTCACCAGCCGGACGAATACCGGGCTGCCTGTCCACTCGGATAGCTCGAAGGCGGTTTGCGTCAGCTTGTACGTCTCCGCCACCGACGCGGGCTCCAGCATCGGCAGGTCGAACATTGCGGCGTAAAGGCGCGAGTCCTGCTCGCACATGCCGGCGCTGACGCCCGAATCGTCGGCCACGTAGATCACCAGACCGCCGTTCACGCCCGAATAGGCGATGGAAAACACAGAGTCGGCGGCCACGTTCAGCCCGGACATCTTCATCGTACACAGCGCCCGCTGCCCGGCCCAGGCTGCGCCTGCGGCGATCTCGAAGGCGACTTTTTCGTTGGTGCTCCACTCCACGTGCCGGCCATCATTCAGGTCCATCGTCAGAAGGCTGCCCAGCGCCCCAGACGACGGCGTGCCCGGATAGCCGGTGGCGACTTTGACCCCGGCTCGCAGTGCGCCCAGGACAAGCGCCTCATTTCCGGTCACTATCTTCTTTTCCAATCCGCACCTCTCATAAGACGTGAAGCGTAGTGCGCAGAACGCTCGTTACGTGGTGATCGGTTCCATTTGTGATTCGAGCGTGGGCAGGAATTGCCCTCGGCCCGGCCCGGCCACGATCTCCCCCTGCCACGGCTCGACTGAGCTCGCCGAAGTCAGGACGGGGTGCCCGCGCTGGAAGGACATCTCCGGCCAGCCCAGCACCGTGCGCCCCTCGTAGAGCGTATACCCGGCATTGCTGTGCTGGTTCTCCGCGCGGATGGTGAACTCGCGGTTCGGGTCGAAGACCACCAGGTCAGCGTCGGAGCCGACTCCGATGGTGCCCTTCTTCGGATAGAGGCCGAAGATGCGCGCGGGGTTCTCGCACAGCACCTGCACCAGCCGCACGACGCTGATGCGCCCGGTGTTCACGCCGCCGTCGTAGACCAGCGGCAGCAGCGTCTCGATCTGAGGAGAGCCGAAAGGCTGCTCCAGGAAGTCGCCGTCCACGTCCTTGTGTTTGGGCGCGTGGTCCGTAGCGACTACCTGGATGATGCCTTCGGCCAGCGCGTCCCACAGTGCGGCCCGGTCTGCGGCGGTGCGGATGGGCGGGCCGATCTTGGCCAGTGCGCCCCGCTCCTCAATGATCTCCTTGGTCAGCGTGAGGTATTGGGGGCAGGTCTCAGCATACACCGGGAGGCCGGCCACTTGAGCCTCACGGATGTGGCGCATCGCGCGGGCGGTCGTGTTATGCGCTATGTACAAAGGGCACGCCATCACCTCGGCCATGCGAATTGCTCGAAAGATAGCCTCCTCCTCCATCGCCGCCGGGCGGGTAGCGTTGAAATACTTAGCCGAGGCATCAGGCCCCGTGAGGTATTTGTCCTCCAAATAGTCAATGGCACCGCCGTTCTCGGCATGCACCATCGCCATACCGCCCAGATCCGCCAGCATGTCCATCGCTTTGATCAGGTGGTAATCGTCCGTCGTCCATCCCTGCTTGATGTAGGGCATGAAGAACTTGAAGGTGCGGACACCCATCTCGAACACTTTGGGGATGTCCTGCAATTGCCTGGGGGCCTCGAACATCCCCCCGTGTAGACCGAAGTCGAGCAGGGAGTGGGCCAGCCCGTCCTCCAGCATCTCCTCGACCTTTTGCACCAGGCTATCCCCGGTACGAGCGTAGGCGTAGTACAGCAGCGTGGTCGTACCACCGTAGGCGGCGACGCGCGAGCAGTCCTCCACACTGTCCAGGTAAACCGGGTGAACGTGCACGTCGATGATGCCGGGGAAGACGTACTTGCCGGTGACATCTATCACTTCCCTGGCCCCTTCGCAGGGAAGGTCAGGCTCAACGGCGGCAATCACCTCGCCCCGCACGCCCACGTCGGCACGGCGCATCCCCTCACCGATGACGACCGTGCCTCCGGTTAATAGCAGATCAAATTTCTTCTCTGGCATTCACGCTCTCCCATCGTGCAGATGCTCGCGCCAGACACGTAATCTACGCCTCAAAGCAGTAGAGGGCAAGCCCGGCACGAGCACCACTAACCCACAATCTTCAATCCCTCTCGGCCCGATCCAACGCCGCCAGCACCCGCTCCGGCGTCAGCGGCAGGTCATAGATGCGTACACCGATAGCGTTGGCAACGGCATTGGCGACCGCCGCCGGGGCCGGCGTGAGCGCCGGCTCGCCGATGCCCTTGGCGCCGAACGGCCCCACGCCCGACCCCGATTCCAGGATGATCACCTTGGTGGTGGGGAAATCAAGCGACGTGGGAATCAGGTACTCAGCAAGCGACGGGGTCTTGGTCACTCCCTCCTCGACCACATATTCCTCCATCAGCGCATAACCCAATCCCTGGGCGCTGCCGCCCGCGATCTGCCCAACGACGGCAACAGGGTTGATGGCCCGGCCCACGTCGTGGCAGGCGACGGACTTGAGCACCGTGACCTCGCCCGTCTCTGTGTCTACCGCGACCTCGACCGCCTGCGTGCCGAAAGTAAAATCGGGGAACACGTCTCCCTGGCCGGTCTCCGGGTCAATGCCGTCGGTGAAGGGAGCGTTGAACTGGGCCAAATCGTGGAGCGGCAGTCCTTCGGCAGCACACCGGGCGATCAGCTCCTTCAGCGGAAGCGAGTTCTCCGGGTTGCTCCTGACAAATACCTTGCCGTCCAGCAGATCCAGGTTATCCGGCACTTCCTCAAAGTGCCTGGACGCACGCTCGAGTAACACTTCACGCACCCTGCTTGCGGCCTGGAAAACGGCACTGCCCGACATATAGAGCTGACGCGTGGCGGTAGAAGTGCCTGCCAGTGGCGTCACTGCCGAGTCCGTGCTGTGGATGGTCACATCCTCCAGCGGTACCCCCAATAACTCGGAGGCAATCTGGCACAGGCTGTTGATCTGTCCGGCCCCCAGGTCGGGTGCGCCGCAACGAATCACCACGGTGCCATCCATCTCGACGCCGACCCAGGCGCGGGAGGTGTCGTGGAACCAGGTGATACGACCATAGCTCTGGAAGTAGGAGGCAAAGCCCCATCCCACCCTGATCGGGCCGTGATCGCCTGCCCTGAGCAAGGCCGAAGGGGGCGTCTTTTCGCCCAACGCCTCCAGCGCCCGCGTGGCCGATTCCTCCAGCCAGACGGCGCTCCTGATGACCTGACCGGTACCGTTCCGCTCGCCCGTCTTGAGATAGTTGACGCGCCGCACCTCCAGCGGGTCCATATCCAGCGCTTTGGCGATCTCGTCCATCTGCTGCTCGTAGGCAATGCAGGCCTGGGGGCCACCGAAGCCACGGAAGGCGCTGGTGAACGGATTGTTGGTGGCGGCCACCACACTGTCCACGTGGAGATTGTCTATGCGGTAGGGGCCGCTGGCCATAATCGTGGCATAGAGTAGCACGTAGGGGCTTAAGTAAGGGTAGGCCCCGGAGTCGGCGATCATCTCGATCTCGGCTGCGGTGATGCGGCCGTTTTTCCTGACCCCGGTGCGATGGGTGATGATGAAAGGGTGGCGCTTCGATTGAGCAACGAAGGACTCCTCACGCGTGTACACCAATCGCACGGGACGCTGCGTGTGCTTGGCCAACAATGCCAAAAAAATCTCGACCGTGATGTCCTCCTTGCCTCCGAAGCCGCCGCCGACCAGGGTGCCCCGAACGCGGATCTTGTTCTGTGGGACGCCCACGGCCCTGGCGACGCCACGAAAGTGCTCGACGACCTGCGTGCAGACGCGGATGTTGATCACGCCCTGCTCGTCCACCCAGGCCACACCGGCCTCCGGTTCCAGGTAGGCGTGTTCGACGAAGGGCATACGGAACGCGTTCTCCACGATCAGGTCCGCCGCAGCCATCCCCGCCTCCACATCCCCCTTGCGAATCTTCCAGCGGGCCACGACGTTGTCTGGCTCATAGACCACCGGTGCGCCGGGTTTGAGCGCCTCTTCAGGATCGAACACACCCAGCAGCTTCTCGTACTCCACCTCGATCAACTCCAGCGCCCGCTCCGCGATGTCTAACGTCTCGGCCGCCACCAGCGCAATAGGCTCACCTTCAAAGCGCACTCTGTCTGCGGCCAGCACCGTCACATCCGACCCCTTACGTCGTTCCCGCCCGGTCTGGCCGGGCATATCGGTGGTCAGCTTGCCATTCGGCAGGTCATCGGCCGTCAACACGCAGACGACACCTGGCAACTCGCGCGCCTTGCTCACGTCCAACCGCTTTATGCGGGCCGAGGGCTCGCTGCTGCGAAACACCCTGGCGTGGAGCATGTTCGGCATCGTAAAATCGCCAGCATAAACGGTAGCGCCTACGGCCTTGCCCAGCGCGTCCACGCGGCGCAGCGGCCTGCCTACCTGGCGCAGTTCGGGCAGCTCCACGGGGGGAAGTGGTTTTGCTGTGTACTTCATAATAGCGTGTACCTCCTGGATGAGTCAGCGAGAGAGCGAGTCAGCAAGTCGGCGAGTCGGCGAATCGGCGATTGCGTTGGCGGTTGAGTTCGTGGATCAGAAGGGCAATCACTTCGTCGGCCAGGGCCAGGCGATGATCCAACACCTCCGACGATAGAAGGTGTCTGGCGCGCCAGTACCAGCCCTTGCTCTCACGCGCAGAACCAATGGACACCGTGAAGAACCAATTGCGCTGTTTGCCGTAACCGCGTCCGTGTCCCTCCTCAACGTTGGCGCTGATGGAGCCCGCGCTGCGGATCAACTGTTCCGCGATGGCACGCCCACGCTTGTCGCGCATCAACCGCTCGCAGTCTTCCCACACCAGGTCATAGAAAAACAACGCCTTGCGATACCCCAGAAACTCCCACACCGGCTCCTTCTTCACCCGTTCGTGAACTCCCTCCTCCCACTCCTCATACCTCACAGTCACCCTCCTCGCTCACTCCGCTCTATCGCTCTATCGCTCACTCGCTCTATCGCTCTATCGCCCACTCGCCTCACTGCCTCAATAATTTGACCATAACCAGTGCAACGACACAAGTTCCCCGACAGGGCCTCTCGTATCTCGTCCTCGCTCGGATGCGGATTCCGGTCCAGCAACGCTTTAGCCGAGATGATCATCCCTGGCGTGCAGTAGCCACACTGCACCGCGCCGGTGTCGGCGAAGGCTTCCTGCAACGGGTGAGGATTCTCCATCGTCCCCAGCCCGGCGTTGGTGATGACCTCCGCGCCTTCCGCCTGCCAGGCCAGCACGAGGCAACTGTTGACCGCTTTGCCGTCCAAGAGCACCGCGCACGCGCCGCAGTCCCCTTTCTCGCAGCCGTTCTTGACATCGGTGTAGCCCAGATCGCGCAGGGCAGTGAGCAACGTCACGTTGGGGAGCAGCGCGACCTGGCGTCTGCGTCCATTCACGTTAAGTGTTACAACTTTGGGTTGCATCATGCTACTTCACCTCCTCGGCGATTTCGGCCAGCAGCCGCCGCACCAGCACCTCCGTCACCCGCCGCCGATACCCCGCAGAGCCACGCAGGTCATCAATGGTACGAGTAGCCTCGGCTGCGAGGTGGGCGGCCCCGGCGATTACCTCCGCGGTCAGCGGTTGCCCGCGCAACGCATCCTCCGCAACGTGGGCGCGGATGGGCGTCGGGGCCACCGCACCCAGCGCGATGCGGGCCTGTCCACAGCGTCCCTCCCCGCCCGGCTCCACCAGCACGGCAGCGTTGACCACCGAGACGGCGTCGGCCTTGCGCAACGCCAGCTTGCGAAAACGGCCCACACTGCCGACCGGGGGCGTCGGCCAGCGAATCGAGGTCAACAACTCGTGTGGCTCACAGGCCGTCCGGCGTACATGGACGAAGAACTCATCCAGCGGTACGCGACGGGCTCCCTCCCTACTCGCCAGCTCGACCTCCGCGCCCAGCACGAGCAACGGGGGAGCCGTATCGGCGGCCGGCGAGGCGTTCGCCAGATTGCCTCCCACGGTGGCCCGGTTCCGCACCAGCGGACTGGCGAGGACGGCCGCGGCCTCCCTCAAGACAGGAGCGGTCTGGGCGATCAGTGGGTCGTCCAGCAACTCGGCAATAGTCACCCCACCGCCCACAACCAAGTGCCCATCTTCCTGTCGAATGCCACCCAGTTCATCCAACCCCGCAACGTTCACCAGCACACCCCTACGATGGCGCCCGCCGCGCATATCCGGGATCAGGTTCGTACCCCCGGCCAGCGGCCTGACGTCGGGCGCGGCCTCGGCCAGCATCTCCAGGGCCTCCGGCAGTGTCTTTGGCATCCATAGATTGAATTCCGGTAGCATGTACGCCTCCCTTCTGATTCAGAGGTATTCTGTGTGGATGGATCACATTCCCCAGAGCGCAAGGATGAACAATGCACTGAGAACACTCCACCCAACAGACATCGGTATCATCCTCTCGCTAAGTCTCACGTTTATAAGGATCAATGAAATCAGGGCGGGGCACGCCCTTAAATTTGCCGTAGAACAGCTTATCCGCCTGTGTCATCAGTGCCTGATGCGGACCTTTTACGGTAGCCAACACAGACATCGCCTTGTGGAACCAGTTCCTGGGCTTGGTCCAAGGACAGGAAGCCATGCAGATGCTACAGTCAGTACCTACCGCGTGCCAGTAGCGATAGCACTTCTGCTCGTCCAGCTTCCATCTTTTGATGCCATTGAACACGACCTTGTCGCGCTTGGGGATGGCGCCACTGGGACACTCTTCTGCACAGATTTTGCAGTATTCGCAGAAGGATTGAACGCCGAGGTCAACAGGCTTGTCGTGCACCAAAGGCATATCTGTGGTGACGATGGCCAGGCGAAGTGCCAGCCCGAATTCTCTGGTCATCAGGTAACCGGCGCGCGAAAGTTCGCCCAAACCACAGTCCACGGCAACCGGCACCGCGATCACCTGGTAGTTGTTCAGATGATGGGCCCGGGCAGAATAGCCCAACATGCGGATATACTCAGCCAATTGGATTGACACCCAGGCACCAATCGCGTATCCTTTGGCCGTCGCCAGCAAGGTCGGAAAGTCTGGAGCAGTTTGGATCAGGTGATAATCCATTTGGAAGCCCATCGCAATCGCATTCGTGTGGTGGCTGAGATCAACTGGTGTACCCCACCGCTTGTAACCTTCCTCGTTACCACGCGACCGACCAACGTGAGTGTAAACCCACTTCTGGCGCAGGGGACCAATCTTCACCAGATCGGCCCCCAGAAATCGGGCCAGCGCCTTCACCTTCCTGGCCGCGCGCTCCGATGAAATCTCGGCCTTGTCAGGGGCTGATTCTCCGTCCACAAATGACTCGACACCAACCTTCGCCACCGTAGCGAACTGAGCCTCGAACATCGGGATGTCAACACCGCCTGTTCTTCCCAGTTCGGGCATGTTGCCAATCTTTGTATCGTATTCCAGATACTCAGAGTGCGTCTCGTAGTACGTTTTGTACTGGGGACTATCTGTGCCGAAGTAGCGAAAGAAATCCTTCCGGGCGAACACGATGTCGCGCTCGTCCCAGCGCTTGATCTCGCCAACGATGTCTTTTTCGTAGGTAGGCACTTCGACCTCTCTCGCCAGAAGAGTCTGACTTATCGCTTCCTTGAGTCTGGACACTAATGTCTCCCTCCCGCCTTGCTTTTGACTGCAAACCTATGATGATTGACGCAAAACGGCCCGCCGTGACCGCAGGTGAGGGCCCACCTATCCCGAAGTATCCTCCTCCTGCGCACAACTCATCACCGCGCGTACGATGCTGGCAAAGCCGGTGCACCGGCAGCGATTTCCCCTTAAATGGCCGCGTATGTCGTCCTCCGTGGGCGATGGGTTCTCGTTCAGCAGGTTCTTGGTCATCATCAGCATACCGGGCGTGCAGTATCCACACTGGAATGCCGCGTGCTCAATGAACGCCTCCTGCAGCGGGTCTAGCTCGCCATCTGGTCCTTCTAATCCCTCGACGGTCAGAACCTCGCCCCCATCCGCCGCAACTGCCAGCACCAGACACGCCAACGCAGGCACACCGTTCAGATGGATCGTACACGCACCACACTCACCGATGCCGCAGCCGTACTTGGAGCCGGTCAGGTGCAACCGCTCCCGCAGCACATTCAACAGTAGCTCGTTCGGCTTTACCTCAAGACGATGCCGAACGCCATTGACCGTCAGTTCGATTTCGTGAGACGCGAAGCGTGAAACGTGATGCGCATTGCGTATTCCCCCTCGTCCCTCTGTCGCTCTGTCTCCCCGTCTCCTTGTCTCCTTGTCTCCTCTGCCCCTCCGCTCCCCCGCCCGCTCCCATGCCAACTGCAGCACATCGTGTGTGATCACCTTGACCACCTCGCGCCGATACCATGCAGTCGAGCGCACGTCGTCAATGGGCGAGATCTCCTCCGATGCCAGTCGGCCCGCTTCAAGCGCCAGCTCAGCACCTAACGGCTTGCCGTGGTTAACGAGCAATGCCTCGGCTTTCCTGGCACGCAAGACCGTGGGCCCGACCGACCCAAAGGCCAACCGACAATCAACGATGCGATCGCCGTCGCGCACCAGCACTGCGGCCCCGCTTGCTTTCGCCAGGTCAGCTTTCACGCGCGAAATCTTGAGAAACCCGCTGCCTGTTCCCGGTTGTGGATGTGGGAGTCGAATCGCGGTGAGCAGTTCGTCTTTCTGCAGTGCTACCTTGCCCGGCCCTACCAGAAAATCCTCGACCGAAACCATCCGCTCTCCATCGGGACCGGTGAGTACCAGTTGGGCGTCGAGGGCCATCAACGCCGGTACGCTGTCAGATGCCGGCGAGCCGTTGCACAGATTGCCACCGATGGTGCCCATCATCTGGATTTGGACGGAGCCGAAGGCCGCGCAAGCCTCTGCCAGCGCTGTATACTCGACCTGGAGTTGTGGATCGTCACGGACCGCGCGGATCGTGGTGAGAGCACCGATGTCCAAACACCCATCCTGAGATGAGAACCCTGCCAACCCGGGGAGCTTGCCGATGTTGATCAAGCATTCCGGTGACCTCTGTTCCATCTTCATCCACACGAGCAGATTGGTGCCACCAGCCATCACCTGCGCGCGCTCCCCGTACTCGCTCAGCAGCGAAATCGCCTCCGCCACCGACTTCGGCTCCACATACTCAAACTCATGCACCAGAATATGCGTATTCGTCATCTCACGCCTCACTCACTCATTGACAGGACTCACGCAGTTGAGGGCCAAACCGCTGGCTGAGTAGGCCGAAGGCCGTATCGAAGCCCGGTTTGGCGCGGTTCTTGGTCTGGTTTCGACAAGCTCAACCCAAGGATACGGCCCTGGGTCTCGATACGCTTCGCTACTCGACCTGAAGGGCCCACTCGACCAGCGAACCGCGTAACTCCTGTCACTGACTCGCTCCCTCGCTCTCTCGCTGACTCGCTCCCTCGCTGATCCGCTCCAATATCTTCTCCGGCGTGATTGGCAACTCATAGAAGCGAACACCGATGGCATTGTAGATCGCGTTGGCGTAAGCTGCCGCGACGGGGTTTGTGGCTGCCTCTCCAATGCCCTTCGCACCAAAAGGCCCGGTGGGTTCGTAGGTATGCGCAAAATGAGTTATCAGGTCTTCAATGCGCGGGCTTTCGCCGATGGCCGTCGTTTTGGCATCAATCCAATATCCTTTGGATGTGAGCTGCCCATCGGCGTCCCACTCGTTGCCCTCGTACATGGCGAAGCCGGCCCCTTTCGATAGTCCTCCTTCAAGCTGCCCGGCGGCCATATCGGGGTTGACGATGGTACCGCAGTCACTGCCCATCGCTGCGCGTACCGTGCGCACCTGCCCTGTCCACGTGTCCACCTCGACCTCCAGGAACACGCTGACGTAGGCTGGCGGGCAATGCACCGGACGGTAACTTTCCACAGCAGCGATGGTCTTCCAACTCTCGGTCCAGCAACGGGTGGCGAGTTCTGCCAAAGTCATCTGCCGGTCGGGAATGGAGGGAGCGTAGATCACCGCCTGGGCCGTCTCCTCGTCCAGCCTGAGCGTCAACGCCTCCGGCATCACATTCAAGTAGCGGGCCGCCGTCTCCAGAATCTCCCGCCGCACAGACTGCGCCGCCTTCACGGCGGCACCTCCGCCAGCGTAGACGCCCCGCGTGGCGTGCGTCACGCAATCATAGACCGAGGTACAAGTCTCCCCCGGCGCCAGGTTGACCTTGTCCAGCGGCACGCACAGCGCCTCGGCCACCAGCTTGGCCACCGCCTCCAACGTCCCGCCGCCGTGGTCCATCAGCGCGGTGATCACGTCCACCGACCCATCCACGTTGACCTTGACCATCGCGCCGGAGAAGTCAATCACGTCCCCCGGCTGAGGCGCACCGGCGCTGGAGGTGTGGAACCCTCGCGCCATCCCAATACCGCCCCGAAATCGCTGACTCGCTTCCTCGCCGACTCGCTTCCTCGCTGACTCGCTGACTCGCCTCTCCCACCCAATAAGCTCCGCCCCCCTCTGCAACAACTCAGGCACCCCGTCGCTCTGTACAATCGAGCGCACCAGCGGCCCCTGTCCCCAGAAGGTATCTCCCAGGCCCACATAGTTCTTGAGTCGCAACTCAATAGGATCCATCCCTAACTTCCCGGCCAGTTCATCTATCAACGACTCAGTGACGAACGTGATCTGTGGATTGCCGAACCCCTGCATGGCGCAGGAAATGGCCTTGTTGGTGTAGACAGCCGTACCCTTATAGCGCACGTTGGGCAATTTGTAGAGCGAGACCAACCAACCGATGCACACACCCAGGAAAGAGTAAGCCTGGATATTATGCGCTCCGATGTCGGCGATGAGCCTCATCTCCGCACCGGTCAGCGTGCCGTCCTTCCTGGCGGCCAGCTTGAGCTGTATCTGCGTGCCATAGCGGGTATGATCGTGCGCGTCCTCCTCCCGCGTCAGTGTCAGCTTGACCGGGCGGCGGGCCTTGAGTGCCAGCGCCGCGCAGATGGGGATCGGCGGGTTCATCTGAATACTGGAGCCAAACGTGCCGCCGATGGGAACCCGTTTGACGTTGACCTTGCTCAGCGGGATGTCGAAAATCTCACCCAACAAAATCCGCACGTTGTGGATGGATTGAGTAGTGGGCCAGACAGTCAGCCCGCCGTCCGGCTCCGGTCGGCACACCACCGACTTGGTCTCCATCTGCGCGTGGTAGATCTTTTGCGTCCTGAACGTGCCCTCGACGATCACATCGGCCTCGGCAAAAGCCTTGTTCACGTCCCCTTCCTCGATCTCGCGCTCGCAGGCGATGTTGTTCTCGATTTCGATCTCCTCTTCGCCCCAGTCCACCGTGTCGTAAACCGGCTCGGCGCCAGGCCGCATCGCCTCGATTGGATCGAGGACCACGGGCAACACCTCGTACTCGACCTCGATGGCACGCACCGCCTTCTCGGCCAGTTCCTCCGTCTCCGCTGCCACCGCCGCGACCGCCTCTCCCATCCGCCGCACCTTGTCGGCCAGGACGTAGTGATCCTTGTGCAGTACTGCTGGGATGGTGATGATGCGCTCGTTGTAGCGCACGTGAGGGATGTCGTCCCAGGTGATGCACACTGCGCCCATCGCCTCGGCCTGGCTCACGTCAATGGACTTGACACGAGCGTGAGCATAGGGACTGGACAGGATGCGTCCGTGCAGCATGTTCGGCAAACTGATGTCAACTGTGTACTTTTCCCGTCCCGTCACCCTGGCGACTCCGTCCTTACGTGGGGTTGTCCGGCCCAATACACTAAACTCGCTCCCCATTGCCCCTCCCACCTTGTTCACGTTCGACGCTTGACGTTTGATGCCTGACGTTTGACGCTCGACGCATCACACCATCCCCGTCACCAACGCGATTAGCGCCATGCGGGTGAACACCCCATTCCGCGCCTGGCGGAAGTAGGCCGCGCCGGGCAAATCATCCACATCGGTCGCTATTTCGTCCACGCGCGGCAGGGGGTGCATAATCGTCAGGTCGGGATTGATCCGCTCCACCATCTCGCGCGTGAGAACATAGCTGCCCTTGAGCCGCTCGTACTCCGCTGGGTCCTCAAAACGCTCCTTCTGAATGCGAGTCATGTACAGGACAGCCGCCTCAGCCATAGCCGCTTCCAGATCGGTCGTCTCCTCTACCTGAACGCCCCGTTCCTTCAACCGCGCGGTGATCTCTGGCGGCATCCTTAGTGCGTCCGGCGCGACGAAGATCAGCTTGCAATCGTAGTGCTTGTACAGCTCCACACTGGCGTGAACCGTGCGGCCATACTTGAGGTCGCCGCAGAGGACGACGGTATTTCCGTCCACCCGCCCACGCTCCGACTGGATGGTAAACAAGTCCAGCAGAGCTTGCGTGGGATGCTGACCCGCGCCGTCGCCCCCGTTGATCACCGGTGACTCCGCTATCTCGGCAGCGACTTTTGCTGAACCAATTTGCGGATGGCGCATAGCAATCACGTCCACGTACTGATCCACGGTGTGGATCGTATCGGCCAGTGATTCCCCTTTGGCGGACGAGGAGGTGCCCGCCGAGGCAAACCCCACCACGCTCCCACCCAAGCGATGCATCGCCGTCTCAAACGACAGGCGTGTACGGGTGCTGGGCTCGAAGAAGAGGGTCCCCAGAACATACCCCTTCATCAAGTCCAGTGCATGAGCTTTCTTCAACTGCTCGCGCATATCCGCAGCTACGGCCATAATGTGTTCTATTTCCCCGCGGGTGAACTGCGCTCCGTCGAGGATATCCTTACCCTTGAAGTCTAGCATTGAAACTACCTCCCTAGTTGCAGTAGGAAAGCTTTCCACCGGGGGCACGCCCCGTGTCAATTCGATAGTTGGTATAGACATACCAAACCTCACGTGAGTCCCAGGTAGTGTGCTTTAATGTGCACGTTCTGTGCCAGTTCCTCGCCGCTCCCTTCCATGGCGATGTGCCCGTTCTCCAGCACGTACCCTCTGTCGGCCAGTTCCAGGGCATA
Source organism: Anaerolineae bacterium (assembly GCA_046760785.1). GTDB lineage: Bacteria > Chloroflexota > Anaerolineae > B4-G1 > B4-G1 > JBHIET01. The sequence continues at coordinate 15,100 of JBHIET010000004.1, read as the reverse complement.
GGCAATGTTCTGTTCCACCAGCAATACTGTCAGACCGAGCTCCCTCAAAGTCTGCAATTTCTGGTAGATCTCGTCCACCAGTCTGGGTGCCAGGCCCAGGGAGGGCTCATCTAACATCATAAGAGAGGGCCTGGAGGCAAGCCCCCGGCCTATGGCGAGCATCTGCCTCTCGCCGCCGCTCAGTGTCTTCGCCAGTTGATTCTGCCGCTCTTTGAGCACCGGGAATATCTCGAACACCTCGTCGAGCACACCGTCCTTTAAGTTCTCCCTGTTCCCGTACGCCCCCATCAACAAGTTGTCCCTGACGGTCATATTGACAAAGGGTCTGCCTCCCTCAGGGACATGGGAGATTCCCGCTTTTGCCACTGCGTGAGGCGCTGTCCTCTCGATGTTACGTCCCCCGAATATGATTTTCCCCGAATATGGCTTGAGCAGCCCGGATATCGTCTTGAGCAGCGTGCTTTTGCCCGCTCCGTTGGGGCCGATGACGGCGACGACTTCACCCTCATGGATGTGAAACGTCACGTCATGGAGGATAGGCACCTTGCCATAGCCAACGTTCAGGCCAGATACCTCCAACAATTCTCTCATCTCAAAGCCCTCTCTCCGAGGTATGCTTCGATCACTCTTCGGTTGTCACTGACATCGTCCGGGCTGCCTTCGGCAATGACCTCCCCGGAGTCCAGGACGATGATGCGTGTACAGAGACCCATAACCATCTGCATCACGTGCTCCACGACGCAGAGGGTGATGTTTCTCTCCTCGTTTAACTTCCGTAGTATCGCCATCAGTCCGGTGAGTTCTACCGCGTTCAACCCGGCCCCTGCTTCATCGAGCAGCAAGAGATCGGGCTCCGTAGCCATCGCTCTGGCCAATTCCACCCTTTTCAAAGGGGCCAGTCCCAGGTCTTCACACTTTTGGTGACGAATCCCCTCCAGATCGCAAAACGCGATCACCTCGTCTACCTTAGCGCTTATCTCCTTCTCGCCGCACCTATTGTAGGCGCCGACCTGCACGGTGTCTTCGACGGTCATATTGCTGAATGCCTTTATCACCTGAAATGTGCGTGACATTCCCAGTTTACAAATCTTGTGCGGATAGAAGCTCGTGATGTCAACACCCTTGAAAAGAACGCGCCCGGCATCCGGACCGTATAGTCCGGTGATGGCGTTAAAGAGAGTGGTCTTTCCGGCGCCGTTTGGGCCGATGAGGCCTACGATTTCCCCCCTGTCAATCTGCAGGCTGACGTCGTTGACGGCGACGAGATTGCCAAATCTCTTCGTTAGGTTAAAGACCTGAAGTATCGGCCCGGACATGTCTATCCCTTGTAGTGCGTGATACAATTTGCTTGTAGGCATCTTGCAAAAGCATGGCAATCCCCTGTGGCCTGAAAAGCGCCATCAGGATCAAAACCGCCGCGTAGATCACCAGATATATGCTCTCCAGTTTCCCGCCCAGACTGGCACGCAGAAACTCCCGTCCACTGACCAAGATCACCGCTGCGACGAGTGGGCCATAGATGATCCCCATGCCGCCCACAATGCCCAGAACAGCCACTTCAATGCTCCGGAGACCACTGAAGAAATTGGGGTGGATATATCCATACAGGCAGGTGTAAACGGCTCCGGTGGCGCCGACCAGGAAGGCATAGATCATAAGCGCCTTCAGCTTACAGGCGCGCGTATCAACACCCAATACCTCGGCCGCGTCCTCGTTCTCACCCAAAGCCAGCAGGTAATACCCCAGTTTTGATTTTTCGATCTTATAGTTTACGAACAGGGCAATTAGCAACATCGCGAGCATGATGTAATAGTAAGGGATGTAGGAGCCGAAACGCATGTGGTAAAGCGACCACGAATAGAACGGCAGGTATCGCTCCGTCGGCCCCCCGACGTTCTCCCACAGCAGGAAGGCAACTCTGAGAACCTCCACTAAAGCCGCTGAGGAAAGTGCATACCACACCTCCGTCACGCCGAAGCGGAACAGGGGATAACCGACCAACGCAGCAAAGCCAGCCGCTACCAGTCCTCCCAGGATCATTCCGAACCATGGTGATATGTCCCACCTGACGAGTAAAGTGCCAGCAGTAAAAGCCCCCAGTCCCAGATAAGCGCAGGCGGCCAAATCCAGTTGCCCCCCCATACCTCCAATGATGTTCCACGCTGTGGTTATGACGCCGAACAGCAAGACTGTAGTAGCCAGCACCATGTTATACTGGTTGGAACCAAGCAAGGCCGGCATCGCCAGAGCGATCGCCAGTCCGACCAGTATCATAGCCGTTTTGGTGGTAAGCCATTCGGGTTTCACTATTTCCTCCCAAACAGTCCTCGAGGTCTCAGCCACAGCACAAGAATAAAGATGAGGTAGACTATGAGGGAGCGTGCTCGGGGATCCCAAAGTGCCATGGACAAAGACTCGGCGATCCCCACGATCACTCCAGAGATCAGGAGGCCAGGAATCGAGCCCAGGCCCGCCAGGGCCAGCACGCACCAGCTCAACAGCCCAAAGCGGATTCCCATCGTCGGATCCACCTGCTGAAAGGTCATTAGCAACCCTCCTGCAATGGCTGTCAAAGCCGAGCCCAGCCCGAAGGAGAGGGCATACGTCCGACCATAGTTCACTCCCACTAACGAGGCCACATCCAGATCGTCCGATGCTGCCCGAATGGCACGGCCTGCCCATGTCTTCGTCAGAAAGAGATAGACGGCACCAATAGCGACAATGCTAACAGCAGCAGAGGTTAGCCGGGACAGCATGATGGTAAACCCTGCGATCACGATACGGCCCTGCACTATCGAGTGGAGCAATGCCCTTGGCTGCGCCTGCCACACGAGTTGAGCAAAGGCGCGAAGGAATAACATCAAGCCAACTGTAACAGCGATTTGTGTCACGTATCGCTCCCGCAGGGTGCGATGCACGATGAGATAATACGTAACTACCCCGATCAGAAAGAGCAGCGGCAACGTGATCAGCGGAGTCGCTACGGCGTCCAAACCCAAAAGTGCGCCGGCCCAGAAGGTAAAGTACATAGCCAGCATCACGAAATCGCCGTGGGCGAAGTTGACCACATCCATCACACCGAATATAATGGACAACCCCAGAGTGATAAGGGCATAGATACAACCCATCATTGCCCCGTTGATAGCGTTTTGCACAATGGTGTAGATCATTACCCTTTACCGCCTCTATCGCGTCCTCGGTCAGGTGCACCTGCCTGGCTTTCCGCCAGCTCACTTCCCGGCGCAGCCAGGCAGATGCAACCCTGACCAGCCTGAAGCCGTTTCTCCCATATCGGGGCGCAAGTCCGTTTCCATACAGATCATTTCTACTCAGGCTACAGCCGCACCGGTTGGAAGAGGCGGTGCCGGATGGGTTTAGCCAAGCAAACGAACCAGTCCAGCAGCGCCTGGCTTCGACTGTGCTCAGCCCAAGGTTTACGGCGGTACGGTCAAAGCCAGATCAACCTCTGGCTGTGACACTATGCCTGAGCAGTAACCAGATCAGTAAGTAGCGTCCGGCCGCGGGAACACGGCCTCAGCCTCGGCCACGTCGAAGGGCCAAACGACCTTGGGCTCACCGTTGATCACCTGCAGGATCGTTGCCCTAGCATAGGGGTTATCTCCGGTCTCGGTGAAGGTGATGTGATCTGTGGGATACGTCTCGACTGCCGGGCCAGAGGTCAAGTCGAGCTGCAGGAAAGCCTGTCGTAGGTTCTCGGGGTTCAGCGGGTCATCGGGAAACTTTTGACCGGAAAGCTCAAGCGCTTCCGCCAGGACCCACATCGCATAGTAGTTCATCCCCGCCGCCTCGGTCGGGATGTGGCCCGTCTCCGCCTTGAACTCTTCGACGAACCTGCGATTCTGAGGCGTGTCCTTAGCCGGATTGTAGCTGTATGTATTGGCGTAGAACTCGGCCGTTTCACCCAAGGCCTCTATTGATTCGGGATCCGTGTAACCGCAGGCTCCCATTCCAGCGATAAACTTGGGCATCTCACCGGCTTCCCTAAAGGTATTCGCATAGAGAATCGCGTCCGTGAAGTAGGGGCAGTGGACGATGAAGTCTGGTTGCGCGGCCGTGATGTCCGCAACGATCGAGGAGACATCCGCGATGTCATACGGGTACTCCTTCTGGTAGACAATGACCAACCCGTTATCCAAGGCTGCATTGACTGCCCCCGTGGCGACACTCCTTCCAAAAGCCGAGTCCTCGTTCAAGATGGCCACCCGCTCCACTGGCACTCCAGCCTGTTCGGCAGCTCCCATCGCAAACTCTACCGCTGAAGCACCATGCTGACTCGCCTTGGGAGCAGGCCGGAAAAGGTACTGGCGGCCCGACGCTGTCACGCTGTCCACCAGGGCATCCGCGACCAAGATAACCTTCTCCCTCTCGGTGACCTCCGACGCCGCCAACGTCAACCGGCTGATGTAGAGACCCAGAATCGCCACCGGATGGTGTTTGCTGATAAGGCTCTCAGCGCCCAGTTTGGCAGTATCTGCGCTCTCTCCGCAGTCTTCCACCGCCAACTCCAATGGGAGGCCTCCCAACGACTTGATGCCGCCTGCTTCATTGATGTGCTGGAGCGCGATCTCCATCCCGATCTTGGCCTCAGTGCCAAAGACCGCATGCGCGCCGGTGAGGGGCTCGAGGCAGCCGACCACGACGCTGCTGGGGAGTTCTGCAACCTTTTCCTCCTCGGCCTTGGGACCACATCCACCCAGTACAACGGGCAGCATCACTACCCCTACCAGTAGAAATTGGCAAACTTTCTTCAACATTTTCCCTCCTCCCTGTTCAGTTATTGGCCTGGCAAACGACAAACATGGATTGGTTGATGGGACGTTACATCGCTTCTGCACCTCCTTTTCCCCAATTCTTATATCTCCCCTGCATAAGCCACTACGACCGTTCTTCACCCTACGGCTCGATTCCTGCACCGAGAAGCGCCGAAATCCGCCGGGCAGCCTGACGGCAGAGTCTCACGTACTCCTGAACTAACTCGTCGTCGAATCGCGAACGGGGACCGGCGATGCCGACGGCTGCTATCACGTTCCCCTTCCAATCGCTAATCGGCGTGGCCACTCCCCAGGCTCCCAGGTCTGTCTCCTCGTGACTCACCGCGTATCCGCGCTCCCGAATCCTGGCCAACTCGCCAGTGAGTTCATCAGGGTCCGTGATCGTGTTAATGCACAGCTTGGGTAACCCCTTATCCCGGATGATGACCTGGATCTCTTCCTGAGGCAAGTACGCCATGAGGACTTTAGACGAGGCACCGGCGTGGGGCGGACGGTGTGTCCCCACATCCAATGTCAAACGCACCGGATAATTGGTCTCAACCTTTTCGATACAGATGACCTCTTGCTCTTGGTAGACCGTCAGGATAACCGTCTCACCCGTAGCCGCCACCAAGTCGCGCATGATCGGCCGGGCGATGTGGCGCAGCTCCGTGGTCTCCGCAGCAAGATTGCCCCAGATGAAAAGACGATAGCCGAGACGCCATCGCTTGTCGCCGGCGTCACGACGCAGGATACCATAAGACTCCATGCTGACAAGGAATCGGTGGAGCGTGCTTTTGGGCAGCCCGAGGTGCACACTGAGCTCTGCCAGGGACCAGGTTGGCCGCTCTGGAGAGAAGCTGTCCAAAATCCTGACCAAGCGGTCAACCGTTCTAACCAGTGGAGGGTTGCTCATAATTGCTTGAGAGACTGACGGGTGAGACCACTCGATTCAGGGCCAAGAAGCGACGAAAGGTGAACTCACCACCAGCCGGGCTACAGACATCAGCCACAACCTCTGGCGAGGTGGTTTCGGATAATGGAACATCATTCCGCTAATTAATATGATACCACACCTTCCCCACGCTGTCAAGTGCTTTTCCTGCCTAACCACATCGCTACTATCCGTTGCAGTGCAGCCGTAGCCACACGACTGGCAGTTGACCGGGTGATTGGCGATAGCACCGTATCCTTACAGGACTTACGCAGTTGAGGGCCAAACCGCTGGCTGAGTAGGCCGAAGGCCGTATCGAAGCCCGGTTTGGCGCGGTTCTTGGTCTGGTTTCGACAAGCTCAACCCAAGGATACGGCCCTGGGTCTCGATACGCTTCGCTACTCGACCTGAAGGGCCTACTCGACCAGCGAACCGCGTAACTCCTGATCCTTAATAATGGTCGAGGCCACACTCACCAGGAGTATAGCCTCAATTCTGTCAGTTCGTTGGCGTAAGTCTCGGAGCCCAGTGGCCTGCCCCCGGGGTAAGGAGTACGAACGGCCAGTCGCTGGACGCCGCTCAGACTTTAACCACCCCCAGAACTAGACCGCTCCGTAGACGGGGATGCGTATACCGAAGCACATCATCGCGGCGATGCGTTCTGCCTCAGCTCTCCCTCCGTAGGGCTGCCGATGAACTCGAAGGAATCCGCCAGTTCCCACTTCAGCGGTTTGATGAGCCGTTCGCAGTGGCGCTGTGCGTCCCCCCGCTCCATCCGTAACTGCCGAAGCAGGCAGCCTTCTTATTGCGAATCCACTTGGTGGCCGCCATATCCAACACCTGGGCTACCAGAGCGTGTGATCGTTGACACCGATCCAGCAGATGTCCGATGCCATCTCAATGGGCAGCCTAATAATAGGGCTTTCCTGGTTCTATCGTCTGGTTTGCAGCAACTGGGGAGCGGGCCTGTCCGGTCCCCCTCTTTGCCCCTCGCTGTCGCTACAGCATCTTTGCCAGGCGGCGCAGGTGCGTCTTTTCCTCGCGTATGATTCCGGAGATGGCCTCTCGATCCACCTCGCTCACCATCTCGCGCAGGTCGTAGAAGAACAGCAGGGTGTCCTTCTCGAAGCCCAGTGCCACTCGCAGTGCCGTCTCCCGGTCCTGGGCCTGTTCCGCCAGCGCCAACGCCTTGTCCGGCCCAGCGAACAGCGCGCTATCCAAGGCGGTCTGGACATAAGCCTTATACTCCTCATACTCGGCGGCGGGCAATTCGGGAGCCGGCTTCACTCCTTTCAGCATCTTCTGGAACACTCGGTAGTGCCCTTGCTCCTGGGTAGCCAAGTCTTCGAAAAGCGCCCTGACTTCGGAATCGGCACTCTTCGCGGCCACCCCATTGTAGAACACTTCGCCGTTCTTTTCGATTTCCATCGCCATCTCGATCGCTTCAGCAGCAGTGAAAACAGCCATTCCTACCTTCTCCTCCTCATACTCATATACTTATCAACCCACCCCGCTACGCCTGCTCGACGAACGGTTTGGAGATGTGAGAATCGCCCTCTCACGTTTCACGCTTTCACGTCCAGCGTTGGACCTTCGCGTGCTACAACAGCCGCAGGAAAGCGTGCCTGGGCCTGTCGTTCCATATCTTCTAGAAATGCGTCGTCGTGGTAGACGTTGTGATGGGCAAGGACCAGCTTTTTTGCCCCGGCAGCCTGAGCCACCTCGACGGCCATCTCCCATGTGCTGTGCCCCCAGCCCTGTTTGACGGGCTCCCTGAGGTATTCCTGCGCAGTATACTCGGCATCGTGGATCAACAGATCAGCCCCTTGGGCGAACTTGATCAGCCGCCTATCTCCGCCAACGTAGCCCTCCACATCGGTGGCAACGACCAGTCTCCTGTCGTCCATCTCGATGCAATAGACAAAGACCCCTTGTGGGTGAGCGTAGCTACGCATAATCCTCACTCTGACTTCCCACGGGGAGCACTCCTCACGTTCGCGGTAGACGTTGCACACCTGCGGCGGCGCATCGGGTTCGCTCAAAACAATCATCTCGCTTTCAGCTACGTTACGGATAACCCGCATTGACCTTAGTTCGTCCAGACGGACGGGGTACAAGGGCGGCAGCATGGCGTTAGTCAGAACAACCTCCAAGTCCTGGTGCAACAACTTAGGCCCGAAGATGTGCAGCACGCTGCTTCCCAGATACGATGGTGCGAAGAAAGGGAAGCCCTGGGTGTGATCGTGATGAGTATGAGTAAAGAGTATCGTGGCCGTGATGGGCTTTCCATCGGCCTGGTGTTGAGCGATCAGCTTTTCGCCCAGACCAATAATGCCTGTACCGGCGTCAACGATGATCAGGTGAGGGCCAGCACGGATTTCCAGGCAGGTTGTGTTGCCACCGAATTTGGTCGTCATCGATCCAGGTTTGGGATATCCCCCGCGCACTCCCCAAAAAGTCACTGAAAATGGCTGTTTTGGCATAGATCAAACCTCACTGTCTTGGTCTTTCGGTCAGTTTCTGCAGCGCTTGTGGATCGGTGACCGGCGGGTGACAGGCGAAGTCAACACATACATAAGCGGTGGCCCGCCCCTCGACCAGCTCCCGATCTCGCAGCAGCGGGACGACGGGTGATTCAGCGTCGGGATCACCCATCGCAAGGACCTGGTGGGGGCGGTAGCCGGTGGTGCAGACATCGAGCAGGGCCCGGGTGTCGGATGCGTCGGGGTTGCCCACGAGGGCGATCTCGTGAGGGTGCGCAAGCGCATAGTCCAACGCGATCAACCACTGGCCGAAACCCAACGGATGCCGTGCCAGCAGCGACCGCATCGGGCTCAACGCAGCCCGTGCCAACTGGATGTAGCGCGGCTCAAGGGCCAGTCCCGCCAGGCGCAGTAGCACAGAGGCAGCCATCCCGTTCCCGGAAGGTACAGCGTTGTCCTGCAACTCTCTGGGGCGAACGACCAACGTCTCGTGATCGTCGCCGGTGTCGAAGAAGCCAACGGGAGCGCTGAAGTGCTCGATCATCACCTCGGCCAGTTTCTGGGCGGCCAGGTACCAGCGCGGATCGAAGGTGGTCTGGTACAGTTCCAACAGGCCGACGACGAGGTGGGTGTAGTCCTCGAGATACCCGCACACCCTCGCCGTCCCCTCCTTCCAGACGTGGTAGAGGCGACCGTCGGTCGTCCGCAGTTCCTGGAGGAGAAACGCGGCGTTCCGCTCTGCGACGCGGCGGTAGACTTCTGCCCTCACCCCCCGGCCCCCTCTCCCAACGTTGGGCGAGGGGGAGAAGGCCCGCGCAGCCTCGGCGAAGGCAGCCAACATCAGCCCGTTCCACGAAGTGAGCACTTTGTCGTCGCGTCCAGGGCGAACACGCTCTTCACGGGCCCGGAACAACCGACGGCGAGCGTCGGCCAGCGAGGCGCGCTCTTCCGGGCGACCCACAAACTCAAGGATATTCTTCCCCTCAAAGTTGCCGCGCTCCGTCACGCCGTAGGCCGCTATGAAGCGAGCCGCATCACCGCCCAGCACGGCCCGGATCTCATCCACCGTCCAGAGGAAGAACTTGCCCTCCTCGCCCTCGCTGTCGGCGTCCTGGGTGGAGTAAAAGCCGCCGGTCTCGCCAGCGGTCATCTCGCGGACGACGTAATCGAGCGTCTCCTCGGCGACGGCGCGATAGAAGGACTCGCCGGTCACCTGCCATCCGTGCAGGTAGACGCGGGCCAATTGGGCGTTATCGTAGAGCATCTTCTCGAAGTGAGGCACGAGCCAGTGATCGTCCACGGAGTAGCGATGGAACCCGCCGCCGATTTGGTCGTACATTCCCCCGCGAGCCATCGCCTCCAGCGTCTGAGTAACCATCTGCAGCGCCTTTGAGTCGCCTGTGGTATGATGATAGCGCAGCAGGAACTCGAGGGCCATCGGTTGGGGGAACTTTGGTGCGCCATCCCATCCGCCGTGAATCTCGTCGAAGCTCCGCGACAGATTCTCGAAGGCAGCATCCAGTGTCTCACGCTTCACATCCTCACTCTTCACATCTTCAGTCGCCGCCATCTGCAGTTCGATAGCCGCCACCAATTGCTGGCTGCCCTCGATAAGCTCCTGACGCCGGTTCCGCCAGGCGTCAGCTATGGCCAGCAACACGTCGGCGAAGGAGGGCATACCGTAGCGCGGGCTAGGAGGGAAGTAAGTGCCGCCGTAGAACGGTTTGCCGTCAGGTGTGAGAAACACAGACATCGGCCAGCCGCCGCGGCCGGTCAGCGTCTGCACCGCGCTCATATAGATGCGATCCAGGTCTGGCCGTTCCTCCCGGTCTACCTTGATGCTGACGAAGTGCGCGTTCAGGATCGCGGCTACACGCTCATCCTCGAATGATTCGTGCGCCATCACGTGGCACCAGTGGCAAGCCGAGTAGCCAACGCTGAGAAAAACTGGCTTATCCTCGGCCTGTGCTTTCTGCAGCGCTTCCTTGCCCCAGGGATACCAGTCGACCGGGTTATCGGCGTGCTGAAGCAGGTAGGGGCTGGTTTCGTTTGCCAGGTGATTGGACATCAGGTTCTCACAGCCGAATCAGTCTGAGCGCCAGGAGCGTCAACCTGCATTCCAGGATGATGGATGGCGTCAATCCAGGAACTCGACAACCTCGCCGCCGGGGATGTGTCGCCAGCGGTGGGTGTTGACGTCGTGCACGCGCCTGGCCTTGATCTGCGCATCGTCGGGATAGCCACGCACTTCCCAGTAGCCGGGAATCGAACGATCCTCCAGCGTGACGGCGATCACGCTCTTCGCCGATTTGTACCCCCACAGGTAAGGGCAGAAGGCACGCACAGGGCCGCCGTAGTCGGCGTCCAGCGGTTCGCCGTCAAACTCGTAGGCCAGCAAAGTGCGCTCCCTCAACGCAACATCCAGCGGGATGCAAGTCGTGTAGATGTTGCGATAGGAGACAAACTGGACCTGTGTGGCCTCCGGCCTGATTCCGGCGACGGCCATAAGGTCGCCAAACCACACACCACCCCACTTGCCGCGCACGCTCCAGCCCGACACCGAGGTCAAGCGGGTGTCGGCGATGGACTTGGGCAACGCGAGAATCTCCTCGTAGGTCAGCGCAACCGGCCGCTCGACCAGTCCGCCCAATTGGACCTGCCACCCCTCCGCCGACAGCGGGCCGGGGTGCCCCTCGGCCCAGAATATGGGGGTGTGCATGTCTTTCAACTTACCCATACCCGACTCCTTGCCCACCGCTTGGACGCTCTCGAATGTCAAGCCAGAGGCCAGTGTTGGTCAGATACCGCTATCTCCACTTCCCTGATCTCAGCGCACGTCGGGAAAATGGGTTGGTGGATGGACTTCCTCGGGCTGATTACTGCAACCTGCTCCGGCGACGGCCATCTCCCCCTTACCGTACTCTCTGATGCCATCGCATTCCTCCTCGTGCCATACGCGTGACTATTGTATCACGTCCATAGTAAGGGCGCAACCAATACCATCACTGCTCCAATTCATGTTCACGGGCCCGTCCCAATTCCCTGCGTGTAGTTTTGCACCTCGAGATAAATCACCTTCGGCTCGAAGTCCGCTGTCACGAAGGCGTAGTAGTCCTGGTAACTGAGGGTCGAGGCGGGATAGCGGAAGGCCCACATCGCGACGCACGCACACCAGGGCCAATGCTGGCGGGCCCACTCGTATGCGCCGATGGTGTACTGGATGCGCTGCGCGGGGCGGACGCCGTTGGCCCAACGCGGGTGATCGTTCCAGCCCGTCTCGGTCACGTAGATCAACTTGTCGCCGTCGCCGCGGGCGACCATGACTTCGCGCAGTAGTTCGATGCGGCGGAAGTTGATCGTGCCAGGAGCGGGAGGCTCCTCAGGCGAGGATGTCAGCCCGTAGCCGTGGGCGGCGAGTGCGTCGAAATAGGGTGCGGCGCCGGCTTGGTACATGCGCTCCAGGTAAACCAGGTCGCTCAGGCCGGCCGCGCTCCCCTCCGGTTCCAGCGTGGAGGCCAACGCGCCGGCCAGCACGACCACATCGGGGTTGGCAGCGTGAGCACAAGGGTAGATCGCCCGCAGCAGTTCGACGTATCCCTCAGGGTCCACCGGCCGGTAGCCCCACTCGAAGCTGAGGTTGGGTTCGTTCCAGATGACGACGTAGTTCACGCGCCCCCGGTAGCGTGCAACGAAGGCGGCCGCGAAGTTGGCGAAGTCGTCGTAGTGGTCGGTGTCCAGGTAGGTGAGGGTGGTCTCCTGCTTCCCAGGCTTTGGGCGGGCCCACCCGGGCACCCAACCCAGCCGGGCGATCACGGTCAGCCCCTGGTTCTCGGCGTGCTTGACCACCGCGTCGCTGTGACTCCAGTTGAACCTTCCCTCCTCCGGTTCAATGTAGGGCCAGGGGAAGTACTCGACAATCCAGGGGGCGCCCATCTCGCGCACCATCTGTAGCGTGCGCTGGATCTTCCACTCCTCCACCTCGTCGGTGAGGCGGGTGTGGACGCCGACGATGGGATTCGTGGTGACTACTTGCTGGGGTGGGCCGAGGACGACTAACACGCGCGGGGGGCGGATGGCCCACAGGATGAAGAGCGCCAGCACCAGCCGGATCAGGTGAGCCGGTCGAATGCGGCACAGCCAGTTAAGGATGACAGACAGCCTATCTCGCATGGGAAAACAAAAAGGGAAGCGTTGCTTCCCCAATCGCGCCTCCTGGCTCCTCGGGCAGGACTCGAACCTGCAACCAACCGGTTAACAGCCGGCCGCTCTGCCAATTGAGCTACCGAGGAGCGTTCACGACGATATTATACCTTCGAGAGGCGTTGTCGTCAAATTCCGGCCCTTGCTCGTGATGCGGGGTGCGGCTATAATTTAGTAAATTGGCACACTGGTAGTTGATGGTTTATGAGACCGATCCACCAGTTTTCCAATCTATAGTTTTCCTCAGATAAGTGCATAGGGGACATCGCGTAGATGCTCTCGCTAGACCGACAGGAGACCTATCGCCAGCGCTACGGCGGGATGCGTCCCGGCTGGCGGCCCAGCAGCCACGTCTACCAGGACCTGGTGGCCGGCCACCTCAGTCCTGCCACGCGCGTGCTCGACCTGGGTTGCGGGCGGGGCGGGGTGATGGAACGACTGCACCCGCAGGCTGGCTTCGTCGCCGGGCTCGACCCCGACATGATGTCGTTGCGCGAGCACCGTGCACCGGCGCTGGCGCGGGCCTGCGGGCTGGCGGAAGCCCTGCCCTACGCCGACTCCAGTTTCGACCTGGTTTGCTGCTCGTGGGTACTGGAGCACCTGCCGGAGCCAGAGCAGGTCTTCGCGGAGGTGGCACGCGTGCTGCGCTTCGGCGGGCATTTTATCTTCCTCACACCCAACCGGTGCCACCCGTTGGTGATGTTCAATCAGGCCTTGCGCTGGACCCGGGGGCGACTGGTGGGCTATCTCTATGGCCGCGCCGAACCCAATACCTTTCCGGCCTTCTACCGCGCCAACGCGCCGGTGCAGATCGAGCGACTGGTGCGGGCCGCCGGGTTGGAACGGGTCTCGCTGCGCTTCATTGGCGACCCCACCTACCTGGCCTTCAACGAAAGCCTGTTCTGGCTGGCCTGCCTGCTGGAGCGGGTGATGCCGCGCCGGATGGGGGTGCACCTGGTGGGGGAGTACGTCGCGGGGTAGCCGGGCGGTGGATACGTGCAGCAGTGGCCAAGGAGGTGCCTATGCACAAACCTGTGTGAGTAGGCGGGGAATAGCGTGCGCAAGCCCGTGCGGGCAGGCGCGAACCAGGGAGAAACCCCAGAAAACGAAGGAAGAAAAGGTCATGGAGACGAAAGCGATTCGTTTCGAGATCAAGTTCACGCGCACGGCGCTCGCCCTGCTGCTCGCAGTGGTGCTGCTGTTGGCCGGGCTGTGGGTCGTGGAGGCCGTGCTGTCCCAGGGGCCGGACGAAGAGGACGGTATCGCGGAAGGGAATGAAGCGGGAGCAGCGGACTCTATCGTGAGCTCTATCGTTCCCATCCAGGGACGGCTGACGGATGACAGCGGAAACCCGCTCGACGGCAGTTACAGCGTCAGGGCGCGCATCTACGACGTCAGCACAGGCGGCACCGCGCTGTGCGAGGACACGGACACCGTGACGGTGGACAACGGGTTGTTCAAGATGAAAAGGGGAACAGGATTTTGCGCAAACCGGGCTGGCGAAGACGTCTGTAGTCAAAACTGAGAAGTTGGCAATAGTTCACCGCTCAGTGCTGTATCGCAGGTTGGGGTATGCGTCGTCGGCGTTGATGTCCCGCATCGGGCTTGCTCTGAAGAAAGCATTGCATTTGGAGTGATGGCAGTGGCGGCCGTCGCCGTCAGGCTCTCCGCGAGCGGCTCAAGGCTGGCTACCTGGCTGATGCGGCGCTGGACCGAGAGATGGCTGAGGAATGGCGGCCTCTGGAAGAGGAGACCTGAATGCACTATGTCGCTCCCTGCGAGGCCGGGGGGACAGGAGGTGCAAAATGGCGACAGTCGAAGTTGCACTGAGACAACTGGAAACGCGGGTGGCGTGGCTGGAGCAGGCCATATGAGAGTTGCGAGGTGATGGCGGGCGGCCCACTCTGGTCAGTGAGGAGAAGATAGAGGGCTTATCAGAGCGAGAGCGGTGCTGGCCGAACTTAAGGCCGAGGGACTGATCCGCGATCTAACACCACAGGAACGAGTACACGCCGAGCGCTGGCACGCCTTGCCGGAGGACGAGAAGCAAGCCATCATCCAAGAGATGCACAAATTGAAGCCAGGCCCTATGCTCAGCGACGTCATCATTCAGAACAGGCGCTAACCAATGGGCCTTCACTACTTCCTCGACGCCAGCGCGATAGTCAAGTACTACGTTGACGAACCCGGCAGCGTGTGGGTCAAGAAAGTGGTTCACCGGCTTGCGCCAGACACAGGGATAAGGACGAACACGGTCTTCATCGCCGAAGTCAGCATCGCAGAAGTAACCGCCGCCTTTGCCATTCTGCACAGAATGGGACGGATCAGACAGCGCACCCGGAAAGGCATCTTCGACCGTTTTCTGGCCGAGGCCGATACGCTCTTCGAGTTGATCCCGATCATTTCCGGCGATTTTTACGCCGCCGCTAATTGACCCAACGCCACCCCCTCAAAGCCTACGATGCCATACAATTGGCCGTCGCTTTGCGCCACTACCAGGTCCTGGCCCGGCGCCAACTCAACCTAATCTTCACTCATCAGTGGTGACAAGCAACAGTTGGCAGCAGCCACAGCCGAGGGCATGGTTACCGACAACCCCTTCGATCACCTTTCGTAGGCCAGGCGAACGGATAGGACGCATAAACGCCCAGAGTCCCGGCCTCTTAGCCTAGATTTCGCACTCCGCTAGCAGCTAAATCAGGCCAGTCGTC